>JBLHTS010000008.1:0-33471 GCA_047627695.1 Yoonia sp. | reverse complement strand
GACACCATTTTGGCGCAACGACGGATTGTCCGGCGATGCTAGTAGCAGGCGCGGCCCGCTGGTCGAAATCCATGACGCTGGCCCTGACAACGCAAGCCTAGGGGCATTATTCGGGTTTGTCGGCATCCCCGCTGACGCCCGCGCCAATAGCGGTGCTGCTTTGTCTCAAGCTGCCATAGCGCAACTGGTCAACCTTTTTGGTGCTGAAGCGGGAAACCCAATTACCACCCAACTTGAGGATTGGTCCCAAGCCGACTTTACCGCAAGCCCCGCAGACGCCAATCCGCCAGCGGGACATCCGCCCTATCAAATGCCTTCAGCTTTGCGGCAGGTCTGGAATGACAGATTGATCTTTGCCACGACCGAACTGACATCCGACAATGGCGGCCTGATCGAGGGCGCATTGGCCGCGTCTGAAGCAGCCGCTGACCGCATCAACCGCGCCTAAACCGCGACCTTTCGGCCGTCTTGTGCCGCAAGATAGATTGCCTTTTCTGCGGCAATAACATGCAGGTAATCGTCTGCAATATTTTCGATCGGCGCCCCATCCAAAAGCCCTACCACAACATGCAATTGCAGTGCATGGGTGCAGTCACCGCCAAACCCGTCGTGCGTATCAGGGGCAAGCACAACGCGCTGGTCGTGGCCCCCGAAAACCTGAAAGCCCGAAAACTAACCGCCCCGTCACCCTTCAATGTCAACTTGCCTTTGGTCCCTTCTTCATACCCGGCGATCCTAAGATGGGCGAAGCTGTGCGTGGACTGGCGGGTAAACGCAGCGCGGTTCTTTTAGCAAATCATGGTCCTGTCGTTGCGGGCAAAACGCTGGACGCGGCGGTCTATGCAATGGAAGAACTCGAGGAAACTGCGAAGCTCGCCATCCTGACGCGCAGCTTTGATGCGATTGGGCTGTCGGACGCACAGGTTGCGCAGGTGGTGCAGCAATTTAATGTCGACTAAAACTAGAGAGCATTTGGATGCACAAACTCAAATCATGATCAACCGGCATCGAACGAAGCTTCGGGGAAGGTCAAATACTGGTGGCCCCATCGACAGCCCCGCGCAGACTGCGTAAACTTGACCTATGAACACATCCCTTCCCGAACCGGAGTTGCGCCCACTTGGGGTCGACGGTATCTTGGTCCGCTTCGCCCGCACCTTAACAGAGGCAGCGAACGCACGCGCCTTGGGATTTTGCGAACAGGTCAAGAATGCCGCTATAGAAGGCGTGACAGAGGTTGCGTCTTCGCTGGTATCAGTGCGGGTCGGTTTTGATCCCCATGTGACCAACCGCACTAGCGTCACGCAGGCAGTCACAGAATTGCTGGCGTCGGAACAAGCAACCGAGAACAGCCCGAAACGCCTGTGGCGTATCCCGGTGGCCTTTGGCCCAACATACGCCCCGCAGTTGGGCGAAGTCGCAGCCCTCGCGGGCCTCACCCCAGAACAGGCTGTAGCCGAAGTCGAAGCCACGACGGTGCGCGTCATCGCTATTGGTTTCGCGCCCGGGCAGCCATATTTGGGAATGCTGCCACCAAATTGGAATGTGCCGCGCCAATCAGATTTGACCGACAGTTTGCCGCGCGGGGCGCTGATCTGCGCGGTTCGGCAGCTCATCATCTGGGCGGCAGATGCGCCAACAGGATGGCGTCGCATCGGTCAGACCGCATTTCGCGTGTATCTGCCCGAAACAGCCGACCCCTTTGCTTTAGAACCGGGGGATGCGGTGCAATTCAGCGCTGTCTCGGATAGTGATTTCCGCGATATCGAAGCCAATAGCGACACTAATGGCGGCGCCACCTGCGAGGTGCTGCGATAATGGTACAACTGACGATCATCAGCGCAGGCCAAGGCCTGACGGTTCAAGACCTTGGCCGCCCGGGTTGGAAGGCGCAGGGGCTTTCGACTGGTGGTGCAGCAGACCCGCTTGCATTACTTGAAGCTGCGGCCTTGCTAGGCAGTTCGCCCACGCAAGCCGTGATAGAAATGATGGGTTTTGGCGGACGCTTTAAGGTGGATGAAGGCACGCGGTTTGCCCTTACGGGTGCCGCGATGGACGCCGATATAGACGGCGCGCGGGTTTTTCCAAACAGCACATCATTCCTGCCCACAGGTGCCACCCTCACGGTTGGTGCGGCAAAGGCTGGTGTCTACGGCTATCTCGCCTTCGCGGGCGGTATCAGGACACCGCCAGTGATGGAGAGCCGCGCGGCACATTTGACAGCTGGGATCGGTAAGCGCCTGCAAGCAGGTGATACACTCCCGCTCGGGCCCGATTCTGATCGCATGCGTGCGCCACGAAAACTGCGCGTCGAGGATCGTTTCAGCGGTGGAACCGTGCGGATCATGCCAGGGCCACAGACAGACTTTTTCGACCAAGACGCGCTGGACGTGTTTACCAGCACGACATTTCACCGCAGCCCGCGCGGCAACAGGCAGGGCATCAGGCTGGAACATTCGGGCGCAGAGTTTGGTACCAAAGATGGCTTGAACCATGTGTCCGATCTGATCGTACCAGGCGATATTCAGATGACGGGCGCGGGCGTGCCTTACGTACTGCTAGCCGAATGTCAGACGATCGGCGGCTACCCCCGGATTGGCAGCGTCATACCTGCGGACCTGCCCAAAATCGCACAAGCGGCACCGGGAACGGCGCTTCAGTTCCGATTTTTGACGTTGGAAAAAGCTGAAGCAACCGCCCAAACTCAAGCCGCAAAACTGCGCCAGCTTGCTCAGATGTGCCAACCGATGGTCCGCGACCCCCATGACATTGCCGATTTGCTACGCTACCAGTTGATCAGTGGTGCAACCAGCGGCGACGACTTGGAAAGGCCCTGACATGACACGCAAAGTAGACCTGAACGCCGATATGGGCGAAGGCTTTGGCCCGTGGCGCATGGGTGATGACGCGGCGTTGCTGGACATCGTGTCATCGGCCAATGTGGCCTGCGGTTTTCACGCAGGCGATACGAATGTGATGCATGAGACAATGCGCTTGGCCGTCGCAAATAGCGTAGGTATCGGTGCGCATCCGGGGTTTGCAGACCTCAAAGGTTTCGGGCGGCGCAAACTGCCACTGCCGCACGCTGAGATCGCCAACGATGTAGCGTACCAGTTGGGCGCAGCACAGGCCGTCGCAAAACGTACAGGCGGAAAGGTGCGGCATCTGAAGCTACATGGTGCTTTGTCCAACATGGCCTCGGTCGATCACGCACTTGCGCGGGCCTGCTATCAGGCGGCCCTTGATGTGGACCCTGACATCGTGATCATGGTGCTTGCCGCGACCGCTATGGAAGAGGTCGTGCGCGAGTTAGGCTGTAACTGGGCTGGCGAGATTTTTGCAGACCGCGCTTACAATGACGATGCAACGCTAGTTGATCGCGCACTGCCTAACTCTGTCTTGCATGATGCCGAAATTGCGGCACCCCGCATCCTCAAAATGCTGGAAGCAGGCGCGATCATTGCCGAAAGCGGCGCACATATTCCATGTCAGATCGACACAATATGCTTGCATGGCGATACCCCCGGTGCTGTTGCTATTGCACGTGGCATCAGGCAGCACCTGACCAATGCTGGCGTCACAATCACCCGACTTTGAAGGACTGACAATGGAACTCAACGCTGACTTCACCCAACGGGTCATGCTTCATTCGCATAACATCCCTTGGAAGGCCTCGCCAATGGCGGGCGTAGATCGACGCATGCTTGACCGGATCGGGGACGAGGTCGCGCGCGCCACATCCATTGTCCGCTATGCGCCGGGCAGCCAGTTTTCCGCCCATACTCACACAGGTGGCGAAGAATTCATTGTGCTTGAAGGCGTGTTTCAAGACGAACACGGTGACTATCCGGCAGGCACCTATGTGCGCAATCCGCCTACAACATCACACACGCCCGGGGCTGCAGAAGGCTGTGTTATTTTCGTCAAGCTTTGGCAATTCGATGCAGATGATCGCAACCAGTTTCGCAAGGACATGGACGCAGGTCTTGTTGCAGGTGATGCAGGCTTCCGCGTGAACGTTTTATATGACGATGCGCGCGAAACAGTGCGCTTTGTGGCGCTGGACGCAGGCTGCATGCTTTCGGAAACCCCGCAAGGCGGCGCAGAGCTTTTGATGATTTCAGGCAGTGCTATAGAAGGCGGCGACACTCTGACCAAAGGGGCCTGGCTGCGGTTGCCGCAAGGTGCTGACTTGCGAATCACGGCTGGCGCTGACGGTGCAAAGTTTTGGATCAAGACCGGACATTTGCCATTTGCTGCGGCACCGACCGTCTGAATCCACATCTCGGCGCCGTCACTTTCCGCGATGACTTGCTAGGCGCGAAAACCTTTGGGGATCGTATCGTGGCCTTCCAATAGCAAATCGGCCATGACTTCGCCCACCTTCGGGGCCATGCCGAACCCGATCTTGAACCCTCCGTTCGCGATGTAGTCGCCTTTCCGCGTCGGATGCATTCCCAAAACCGGCGCACGACTTTTGCTGCGCGGGCGCACACCAGCCCAGCGCTCGATCACTTCTGCGCCTTCCAAAATCGGAAAGGCCGCATAGGCACGTGCCAGAGCATCATCTAGGGCGGCGTCCGTCTCAAAAGGTACCTCAAATTCACGCTCTGATGTAGAGCCAATAGCTACCGTGCCATCGCCGTGCGGGATGATGTGTAAGGCATCTGCAAACAACTGCGGCTGGCCGATTGCATCATAGCGCAGCAAGGCCGCCTGCCCTTTGACACCATTGCCGCCGATCTCTTGCATGCCTGACCAGCCTGTCGCCCAAACGGTCTGGCCAACCGCCGCACCTTCGCCGACAATTTCACCGCCAATCGCCACAATGGCCTTGGCCAGCGCACGGGTCGCGCGGCGCGGATGGATCAGCGCGGACAGCGTATCGCGGATAACCAGACCCGACGCCGACGGCGGCATCCATGCGGAATGCCCAGCAGCCTCGACCTCCCACACAGCCTTGCCTTGCCACAACTCTTGCGCCGTCGCGGCCCGTGCGTGTGCCAGTTCAACGGCACGTTCGTCTGCCAAAGGCTGCAACCGGCCAGAGCGGAAATACCCCACTTCAGTCCCCGCCAAATCACTAACTTTGCGCCAGAACGCATCTGCCATAATCAGGCTGTCGAATTGAAACGCTTTCTTGTCATTCCAGTTCTCAGGCACATGCGGGGCCAAGGCACCGATCAGCCCGCCGCTGGAACCTGACGCTACACCGTTCGGGTCAATCACGCGCACAGACGCACCGCGCACCGCGCAGGCATAGGCCACGGACAAGCCAAAAACGCCTGCACCCATTACCGTGACATCAATCGTTGCCATTTCGTGTCCTTCAGACCAAAGATGCGTCAGACTTAAGGCACAGGGCCATGACAAACCAGACAGCAAAACTCGACTGGCGGGATGGCGTGCCGATCGCGACTGCCTTTGATGATCCTTATTATTCGCTGGATAACGGTCTGGCCGAGACTGAACACGTCTTTCTGGTAGGCAACGACCTGCCCGCGCGGTTCGGCGGCGATTTTCATATTGCAGAACTGGGTTTTGGGACTGGTTTAAATTTCTTGGTGACATGGGCTGCATGGGATTGCGCAGGGCGTTCGGGGCAACTGCACTTTACGTCGTTCGAAGCTTACCCGATGAGCTTGGATGATATGCGGCAAGCGCTAGCACAATTCCCGCAGTTAAAGCCTTATGCGGACAAACTGTGCGACGCTTGGCACCCCGACCAAGGTGCGACACAGCTTGACGATGGCCTGATCCTGCAGGTCATGACTGGCGATGCGCGGTTAACGGTTCCCGCTTGGCAGCACCAAGCAGATGCATGGTATCTGGATGGGTTCTCGCCAGCCAAAAACCCACAGCTTTGGGAACCTTCTTTGCTTGCTGCGGTAGGTGTGCATACCAAAACTGACGGAACAGCATCCACCTATAGTGCAGCGGGACATATCAGACGGAGCTTGCAGGACGCAGGTTTTGAAGTCACACGCACAGCCGGATACGGGCGCAAGCGACATATGACCCGTGCAAGGATGCCGCATGCAAAATAACCAACGTCTCGGCATTATGCTGATGATTGCCACGACGTTTGTCTTTGCGGTCCAAGATGGGATTTCGCGGCATTTGGCTGGGAACTATAACGTCATCATGATCGTGATGATCCGCTATTGGTTCTTTGCGGCCTTCGTCATCACCATTGCCACGCGGCAGTCAGGGTCGATCCGTGCGGCCGCCGCAACCAAACAGCTGATCTTGCAGATTACGCGCGGCACGCTGTTGGCGCTTGAGATTTGCGTGATGGTCAGCGCCTTTGTCCTGCTGGGGCTAGTCGAAAGTCACGCCGTTTTTGCCTGTTACCCGCTGTTGATTGCAGCGCTTTCCGGTCCGGTTTTGGGCGAACAGGTCGGATGGCGGCGCTGGACCGCTATCGGGATTGGTTTTGTCGGTGTGCTTGTGATCCTGCAACCCGGTTATGCCGTCTTTGCGCCCGTTGCCATTGTCCCGCTTGCCTCTGCACTTATGTTCGCGCTTTACGGGCTGCTAACACGTTACGCAGCCCGCAAAGATACGACGGCGACGTCTTTCTTCTGGACCGGAACATCCGGTGCAGTGGTGATGACAATCGCAGGTGTCTGGTATTGGGAACCGATGAGCTTTGCCGATTGGCAATGGATGGCGGTCCTTTGCGTAACAGGTGCGGGCGGGCATTGGCTCCTAATCAAAACCTACGAGGTCGCAGAAGCCAGTTCGGTCCAGCCTTTTGCCTATCTGCAACTGGTCTTTGC
This sequence comes from Yoonia sp., assembly GCA_047627695.1. GTDB lineage: Bacteria > Pseudomonadota > Alphaproteobacteria > Rhodobacterales > Rhodobacteraceae > Yoonia. The sequence continues at coordinate 26,689 of JBLHTS010000008.1, read as the reverse complement.
AAGCGCAATTGGCATCTTTTTGCTGGGCGAGACATTGCGCCCCAATGTGGCACTGGGTGCAGCAATCGTCGTCGCTGCAGGGCTGTTCACGCTGTGGCGGGCCAAGAAGGTCGCTTAAGGCCGTGCAATGGGGCGCACCACACTTTGTGGTGCGGGGGTTTCGACCAACTCAGGCCGCACAAGCGGGCGGACCAGCGGCTTTGACCCAAGAAGCAAATCCGTAAAACGAATGGTACCCGTCACCCCGGACAATCTTGCCTCGTAGATGGGAATGCTTTCGGTCACGCGCATGACGTAGTCGCGGGTTTCCCGAAACGGAATATGCTCGATCCAGTCTATGACATCCATCTCGCGCAAACGCGGATCACCGTATTCGTCCATCCAGCGCTTCGGGCGGCTTGGGCCGGCGTTATATCCTGCCGCAATCATTACCGGGGTTGGGCCAAACTCCTCGGTCAGATAGGCCAAATAGGCCGCACCAATTTCGGCATTATACGCCCAGTCACTGGTCAAACGCGGCTTGGAATAAGGCAGGCCCAGATCGCCTGCGACTTCTTCGGCTGTGGCGGGCATGACTTGCATCAGGCCCAGCGCGCCAACAGGGCTGCCGATACCGATATTGAATTCGCTCTCGCGGCGCGCAATTGACAAAACCAAAGACGAATCGACCGGCAAGTCCATCTGCGCAACATCATGGACAGGGAAGTAAATCGAGGGAATCACAATGCCGCGCGTAACTGCTGTTTTCGCCAAAAGCAGCGTGTAATATTCCTCGTCAATCTCGCTTAGGTACTGGCCCAAAGCGGCTAGACTTTCCTCATCAAGGGTTCGCCCGCGGTCGGCAAAGAACGTAACTGCCGCACCCCGTTCGCCGCCTGCGAGCAGCATCAGTGCGGCGCGTGTCAAAGTGTCGTCAAAAACGGCCGCACCTTGCCAAGCAATCTTTTCCCCTGCCACAGACGGGTCAAGCGGACGACCTATTCTTTCAGAGGCCAGCAATCCGTAAAATCCGGTTTGGTGGTCGGCTGCAGCGCCGTAAGCTGTCGCTGCCATACCAAATTCGGCTTTGACCTCATAGGTGCGGCCTATCCAATACTGCATGCGTCCAACCGAAATCGGGCTGCTGGAGGCCCGCAATCCGTTCTCAAAATGCCCAAGGGCTTGGGTTGGATCACCCAGATAAATCAGTGAGAGATAGCCCGCCAACCACTCTAGGTCAGCATAGGATTCGCCTTCGGACAGAAAGTGGCGCGAGGCTAGGATATAAGCCTGTTCTGCGCGGCCTTCACGCATTTCCCACCGCGCAAGTACGCGGCGCCAACCCGACCAGCGAAAGGGTTCACCCAATGCGGCAGCACTGGTTGAACGATCCAACAACAAGGCCACGGCTTCAGTGCGCTCGCCTCTTCCGGCCAGCCAAGAATAGCGGTCGTAGGCAAGGCCTGCATCTTGACGCAACGCAGCTGGAACGGCCTCTAGGCGCAATCGCAGGTCGCTGGCGCGGGTAAGATAGCCTATGCGGGCTGCGATCAATGCGCGTGGCCCGTCCGGCAACAGGGGCAACATGCGTTCCGCCTCTTCACGTCGGGAACGCCACAAAAGTTCATCAGTACGCGCCATATGATAAGGCGTCAGGACATCGCCAAAGGCCTCAACCATAGCGTCGTGTCCTTCTTTCGTCAGGCGCAGATTGATCCACGCCTCGCGCAGCGCCAAACGTGCATCTTCAACACCGCCAGAAGTCATCAACGCCTCGGCCAAACGGACGGCCCCTTCACCTGTTTGGGGTGTGTTTTGTGCGAACCAAGCGGTGACTTCGTTTGGATCATGCCCTTTTTCGATCAACGGCTCGGCTTCGGCACGTAGTCGCCCCAGATCCGGCCAGTCGAGACTAGCTGCAACAAAGGCCTGATACTCTGCAAATTCCGCATCACCTGACCGCAACCGCAACCATGACAGCACGTCAACCGTCAGAGGATCGGCGTCTTCTGCTATCGCATATGCCTCGTCCCAATCCGCGTCAGCAGCGGCGATTGCGGCAATGCTTTTGGGATTGACCGTTTGCGCTGTTACTGGCTGCGCGGTCAAGCCGAGCGTCATCAAAAGGGCCGCAAATCGCATAGAGACACCATCATGTTAAGGCTATCCTTTAACGTAACCTTGGCACCATCGATGGCAACTCACAAACGCGGCAATCGGCGGAAAGATGTGTGCGCTGTCTGCAACGAAGGGCTTGTAGGATTTGCGCACACCGCCTAGTGTCCGCGCGATTTTACTGCGGCCAAACCCGGCCATCAACAAGAAGGAAGCGTGCCATGTTTAAGGGATCACTCCCCGCCCTCGTCACGCCGTTTGCGGACGGCCAAGTTGACGTGAACGCGCTGAAAAAACTTGTGAACTGGCATGTGGATCAGGGCAGCCATGGGCTTGTTCCCGTTGGCACAACCGGCGAAAGCCCGACCCTGACCCATGCAGAACATGACTTGGTCGTCGAAACAGTTGTCGCAGAGGCAGCGGGCCGCATTCCAGTGATTGCCGGCGCGGGCTCTAACAATACCGCCGAGACCGTGCGTCTGGTGCAAGCCGCGAAAGCTGCGGGTGCTGATGCGGCACTGGTCGTCACACCTTACTACAACAAGCCGACCCAGCGCGGCTTGATCGCACATTTCACGGCTGCCGCTGACTGCGGTCTGCCCATCATCATTTACAACATCCCGCCCCGTTCGGCCGTTGATATGTCGCCAGACACGATGGCGGAACTGGCCAGGCACGAGATGATCGTCGGCGTCAAAGATGCGACAGCTGATCTGTCGCGGGTGCCTGCCACGCGGATGCGCTGTGGTGCGGATTTCATCCAGCTTTCGGGCGAAGATGCGACTGCATTGGGCTTTAACGCGCATGGCGGTGTTGGATGCATATCAGTGACGGCGAATATTGCACCCAAACTGATCGCGCAGTTTCAAGAGACCACACTGGCCGGTGACTACGCGACTGCTTTGACATTGCTTGATCGCTTGATGCCATTGCACGAGGCGGTCTTTACCGAACCCGGTCTTGTTGGGGCAAAATACGGTATGTCACTGCTGGGCATGTGCCGCGCAGATGTGCGTTCGCCGCTGACGGATTTGATGGATCCAACAAAAGAGAAGATACGTGCAGCGATGGTCCATGCTGGTCTGTTGAACTGACGTAAGGTAGGTTTTTATCCTCCTTTCCTGACCCATTCTTCATCGTAATTCAGCGCGCTGCAGCCCCCAAAAGCTGCGGCGCGTTCCAATTCAGCATGCAAGGCTTTCAAGCGTCCCGCCCCCATTTTAACGCCCGCTTCGGGCCAGAACGCGCGGACGACCAGTGCGCCATCCGTTCGCTTCATATCTATCCGCCCGATTAACCGGTCTCCTTCGATCACCGGAAATACATAATAGCCGTACTTGCGTTTGGCCTCTGGCACAAAAATCTCGATCCGGTAATTGAAGCCAAACAAACGCTCGGCCCGTTTGCGGTCGCGCAATGCGGGATCAAAAGGGGAAAGAACCCTGATACGCGGTGCAGGGGCGGCAACAGTAAGGTCCATGATGCCCAGACGGGCAAATGCGCGGCGCAACGTGCCGTCGACGCCCTCGACATCGACCTCAACCACGTCACCTTCAGACAAAGCCGCTGCACACCATGCTTTGGCCTCGGCTGACGTGACATGGTCCCAAAAGGCGGCCAATTCACCACTGGTCGCAAACCCCAAACGGTCCAAAGCGCCGTTACAACACCAATCAATCGTCTCTTGGGGGTGATAACGACGGTTCAGCTGGTCGGGAGGAATGACCCGCTCTGTCAGGTCGTAAACCTTGGTGAACCCTTCGCGGCACAAGACCGAAACTTGGCCCGACCGCCAAAGATACTCCAGCGCAGTCTTGGACGGGTGCCAGTCCCACCAGCCACCTGATCCACGGCTTTCACCCTCGCCAACTTGCCCCGACCTACAGGCGCCATGGTCGGAAATCCGCTTGAGCACATCATCAATTTTGGCGTGAAAGTCATCACGCTGCCAGTCCTTCCATCTGGAAGACAACAGCGCCTCATCTCGGGCGAACCGCAAGCGCCAATGGGCAAAGCTTTTCATCGGGATGATTGCGGCGTCATGGGTCCAATGCTCAAAAACTTGCCTGTCGCGGTGTAGCAAATGCTGCAAGGCTTTGGGCCGATACTGCTGCTTGCGCGACCACAAGATCAGGTCATGAGCGCGGGCAAATGTATTCACGCTGTCTAGTTGTACAAAACCCAGATTGCCCAGAACGGCCTGAAGGTCTGCACCTTTGCCAGATCCAGATGGACTTTCAGACAGACCATGTTTGGCAAGAAAAATATGTCTTGCCCTGAGATTATTTAGAACAGAAATTGTCATGTATCAGCATCCATCAAGGCAATCTGCTGTAGGCGGACTTGACGCAGCCCCTCTACCAGCATTGCTGTGACAAAACCTATGTTCAGCAGGCCGTTGATCGCGGCCATTCCACCCAGTAGCCGCCATTCAATGGGCAGCAAGATGTCGCCAAATCCAAGCGTCGTAAAAGTGACGAGCGCGAAATAAACCGACGTTTCCACGGTTTCAAAAATACCAAGCGCCATCATCGTCAACGCCCATGCCCACACGCCAATTGCCATCTGCAACAGAATGCCCACCGCGGACACACACATCACCAGCATCAATTTGGGGCGATGCGGCGGCACAATCAGCCATGGACGCAACCGCATCAGCCAGTATTCCATGATCCAGAACACGCTGCCCGCGACAACAATCGAAAAAACTAACAGCGCTGATCCCAGCACAATCTGAACAAGCACTGCATTTCTCCTTACTTCTTGACCCGCCCGCACCTTGTGCCACAGCGCCCCATCGCATATCTGATGTCGACTATGGCCAAGAAACCTGAAAACAAAAACTATAAAGTCATCGCCGAGAACCGGCGTGCGCGGTATGATTTTGCCATCGAGGAAGATATCGAAGTCGGAATAATCCTAACCGGTTCAGAGGTCAAATCCCTGCGCATTGGCCAATCCAACATCGCTGACAGCTATGCCAGTGTCGATGGCGGTGAACTTTGGCTGACCAACGCCTATATCGCGCCCTACGACCGCGCCATGTTCGGCCATGAAGAACGTCGCAAGCGCAAGCTTTTGGTGAAAGGCCGCGAACTTGCTCGCCTTTGGAATGCGACAAAGCGCGAGGGGATGACCCTTGTTCCGTTGGTGATGTATTTCAATGACCGGGGCTTGGTGAAGTTGAAAATCGCGACTGCCAAAGGCAAAAAGAACCACGACAAACGCGAGACCGAGGCAAAGCGCGACTGGGGCCGCCAGCAACAGCGTTTGCTGCGTCACGGGGATTAGAACGCACTTTTTCCCCTTTCACAGCCATCCGCGACCCGCAACAACCACCCATATTCTATGATGCACGGACGCGTGACATCGGTTAATCTTGTCGTGCGCAGCTATTGGCCCTGCTGACGCTCTCAAAAGCAATGGGCCTGAATGGAAGGGACAATCAAATGGAACAACTGATTATTCAAATGATCCTTGGTGTAGCAAGCGGCAACGTCGCGTGCGGCGGCTGGCGGTCTTGATATCGCAAGCATTCTCACGCAGCTTCCCGGTGGTGGCATCGGTGGCGGCGCAGCATTGGCAATTGTTGGCGTGATCAAGAACATGATGGCCAAGCAAATCAAGCTTTGATTTGAAAATGGTACTCGCGCCTTTGGGCGCGGGCATTCCGGTGACCCCCCCCAGGAATTGGCGCATGGGCATGATGCCAGATCCTCTTGTCATGTGCAGCCGTGCAAGTTACCCGTGAAGCCATCACTCGGAAGGGACTGCGCCATGACCGCACCAACACCTGATGATCCTAAAACACTTGTCAGCACACAGTGGCTGGCGGCCCACCTCAAAGACCCTGACCTACGGATATTTGATGCGACGTGGTTCCTGCCAGACATGGATCGTGACGCGAAGGCAGAGTATGCTTCAGCACATATCCCAGGTGCACGTTATTTTGATATCGACGACATCAGTGATGCGCGGTCGGAGCTGCCCCATATGGCCCCTCCAGTTGAAAAGTTCATGTCCCGAATGCGCGCCATGGGCGTGGGTGATGGCCATCAAGTGGTAGTCTACGACGGTGCCGGCCTCTTTTCCGCCGCGCGGGTCTGGTGGTTGTTCCGGTTGATGGGGCAAAGGAATATCGCCGTCCTTGACGGTGGCCTGCCCAAGTGGCGGGCAGAGGGGCATCCGACAACTGCAAGCCCGCCGGTCATTCGTGACCGCCATATGACCGTGAAATACGAGGCAAACCGCGTGCGCGATGTGACCGACGTTGCACGTGCCGCCAAACTGGGTGACCACAGCGTCATTGACGCCCGTGCACCTGCCCGGTTTCGCGGTACGGCCCCCGAGCCTCGCCCGGGAATGCGGTCAGGTCATATTCCGGGCTCGGTGAACGTCTTTTACAAAGACCTGCTGAACCCAAACGGCACGATGAAGTCCTCTGCCGCGATGCGCGCCGTATTCGAGACGGCAGGTATCGATTTGCAAAAGCCTGCGATTACCACCTGCGGATCGGGCGTCACTGCCGCAGTTCTATCCCTTGCCCTCGAACGGATCGGCAAAACCGACCATTCGCTTTATGATGGCTCATGGTCCGAATGGGGCATGTACGCTGACCTTCCTATCGCTACCGGAGCTTAAGAAATGCTAGAAAACCTAACCGCGAAACCTGTTGACAAAATCCTGATGCTTATGGCCTCGTTCAAGGCAGATCCACGCCGCGACAAAGTCGATCTGGGCGTCGGTGTCTATAAAGACGCCAGCGGCAACACCCCCGTCATGCGCGCCGTCAAAGAGGCAGAGCGTCGAATTTTAGCCGACCAATCCACCAAAGCCTACACAGGGCTTGCAGGTGATCCTGCATTTAGCGCGGTCATGAAAGACCTTGTTCTCGGCGATAGCGTGCCAAACGAACGCGTTGCTGCGATTGCCACTCCGGGTGGCACAGGTGCCATTCGTCAGGCACTGGAATTGATCCGCATCGCGGCCCCAAATGCGACAGTCTGGCTGTCCAACCCAACTTGGCCAAACCATCAGTCGATTATCAAGTATCTGGGCATGAAAATGGCTGACTACCGTTATTTTGACATTGATACGCGCGGCGTGGATTTCGTTGGACTCATGGCAGATCTTAAAGGCGTCGCCGCGGGCGACGTGGTTTTACTGCATGGCTGCTGCCACAATCCGACAGGTGCCAACCTGACCTATGATCAGATGTCACAAGTCATTAGCTTGATGCAAAAAAAGGATGCCGTGCCCTTCGTTGACATTGCATATCAGGGTTTTGGTGACGGGCTTGCCGCTGATGCGCAAACCACACGCCAGATTGCGAGCAGCTTTGAAAACTGCCTGATTGCGGCCAGCTGTTCCAAGAACTTCGGCATTTACCGCGAACGGACGGGCATTTTGATGGCCGTAACCAAAGATGCCGACCAACAAGGACTGGCGCAGCAGAACCTCGCTTTCCTGAACCGTCAGAACTATTCCTTCCCACCGGACCATGGCGCGCGCGTGGTGACGACTATCCTGCAAGACCCAAATCTGCGTGCCGACTGGGAAGCCGAGTTGGAAGAAACCCGCAACGGCATGTTAACATTACGCAAGCAACTCGCGGACGAGTTAAAGCGCCTGACAAACAGCGACCGTTTCGACTTTTTGGCCCATCACCGTGGCATGTTTAGCCTGCTTGGCACGACGCCAGAGATGGTCGAGAAACTGCGCGCTAATTTTGGTATCTACATGGTCGGCGACAGCCGGATGAACATCGCGGGCCTGAACGCGCAGACCGTGCCGATCCTGGCCAAAGCGATTGTCGAAGCGGGGATCTAGACCGCGCTTCCAAACATATATTGCGCCGCGGCATTCCAAAATGCTGCGGTTGCAAATTTGACCTTGTGGGCGATTGCGCAATAATATACCCGTTTAGCTAACAAGGACGCAACTTTGCTTCGCCAAGGATCCACAAATGTCATTCCGCATGCAACCCACGCCCCCTGCCCGTCCAAACCGTTGCCAGTTGTTTGGCCCGGGATCGAACACAAAACTGTTCGCGAAAATGGCGGCAAGTACCGCAGACGTCATCAACCTTGATCTTGAAGACAGCGTATCACCGTCCGACAAAGACAGCGCACGCGCCAATGTGATCCAAGCCATCAATGAGGTCGATTGGAACACCAAATACCTTTCCGTGCGCATCAACGGATTGGACACGCCCTACTGGTACAAAGATGTTGTCGACCTGATGGAACAAGCGGGCGACCGCATCGACCAGATTATGATCCCCAAGGTCGGCTGTGCGGCGGATGTCTATGCCGTTGACGCATTGGTCACAGCGATCGAAACTGCCAAAGGCCGCAAGAAGCGGGTCAGTTTTGAGGTCATCATCGAATCCGCCGCTGGTATCGCCCACGTCGAAGAAATCGCCGCAAGCTCGCCCCGTATGGCCGCGATGAGCCTTGGCGCGGCTGACTTTGCTGCCTCTATGGGCATGCAGACGACGGGCATCGGCGGCACGCAAGAAAACTACTACATGCTGCACGGCGACACGCGGCACTATTCTGATCCATGGCACTGGGCGCAAACCGCGATTGTCGCTGCCTGCCGAACCCATGGGGTTTTGCCCGTCGATGGGCCTTTCGGCGATTTCAGCGACGATGAAGGTTACCGCGCGCAAGCAAAACGCTCTGCTACGCTGGGCATGGTTGGCAAATGGGCGATCCATCCCAAGCAAATCGCGCTCGCCAACGAAGTGTTCACACCATCAGCAGAAGCTGTCGCAGAAGCACGTGAAATCCTTGCCGCGATGGATAATGCCAAAGCACGTGGGGAAGGGGCGACCGTCTACAAAGGTCGCCTTGTCGATATCGCGTCCATCAAGCAGGCAGAGGTCATTGTGCGGCAGTCAGAGATGATCGCAAGCGAACGCTGACCGACCCGCAACGTGTTGCTATTGACGAAACCCAACGCCATATAGGGCAGAGTTGACGCAAAAGGCCCATAGTCATGACCCAATATCTGGACTTTGAAAAACCGCTCGCTGAGATTGAAGGCAAAGCGGAAGAACTCCGCGCGATGGCGCGTGAAAATCCCGAAATGGATGTCGCCAAAGAGGCCAACGCGCTGGACAAGAAGGCCGCTGACCTTCTGACTTCGCTTTATGTTGGGTTGACCCCTTGGCGCAAATGCCAAGTCGCGCGTCACCCCCAACGTCCACATTGCAAAGACTATATCGACGCCCTATTCACCGAATATACACCGCTTGCGGGTGACCGGAATTTTGCGGATGACCACGCCGTCATGGGCGGCATTGCGCGATTGAATGGCATCCCGGTGATGGTGATCGGCCATGAAAAGGGCGATGACACCAAATCTCGGATCGCGCGCAATTTCGGCATGGCCCGCCCCGAAGGATACCGCAAGGCTATCCGTCTGATGGAACTGGCTAACCGCTTTGGGCTACCAGTGATTACGCTGGTCGATACCCCCGGCGCATACCCGGGCAAAGGCGCCGAAGAACGTGGCCAATCAGAAGCGATCGCCCGTTCGACCGAAAAATGCCTGGACATCAAAGTGCCGTTAATCAGCGTTGTTATTGGCGAAGGCGGGTCTGGTGGTGCGGTTGCGTTTGCGACAGCAAATCGTGTGGCGATGCTTGAGCATTCCGTCTATTCGGTAATCAGCCCCGAAGGCTGCGCGTCAATCCTGTGGAAAGATGCAGAAAAAATGCGCGAATCGGCAGAGGCGCTGCGCCTGACATCCAAAGACCTCAAGGAACTGGGTGTCTGTGACCTTATCATCAATGAACCGCGTGGCGGCGCGCACCGCGACAGTGCGACCGCGATCAAGTCGGTTGGCGAGGCTTTGGTCGCGATGTTGAACGAACTGCGTGATCTGTCTGGCGAGAAACTGCGCAATGATCGCCGCAGTAAATATCTTGATCTTGGCTCAAAGGGCCTCGCGGCCTAACTTGCGATTATTGCGAGAGCATTGGCAGCTGCTTTTGATGACTGCCCTTGTGTTTGCATTCTGGCAATCACCTGCAGTGGCCCCCCTCAAGATTTTGATCGTTTTCGTTCATGAAGCCGCCCATGCGATCGCCACCTATGTGACAGGTGGCGAAGTGGCTAGTCTGTCAATTTTGCCCGATCGAGACGGGGCAGTGATCAGTCGCGGCGGCAATCGGTTTGTGATCCTGACCTCCGGCTATCTTGGGTCTTTGCTAATTGGGGTCGGCCTGCTTTTGGCCGCCACGCGAACCCGCGTAGATCGCAAAATCATGGCCCTGTGCGGTATCGTGATGCTTGTGATCGCGGGATTTTACGTCAGAGAGCTTTTTGCGCTGTTCTTTGCAATCGATACGGGCGTTTTGATGCTCTTGGCTGCGCGCTCTGTTGGACACACCTCCAACGATCTGTTCCTACGGGTCATCGGCCTGACAAGCATCGTGTAAGTGCCCTTTGACATTTTCAGCGATACAATTGCGCGGGCCAACCTGCGCTCTGACGCGCGGATGCTGGCAGAAGAGTTTTGCGGGACCACGCAAATGTGGGGTGCCTTATGGCTATTGATCAGCGTGGCTGTGATTGTGTGTTGCCTGCGCAATGGCTTGGGGCGCAGCAGCAACCTCAAACTGCGCTAGCTGGCCGTGTAGCCGCATCACGCGCCGTCAAAGCCCGCCTCTTTGTTCAATCGATCAGAGGCAGTTTCGATGTCGTGTTGAATACGGGCCATGAAATCAGCAACGTCCAGCCCCGGTTCAATCCGCGGTAAAAACTCAAACACGGCTGTACCTTGCTTGCGGTAGACCCCGCGCTTGGGCCAAAACACACCGATGTTGGTGGCCACTGGCACAACCGGCTGGTTCAATTCGCGGTAAAGCGCGCCGGTTCCTACCTTGTAAGGGGCTTTGACCCCCGGTGCGATCCGCGTTCCTTGCGGATAGATGATAAGCTGCCCACCAACAGCCCGACCTGCTTTAACATCAGCAAGCATCTTTTTGATGGCCTGGCCGCGCCTGCCACGGTCGACGGGAATACAGCCAATCCGCAGACCGAACTGACCCACAACCGGGGCATATTTCAGGATAGACTTAAAGATGAATTTACCGCGCGGGACTGACCCGAAAATAACCAAAACATCCATGAAAGACTGGTGTTTGGGGGCAACCATTACTTCGTCTGTCGGCGGTGTGCCTTGTATTTCGGTCTTAAGGCCGATCATCCAGGACGCCGACCATCTGATGTAACGACAATAGGCGTGGCATCCGGCCAGCGCCCCGTTCGTGGATATGATCGCGGCCGGAGTATAAAGAATGCCCACAACCAACAGCGCCACATACATCTGTGCGTTAAAGATCAGCGACCGAACCCATTGAATTGAATAGCTCATGTTTGTTCCTTTAGCCTGCGGAATGCAGCGGCACGTGTCGCAAAGAATGCCACAACAGCCGACAATAGCGGAATAAGCGGCAACAAGAACCACTCTGCACCATAAAAGCCGACGCCCATCAAAATACTATCGCCTGCCCCGCCTTGTGGCATCAATGCTGTCATAGCGGCACCAATCACGACACCAACCACAGCCCCAAAACCAACGCGAACAGTGTAGCGGCGCACAAATGCGCGCGCGATATACACATCGCGCGCGCCAACAAGGCGCAGAACGCGGATTACTTGCGCATTGGCGGCCAATGATGCCTGCGCAGCCAAAGTAATCATCGCAGCCACTGTTGCACCGATCAACAAGATGACTGTCCAACTGACGACTCGGACGCTGCTTGCAGCCTTTAGCAAAGGTGCACGCCATGCGGTATGATCGTCCAAAACCGCCCCCGGTACTTGTGCAGTAAGGCGGGCGCGAAGCCCGTCTGCGTCATAGGTGTCACTGTCGGTTATGATCTCAATCAGTTGCGGAATAGGCAGTGCTTCAAGCGGTAAATCAGGGCCGAACCACGGCTCTAGCAACGCCTGCTGCTCTTGCGCCGAAAGGGCCCGCGCCGAAGTTACGCCCGGTGTCGTCTCAAGCACATCAAGCGCCTCAAGAAGCATTGCATCGGCGGTTTGTGGATCAACGGGCAAGCGCAAAGTGGCGGACTGTACCAGTTCCTGCGCCCAAACCTTTGCAACGCGACCAGTGGTAAGCGAAATCGCCAGCGTAAACACCGCCAGAAAGGCCATCACTGCAGCGACAAAAACCGTTAACCGCGCAGTAATACCCGTTGGCGGCACGGCACGATCCGCTTGTGGGTCACCCAAAATCAGCTCAAACACGGCTTTCAAAGCTCTGCTCCGGCTTGCATCAACTGCCCATCGCGCAGGCGCAGCACACGCGCACTCACATCGGTTTTCATTGCGCGGATCATGTTCAGATCGTGGGTCGCGATTAGGATGGTTTTGCCCATCTTGTTCAGTTCGGCCAATAAGCGCATCAACCGTTGCGACATTTCCCAATCGACATTGCCGGTCGGTTCGTCCGCGATAATCACATCCGGTGACATGATCACAGCACGCGCCAATGCCGCCCGCTGCCGTTCGCCGCCCGACAACTGCGGCGGCAACTGCTCTGCCTGACGGCTGAGGCCCACCCAATTCAGCAATTCTGGCAAGTTTTGTGCCGCCTCATTTGCGCGGTCAGAAACCGTCAATGGCAAAGCAATGTTTTCTGCAATCGTCAGATGATCCAAGAACGCGCAATCCTGATGCACCACCCCGATACGCCGCCGCGCCAATGCGACCGCATCGCGGTCAAGAGTGGCGGCATCTTGCCCAAAAATGAGCACTTTGCCATCTGGCGCGAGTAAGTCCGCATAGCACAATCGCAAGAGTGTGGTTTTGCCCGCCCCCGACGGCCCGGTCAGAAAATGGAAAGACCCTGCAGTAAGGCTCAAAGACAACTGCGAAAACAGTGCCGTACCGCCAAATCCGTAGGACACTTTGTCGAGTTCAATCACAGTATTTCCTTTGCGCCACACGCCACTTCTGCCCAATTCTGCAACAGTTTACAATCTCTTGGGTTGCTTGCTTGCGCAAATCCTTTGCGTTTGTCGCTGGCATCGCTAAATTGGTAATGGCAAGAATAATAACTGACCCGATCCGGGACAGAAGGAATGTAGATGCGGCTTATTTGTCCAAATTGTGATGCAGAGTACAATGTGGCCGACGATGCGATTCCGCAGGGCGGACGTGATGTGCAATGCTCTAGCTGTAATACCACTTGGTTTCAGACGCGTAAGTCCAGAATTCTAAGCCGTGAAGTTTCGCGAATCCTGACGACGCCGTTGCCGTCTATGGTCAAGACGCAGTCACGAGACGTTTCGGCCTATGACACGCCGCAATCCAAGAATGGAAACACCGAAGGCCCGCAGCACGAACCGGTCACGGACAAACCGCGGCACCGCCAAATTGATCCAAGTGTCGCAAATATTCTACGCAAAGAGGCTGCCCGCAACCAAGGCGTAGCAGACTATAGTGCCAGTAAACCAACTTTGCGTCGCGAGAGTAGCCCAGAAGCCGTCGACGAGACCCGCAAACGTATCGCGCAGATGACCGAAGTCGAAGGCAGCACCCCCGCAGGAACCAGCCAAGCGGGTGGGAAAGTTGCTGTCTCAACACCGAATCCGCGCGCAGTCCCTGACATCAATGAAATCAATGCAGCCCTTCGTGGACGTGCCGAGACCAATAACGGGCGCGGTGCAACCGAACTGGAAATACACGAGGCCGTGCGCCGCCAAGGTTTCCGCCGTGGTTTCTTTATCGTGCTGATCTTGATTGCAGTGACGATCACACCCTACGTACTTTCAGAGGAAATCACACAGAACATGCCGGAACTCAGCGGCTACATGGCCACTTATGTTGCGGTGATTGATCAACTGCGTGTGTCCCTGAATGCCTTCATCGATGGAATAGCCCAAAGCATTTCTAACCTGATTGGCTAAGCCCTAGAACTGTTCCAGCAAGCGGCGTAGATAGTCACGCTCCAACTCTGGGCGGTTCTGTTCGGCTGACCGTCTGCGGATTTCATCCAACAGTTCTTCGGCACGGCGGTTGATGTCCACGCCGCCCAGAAGTTCCTGATCCGTCCCCAATTGGCCTGTGTTGCCCATTTCACGGCCCAAAGGATCGCGCTGTCCCGGTGTTAGTCTGCCCGACGCATCGCCTTGCTCTGAACCTTGTCCGGGATCAACGTTTTGATTTTCAGCTAAAGCCTGCCCCAATTCACGCATGCCATTGCGCAGCGCGTCCATAGCCTCGGCCTGTCGATCAATCGCTTCGGCCAGATCACCCTCGCGCAAGGCATCTTCGGCACCATCCATCGCGCCCTCTGCCCGCTCTAACGAGCGGCGTGCGATTTCGCCTGTTTCGCCGGGCAAGTTCGGCAAGCCATCTCGTTGGCGCTGAAGTTCATCGCGCAAGGCCTCTTGGCGTTCGGCAAGGCTGCGCGGGTCGCCTTCGCCGCCGACGCCGCTATCGCTTTGTTGGCCATTCTGGGCATTTTCACCATCGCCTTGGCCTTGGCCTTGCTGTCCGTCTTGACCCTGCTGTCCGTTATCTTGACCTTGCTGACCCTGCTGCCTACCTGGGTCCTGACCCCGTTCACCTTGCTGTTGGCCCGGCTCGCTGGGGTTGAACTGCTCTTGCAAGTCGCTGAACGCATCGTCTGAAAGCTCTTCTTGCTCGCGCAGTGTGTCCGATAAATCCTGCATGGATTGCTCGCCCGGAGAAGGTGAGCCTTCGCCCCCTTCACCTTGGGTGACGCGCATGTTTTCCATCATCTGGTTAAGCTGCTCCATCAGCTCTTGCGCTTCGGCCATGCGACCTTCTTGCATCAGCTCTTCAATGCGATCCAGCAAGGCTTGCAGCTCGTCCATCGACAATCGTTCGCCCTCTTGACCGTTATCCGCTTGGTCGGTGCCGTCGGATGGTTCAGCTTCTTCGGCCAGCATCCGCATATAATCATCGGTTGCTTCGCGCAGTTCTTGCATCAACTCTGCGATCTCGTCATCCGACGCCCCGTTGCGCATCGCCTCTGCCAGCCTTTCCTGGGCGCGGCGCAGGCGTTCGCGGGCATCAGCCAAACGGCCATCCTCAAGCTGAATCGCCAGGTCCCATAGCGCCTTGACGACTTCGGCTTGGCCATCGTCGGTCACGCCAAATTCGGCCATGTTATCGAGCCTACGAATAATCGTGCGCAGACGCAGATAGGTCGTTTCATTCGAAAACAGCCCTTCGGGACGGTTCGAGACCGCCCGCAGGATCTGGTTCACGCGGACGACATTGGCCTTTGACCACATCAAATCACGGCGTTGTTCAATCACCGCACGAGCAAAGGGCTGAAAAAAGCGGCGTCCCGGCAGAATCATCGGCTCTGATGGGGTACTGCCTACTTGTTCGGCGTCATCAGTCACAGTCAACTGCATTGTAACGGGCAAATTCGCGAGAGGGTATTCACTGAGGTTATCTATCAGAAACTCGTCGAAATCGGCGCGGTCGCCACTAAAGGGCATCGGCAAATCCAAGATCAGTGGCGCGATCGGGTCAGGGGCAATCATTAACCCGTGCAGCCGTTCAACCGACGCCAAATCCAACGTGATTGTGGCAGTACCAAAGGTGACACCATAGTCATCGTATGCGGTGAACGGTTGTGACATCTCGCCCATCGCATCGGACTCGATCGGGCCTGTCAGGTCAATAACGGGTGGCTGGTCGGCAATCGCTGTGACTTCCCACGTCGTGTCCGTCGCGCCACCAATTGTAAGTGTGCCGGACTGCGTCACGTCAAACTGTTGCTGCGCATCCGACGCGGCACCCACATCATCAACGCGCCCCGAAACGGTCTCGGCGACCGTCAGCGCACCCACTTCACCGTAAAGGCGCAAAGTGATCTGACTGCCTGCAGGCACGCGCAACGGACCTGCAGGGATGTCATTAAGGTAGATCGATGGCTTGCCGGTATAGGCTGGCGGTTCAACCCAGCCTTCCCAAACCGGCCCCGTAGCAAGCGTCTGTTCTGACCCTGTCACGATCTCACCGACAGAACTGATGCGGAATAACGATCCAAACATCAAAGCGGCGACAAAGAACAACAATGCGATAAACCGCAAGCCATAAGGATCGCGGTTGGAAATCCGCAAATCAGGTTCAATTGTGCGGGCCTGTTTGGTGCGTTCGGCCATACGAGCCATATGGGCCTGCCAGACCGCTTCTGATGCAGAATCACCAGCGCCAATCGCTTGGGTATCGGCAATCGCTGCAATCGGGCGGCCCGGCAACGCGGCATCAACACGCGTGGTCGCTTCTTGGATGGTCGGCAGACGGAATTGGTGGATACCCCAGACCAGCGTCGCAGTCAGAGCGATGATACTTACGAGTGCACCGCCCCAGAACACCTCTAGCGGCGCAAGGTCCTGCCACCCCATCATCAAGGGGGTTAGAATCAGGAAAACAGCCGTCCAAAACGGCCAGAACGCGCGCACAACTTGTTCGGCCACCATACCCGCACGGGTCGCAGCAACCGGTAGACGCAAATGGCGCATTTGGTCTTTATGTGCGTTCAGCGGGCCTCTCCCTTGGTTGTGCAATTCGGGGCCGATCCGGGGTCAGCCTAGGTTTAGTCTAACCACTCTGGCAGCGTATCGCGTGCGATCATCTCTTCATAGGTAGGGCGAGGGCGGATAACTGCAAATTGATCGCCATTAACCAAAACCTCGGGGATCAACGGGCGCGAGTTATATTCCGACGACATCACTGCCCCATATGCGCCTGCTGAACGGAACGCGACAAGGTCGTCTGCCACCAGTTTGGGCATTTCGCGCGCTTTGGCAAAAGTATCGCCGCTTTCGCAGATCGGGCCGACAATATCATATTTCACAGGCTCGGCTCCCGGTGCGGGTTCAATCACAGGGACGATATCGTGCCATGCCTCATACATTGCGGGACGGATTAGATCATTCATTGCACCATCAAGGATTAGGAACTCGCGATCTTCGCCGGACTTAACATAAATCACTTTCGAGACCATCAGCCCGGCATTGCCCGATATCAAACGCCCCGGTTCAATCTCTATCTCGCACCCCAAATGACCGACGGTGCGCTGGATCAGCGCTCCATAGTCAGTGGGCAGCGGAGGGGCTTCATTCGTGCGCGTGTACGGAATGCCAAGACCGCCACCCAGATCAAGGCGCTTGATCTCGTGCCCGTCTGCACGCAGCTGTTCGGTCAGTTCCGCGACTTTGTTGTAGGCCGCTTCAAACGGGGCCAATTCGGTCAATTGCGAACCGATATGCACGTCGATCCCGACGACTTTCAGGCCAACCAATGCGCCAGCCATCGCATAGACTTCGCGAGCGCGGCTGATCGGAATACCAAACTTGTTTTCGGACTTGCCCGTAGCAATTTTTGCATGGGTTTTTGCATCAACATCGGGATTTACACGAATGGTGATCGGAACCATCGCGCCCAGCGATTGAGCGACCTGATCAAGCACGATCATCTCTGGTTCGCTTTCGACATTGAACTGGCGAATGCCGCCCGTGATTGCAACGCGCATTTCTTCAGCGGTTTTGCCGACACCGGAAAAGACAATACGATCACCGGGGATGCCTGCGGCCTTCGCACGCAGGTATTCACCTACAGATACGACATCCATGCCTGCGCCCGCGTCACCTAGCACCTTGATCACAGCTTGGTTCGAGAGCGATTTCATCGCAAAGCAGACCAGATGGTCACCCCAAGCCAGAGCCTCGTCAAACAGTGTAAAGTGACGTTTCAGCGTGGCTGTCGAATAGACATAGAATGGTGTGCCGACCACAGCTGCGATGTCAGCAATGGAAACGTCCTCGGCGAAAAGTGCGCCGTCACGATATAGAAAATGATCCAAGCCTGTGATCCTTGTCCAAAACCAGCTTTGGGACATATCAGATCACGGGCAAAGACCAACCCTGATTTGTAAGCTCTAAATCTGGCTGACAGTATGGCGGTCGCGCGAATAGACGATGCGGTCACGCAAGAACAAATACAGCGGCAAACCACAGCTGACACCGATCAAGAAAGTCGTGGGAATAGCGATTAGGCTCAGCCAATTCTTGGCGCGAAACGCCTCAGCAATGACCCAAACTGTCAGCGCGATAGCTGCAATCGTCAGATCCCAGACCAGCCCGCTTGTGGCTGCATTGACATGCCATGCATCAACCATAGCCATGATGTTCCAGCCTTCGGCCATAAACCAATTGATAAAGTAATACATTGGGTGAATTGCGCCCCAAATAGCCAGCGCCAGAAAAACGTTACGCATTAAAATCCGACTCCGACAGAAACGGTACCATTTGACGCGCCAAGGTTTCCGCCCTTCGTCACACCGTTGGTTCCCACACCCACACCAACACTTGCGTTAGGGGTGAAAGGTGCGCCGTCAGCGCCACAGGCTGCCAAAGCGACCACCGATATAATCAAAGCAATACGTTTCATTTTAAAACCTCTTTCCAATGTGCCACTTGGGCACGCACACCCGACGGAGCTGTACCGCCAAAACTGGTCCGCGACGCCACCGAGTTTTCTACGCCAAGCACATCAAAAACATCCACGCGGATGCCGTCGTGCACGCTGCGCATGTCGTCTAAGGTCAGGTCAGGCAAATCGCAACCTTTGTCCTCTGCCATGGCGACCAGCGATCCGGTCACGTGATGTGCTTCGCGGAAAGGTAGCCCAAGTTCGCGCACCAACCAATCGGCCAGATCGGTCGCTGTCGAAAATCCGCCTGCAGCTGCGGCTTTGAGGTTGTCGCGTTGTGCAGTCATATCCGCGACCATGCCAGTCATCGCAGCCAATGCCAGAATCAGGTTATCTGCGGCATCAAAGGTCTGTTCTTTGTCTTCTTGCATGTCTTTGGAATAGGTCAGCGGCAGACCCTTCATCACTGTCATCAGGGCGACGTTCGCCCCAAATATCCGGCCGATTTTGGCGCGGATCAGCTCTGCCGCATCTGGGTTACGCTTTTGCGGCATGATCGACGATCCAGTGGACCATTTGTCGGACATTTTCACGAAACGGAACTGCGCCGAGGACCAGATCACTAATTCTTCAGCCAGACGGCTCAGGTGCATCGCGCAAATGCTGGCCGCTGCCAAATAATCCAATGCAAAATCGCGGTCCGCTACCGCATCCAATGAATTGGACATCGGCCGATCAAAGCCAAGCGCCTCTGCGGTCATCTGCCGATCAATCGGGAACGATGTCCCTGCAAGCGCTGCGGCACCCAATGGCGACGTGTTCATCCGCTTGCGCGCATCCGCAAAACGCGACCGATCCCGCGCGATCATCTCAACATACGCCAACATATGATGGCCCCAGGTCACAGGCTGGGCCGTTTGCAAATGTGTAAATCCGGGCATGACCCAATCAGCGCCCGCCTCTGCCTGTCCCAAAAGCGCGGTTTGCAGCGCGGCCAATGCCACATCAGCCTGATCGCATTGCTCGCGCACCCAAAGGCGGAAATCAACGGCGACTTGGTCATTGCGTGACCGCGCAGTGTGCAAGCGGCCTGCTGGTTCGCCAATCAAATCACGCAAGCGCGCCTCGACGTTCATGTGAATATCTTCAAGGGCGGTTGAAAACGGGAAATCGCCAGTTTCAATCTCTGACAATACGGTGAGCAGGCCTTCCCGAATGGCGGCAGCATCGCTATCTGTGATAATGCCACAGGCGGCCAACATGGCCGCATGGGCACGTGAACCTGCAATGTCTTGTGGTGCAAGGCGTCGGTCATACCCGATAGAGGCGTTAATTGCCTCCATTATCGCGTCTGGTCCGGCGGCAAAACGCCCGCCCCACATGGTGTTTGCAGATTTTGTCATGAAGGAAATCGCCTATGCGCAAGTTAATGTCAGCCCTGCTTTATACGGCCCTTCTTGGTCTTGCAAATATCAGTCACGCCGATGTAGCCGCAGCCAGTGCGATGCGCGAAGGTGAGATGCGCAAATTGAACTTTCACAGCGCCCCGCTGGCGACCACCGATGTGGCGTTTACCAGCGAAGACGGGCAGGAGATGGCGCTTGCCGATTTTGAGGGCAAATACATCGTGTTGAACTTCTGGGCCACATGGTGTGCACCTTGCCGCAAGGAAATGCCTCACCTGTCAGCACTCCAGGACACCATGGGTGGTGATGATTTCGAAGTCGTTACAATCGCCACGGGCCGCAACCCGTTGCCTGCCATGCAGCGCTTTTTTGAGGAAATCGAGGTGGAAAACCTACCGCTACACACCGACCCGCGTCAGGCTTTGGCACGTAATCTGGGTGTATTGGGTTTACCCGCAACGCTGATCATTGATCCCGAAGGCCGCGAAATTGCCCGCATGCAAGGAGAAGCCGATTGGTCCAGTGAAAACGCAATTGCGATCTTACGGACGTTGCTTGAACCCAGCAGCTAAGCGTGTCCTGCCGTTGCAGATAAAAGCAATGGATCAATGCCCATCAGTTGTAGGGCAGCGGTCCATTTTTTGTTGTTAGGCGCGTCAAAGACCACGCCGTGCGTTGGTTTGCAGGTCAGCCATCCGTTTTGGCCGATCTCGTACTCCAACTGCCCCGGACCCCAACCGGAATAGCCCAGCGCCAACATCGACACTGCCGGTCCCCTGCCGTTGGCAATATCCTCAAGCACTTCAAGCGTCGCAGTCATCCGAAATGTATCGTCAACTTCCAGCGTGCCTGTCGTGGCCTTATAGTCGTTGCCATGCAGCACAAATCCACGCTGCCGTTCGACTGGCCCTCCGAAATGCACCTGCGCATCACGCGCGCCTATGACCTTGGGAATCTCTAACTGCTCAAGTAATTGGGCAAACGATAGCTTGGGCTGGGGTTTGTTGATAATCAAACCCATGCCGCCTTCGTCCGAATGCGAACACATATAAATGACGGTCTTGGCAAAGCGCGTATCCGACATGTCGGGCATCGCAATCAAAAGTTTACCGGCTGAATTGGGATCTGTAGCTTTCATCGTCGTAAGATTAGAAACCTGTGGCGGCGACGCAAGCACCAAGATTGCAACGACTGGCGCAAACGTGACTTCCCATTGCAGCAACTTTGGATAAAGAAGGCGTCATGCGCCAGAACCCGCTTATCATATTCGCTCTTGCAGCCCTGCCTAGCTTTGGCTTTGGTCAGCCTTTCGGCGACCTCGCACAGGTCGACGTGCTGCCTGGTTGGCGCAGCGATGCAGGCACGCATATGGCCGCGATCAAGATCACCTTGGCCCCCGGTTGGATCACCTATTGGCGTGCGCCGGGTGATGCAGGAATTCCGCCAGAGTTTTCTTTTTCAGGCAGCGACACAATCCAAAGCATTACCCCCCATTGGCCGACGCCAGAGATTTTTGGCGAAGATGGTGCGCGATCGATCGGGTATTATGACAGTGTCATCGTACCGCTTACTGTCGATCTTGGCTCTGACCCCCAGAATATCGCTATCCAAGGTGAAATTCTGATCGGCGTCTGCGAAGAGATTTGCATCCCAGTGACGCTTCCTTTTTCAGCGATCTTGCCGGTGAACGGCGCACGTGACGCGGCGATCGATGCGGCCTTGGGTGACCAACCCATGACCCAAACGGCCGCAAAAGTAGGGGCTGTGACCTGCAACATCGATCCTATCGCTGACGGTCTGCGCATGACTACGACAATGGATGTCGCCGTCACTGGTACTTCAGAACATGTTGTGATCGAAGCCAGCGACCCCCGCGTCTGGGTGTCCGAGGCCCGCACCCAACGTGAAGGCAACATGCTAAGCGCGACCGTCGATATGGTGCACCCCAGCGGGCAACCCTTTGCCTTCGACAGATCCGCGGTGCGGATTACCGTGCTTGGGTCAGATCAGGCGATTGATATTCGCGGTTGTTCTGCGGGCTAACTGCGCACTTTGCGTAGGCCCTGCGACACCGCAGCGACAAAATAAATCGCCAAAAGAAATGCCATCAGACCCGCGATGAATACACCCAATGCCGCCCCAAATCCGCCCTGCAATACTGGCAATGCGGCGACGGCAATTGGCAAAGGGCTGCCAGTGACCAAGAGCGGCGCCAAGGTCACCGCAAACACCCCAAGCGCCCCAAGTGCGCCCAGCCCTGCCGGTACAAACATCGCCGCCCGCCGCCCGCGCAATGCGCGTATGGCTGATTGAACCTGACGGTAGACATCCGCTTGCATCGCCATCACGGATGGGACGACCAACAAAACCAACACCATGCCGAACCCCAAGCCAAAGACCAACGTGACAACGGTCGGCTTGAGGAATTCAGCTTGGTTCGATCCTTCATAAAGCAGCGGTGTCAGCCCCAAAACGGTCGTCAACGTCGTCAGCATCACAGGCCGCAACCGGTCCACTGTGCCGTCGATGATCGCCGGCACCAACCCGCGATCTTGGGCGTATTCATCCACAGTTGTCACCAAGACGATACTGTCGTTGATGATGATGCCAACCATCCCGATCAAACCCACGACGGTGAACATGCTCATCGGAATGCCCCAGACGTGATGGCCAAAAATCGTCCCGACCAAGGCAAACGGAATAATGGACATCACCACAACCGGGCGCGTCCAACTGCTGAAAATCCAAGCAAGGGTCAGGTAAATTCCAAGCAACACAAGGATCAGCCCCGTGCGCGCATCATCCAAGAACCGCTGTTCTTGCTCGCTTTGACCCGAGAGCATGGTTTCAATCGCGAAGTTGCTTTCAATGCGGGGCAGGATATCGTCGTTGATGATCTGCTGGATTTCGGTCGCACGCGCCGCATCGTCGTCATCCAGATCACCAATCACCGAAATGAGTTGGATACCATTCTCGCGGCGGACGGTCGAAAAGCCGGTCCGGCTTTGCGCTGTGACCACATCGGCAAGCGGGACATAAATCCCATCAGGCGTCCGGATTTGGGTGCGGTCCAGAAAATCAGCAGACAGTTCGCTGCCCGACAGTTCAACTCTGATCGTGCCAGAGCGCGTGCCGTTAGGAAAACTTGCCGCTTCGATCCCGCCTAGACGGTTGCGCAGAATGCGGCCCAAGGCATCAATGCCAAGCCCCAGCGCGTCACCTTGCGGGGTCAGTTCCAGAATCAATTCTTCTTTGTCGTAGGCCAGCGTATCCTCAAGGCCTGAAATCTCTGCAAATTGGCCCAGCTCTGATTTCAGCGCCTCGGCGGCAGCTTTGAGCGTATCACTGTTCGCGCCAAACATCTGGATATCCAGACTGTCCCCACCCGGCCCTGACCGCCAACTGCGGAAGCTGACAGTTTCGGCCATAGGATGTTGCGCTATGCTATCTTGCAAGGCGGCCACGAAAGCAAAACTGGTGTAGGGGCGGCTGTCAGCATCAATGAGTTCGATTGTGATAGAGCCAAGTTGATCAGCATCTTTGGTGTCTGATCCGGCAATTGCACGGCCCGAATTGCCACCAATTTCGGCCACCACAAACTGAAGCGGATTGGCGCCGTGTTCGGCCTCGTATTCAGCGCCCAGCGCATCAGTTGCACGCTGCATTTCGCGCATCATCTCGATCGTGTCTTGGCGGGTCGCCCCGGGCAGCATGGCAAAGTTGCCGGTGACTTGACCTTGCTCTGGGGAGTTGAAGAAACGCCAGCTGACGTCGCCTTTGATAAAGAGCGAAACTTGGCTAGCAAGCAGCACCAGCACCATTGCAACAACAGGATAGCGAGCCTTGATAACCAGACCCATAAAGGGCCGGAATAGCGTTTCGCGGAACCAGTCAAAGCCACGGTTCACGGTGCGCGACGGCCAATCATACCAATGATCCTTGGCCGAATGCGCCATCGCATGGGCAAGGTGATTGGGCAAAATCAAGAAACATTCGACCAAACTGGCGATCAGCACGACAATCACCGTGAACGGAATATCCGAAATCAGATCGCCAAAACGCCCACCGATAATCACAAGTCCGAAAAAGGCAATGATCGTGGTAACGGTGGCCGAAAACACTGGGCTAAACATCCGCTTGGCGGCGCGTTCAGCCGCGACAATCGGGTCTTCGCCCAAATGCCTGACGCGAAAATCAGCATGCTCACCTACGACAATTGCGTCATCCACCACAATTCCCAAGGTGATAATCAGTGCAAATAGCGAGATCATATTGAAAGTGATACCGACAACATACATCAGCGCAATCGCAGCCAGCATCGCCACAGGAATACCAAAAGCCACCCAGAACGCGGTGTGCGCGTTCAAGAATAAAAACAGGAGGCTGACGACCAGCAAGAGACCCGTCAGCCCGTTATCAAGCAAGATGTCCAAACGCGCCGTAATCAGCTCTGCACGGCCATTGGTCAGTTCAATCGACACACCTTGGGGCAAGGACGCCGTGAGTTCTTGGGCGACTTGTTCAACGGTTTCCTGCATGCCAATTGCGTCACCCTGCGACGACCGCTGCACGCGTACCTTGATTGCAGGGTTGTCGCCCACAAAATACGCGCGGTCGCGGTCGGTGCCTTCCACCGTGACCGTCGCCACATCATCAATCGTCAGCTTCGAGCCGTCAGGGTTTGAGCGCAGGACAATTGCGCCGATATCATCAGCTGTCCGCTTGGCGACACCTGTGCGCACCCGCGCATTGCCTGACACATCACCTGCGGGATCGGCTTCCGCCTCTTCCGCGATCCGTGCCGCAATTTCTGACAGACCGATGTCATATTGGATCAACGACAACGATGGCACTTCGACAATCGTAGACGGTGCGGCAACCCCTTGCACGATGACCTGCGTGACACCTTCGGCGAACAAACGCGCCGCAAATTCATCGGCAAATCGGCCTAACTGGTCCACGCTAACCGGCCCTGTGATCACCACGTCTGTCACACGGTCAGACCAGCCGCCACGGCGCACGGTCGGGTCTTCGGCATCTGCAGGCAGGTTCGAAGCGCTATCCACCGCCAATTGCACATCTTCGGCAGCGCGGTCGATGTCATAACCGGGATCGAATTCAAGGTTGATCGACGCGCTTCCTTCGCGAGATGTCGAGGACGAGGATGTCACCCCTTCAACCCCCAACAGGACCGGTTCCAGAACTTGCACAATGGCGGCATCGACGTCTTCGGCGCCCGCGCCTTGCCACGCGACCGAAACGGTTAGATCATCAACAACAACATCAGGGAAAAACTGCGCCCGCATGTTTGGGAATGCAAAAAGCCCTGCGGTCAGCATCAACACCAGTAACAGGTTCGCCGCCGTCTTGTGACGGGTGAAATAGGACAGGATGCCGCCTGCGCCTGCGTTAAATCTTTCGCCGCCAGTCACCATCAGCTGCCCATCCGCGCTTCAAGGCGGGTCACGGTTTGTGACGACACTTCGTCTGCTTCCAATTGGCTGATGATCCGCGCTTTGACATCGTCGGGCATGCGGCCTTCGTTGACAAAAGCAATCAGTTTCGCCCGGCGCCCTGCGTCTAATGTGATCATTTCTGGTTCGACTTCGGCCTCAACCGCGCCGGGGCGGATCGGGCGGACCTTAATCCCCGCACCTAATAGCGGCGAGCGTTCGGCGACAATCGTCGCACCCGCATGTTCGCCCACAGCGATGACGACATCGTCGCCCTGCCTGCGCAGCAACTGGACATCCGCACTGCGCAAACGATCCTCGTCCCCGACGATCAAAACCGTCTGATCGGCAGCGACGGCGGTCGCTGGCACACGAACAACGCCTTCCAAGGCTGGTTCCGCAATCCGCACAGTCACAAAATCACCAGGGCGGAACCCTAGGGCTGCATCAACGCGCGCGAACAAAAGCCGTCCCGTTTGGCCCGCGCCAACAGTCGCCCCTTCGCGGGTAATCTGACCTGCGGCGCGCAAGTTCACGCCGGACACATCCAACGTCACGTCAACAGGCGCTTTCAGCAGTTTCCCGTCATCGCCCAAAAGCCGCGCATATTGTGACGTTGAGACACGAAAAGACGCCTCGAGCTTTGAAGGATCGACGAGCTGCGCAAAGCGTTCATTGGCCGTGACGCGCCCACCGGGGCTGACTGTGACGTCGGCCAAAGTTCCGTTGAAGGCCGCGTAAATCTGGGTATCCGCCACGGTCCGCTCGGCCTCTGACAGGTTAATCTGTGTCCGCGCCAATCGCGTCGTCGCCTGATCAATCCGCGCTTGCGCCGAGGCGAGCGCCTGTCTGCGGCTCAGAACAGAAGCTTGGGCCGAAGACGCTGCCAATCCAGCCGTTTCCACTGCCGCCGCAGTACCAACACCGCGCTGTTCAAGATCGACCGCGCGCGCCAACGCCTGATCGCGCAACCCTGCCTGCGCCCGCGCCGCGTCAAGCTCGTCTTGTGCCAAGATCAACGCACGATCCGCATCACGCAATTCCGCCTGTGCATCCTGCAAATCGGCACGGACGCGGTCAAGGGCGGCTTCTGCGTCGACCGGATCAATGCGCAACAAAAGCTGGCCTGCGGTGACGTTGCCGCCTTCGACTAGCGCATCGCTTGCTTCAAGAACGGTCCCGCCGATCGCGCTGCGCAGATCAAGAGTGCGCTGGCTGCGCAGCTCGCCGAACACTGTCAGTTCCGGCGTAATTGTCTGCAGATCAAGCATCACGATGTTGACCGCCAAGATGC
>JBLHTS010000007.1:0-33577 GCA_047627695.1 Yoonia sp. | reverse complement strand
ACGCTGGCGTCAATTTGGACAAAGGCGAAAAGCTGGAAAGCGGCTGTCCATCTGCCATGTGGGAGGCGACATTAGCCGCCAATGTCACCGGCGTTTTCATGACCATTCAATCCATGCTGTCCAGCCTGCGCCTTTCGAAAGCCCCAAAAATCGCGATCATCAGCTCACAACTTAGCTCGCAAACCATCGCGTCGGGCGGCGGGTACATCTATAATGCCAGCAAAGCCGCTGTACTGAATGTAGGGCGCAATCTAGCCGTTGATCTGTCCCTTGAAGGCTTTGCTGTCGGGATCTATCACCCCGGTTGGGTCCGCACCGACATGGGCGGAAATGCGGCCGATATCTCCATGCAAGAAAGCGCGGACGGCCTGATAACCCGGTTTGATGCTTTGTGTGTGGAAACCACAGGTTGCTTTGAAAATTGGGATGGGCGGCCACACCCGTACTAAGCGTTTGCCCTTGGGCAAAAGCAGCATTATGCAAGCGCCTGAATATACAGATGCTTCTTAGGACGACCCATGCCAACGCTTGTGATGAAATTTGGTGGCACTTCGGTGGCCAACCTTGACCGGATCGCCCGCGCAGCCAAGCGCGTCGCGGTCGAGGTCGCCAATGGTTACGATGTGATCGTGATCGTGTCGGCCATGTCAGGCAAAACCAACGAATTGGTTGGCTGGGTCAACGAAACTTCACCGCTTTATGACGCGCGCGAATATGATGCGATAGTCTCGTCCGGTGAAAACGTCACTGCCGGCCTGATGGCACTGCGCTTGCAGGAAATGGATATCCCCGCGCGTAGTTGGCAAGGCTGGCAAGTGCCGGTCAAGACAACCTCTGCCCATTCCTGCGCCCGGATCGAGGACATCCCGACAGGTAACCTGACTGCAAAGTTCGGCGAAGGTATGAAAGTGGCCGTTGTTGCAGGCTTCCAAGGCGTCAGCCCCGAAGGCCGGATCACCACGCTGGGCCGCGGCGGGTCTGACACAACTGCTGTGGCATTCGCTGCGGCATTCGCGGCAGAGCGTTGCGATATTTATACCGATGTAGACGGCGTTTACACAACCGACCCGCGGATCACGAGCAAAGCCCGCAAGCTGGATAAGATCGCATTTGAAGAAATGCTGGAACTTGCGTCGTTGGGGGCCAAGGTTCTGCAAACACGCTCGGTCGAGTTGGCTATGCGGTATAAGGTGCGCCTGCGGGTGCTGTCATCATTTGAAGAACCATCCGCCAGCGCCGGAACGCTGGTCTGCGATGAGGAGGAAATCATGGAATCCAATGTTGTAGCCGGTGTAGCCTATTCTCGCGACGAAGCAAAAATGACCCTGATCTCGGTCGCGGACCGTCCGGGTATTGCCGCCGCGATCTTTGGGCCGCTTTCAGATGCAGGCGTAAACGTCGATATGATCGTTCAGAACATCTCGGAAGAGGGACGAACCGACATGACGTTCTCTTGCCCAGTTAATCAGGTGATGCGCGCTGAAAAAGCGATGCAAGACGCCAAGGATAAGGGCGACATCAACTATCACGAACTTATCGCAGACGAAGGCGTCGCCAAAGTCAGCGTTGTCGGCATTGGCATGCGCAGCCACACTGGTGTTGCCGCCAAGATGTTCCGCGTTTTGTCCAATGAGGGTGTGAACATTAAGGTCATTACAACTTCAGAGATAAAGATTTCCGTGCTGATCGACAGAAAATACATGGAACTTGCCGTGCAGGCCCTGCATGATGCTTTTGAGTTAGATAAAGCAGGCTAGGTCCGCGATTGGCTAGCCCGCACCACAAGGGGGCGCATGCCACATAGACTTGAAACCGAAAGTCGCAAGCTGCTTGGACGGCTTCGCGAGGCTCTGGCGTCTGACAGTGAAGGTCAGGCGCGGCTTGATGCTGTTGTCGATTTGATTGCGAATTCGATGGGCACAGAGGTGTGTTCGATCTATCTGTTCCGCGACACCGAAACACTGGAACTTTGTGCAACAAAAGGTCTGCAAGCCGAAGCGGTCCACCAAACGCGGATGCGTCTGGGCGAAGGTCTGGTTGGTCGCACAGCCAAAAGCCGTACTGTGATCAATACCGCTGACGCGCCGTCATCCAAAGGTTTCCGCTATATGCCGGAAACTGGCGAAGAACGTTTCTCTAGCTTTTGTGGCGTACCGATCCAGCGATTGGGCGAGGTTTTGGGTGTGCTGGTTGTGCAGTCCAAAGATGCCCGCGAATACATCCCCGATGAAGTCTATGCTCTTGAAATTGTTGCGATGGTGATCGCTGAAATGACCGAACTTGGCGCATTTGTCGGCGAAGGGGCTGCCTTATCGGCTCGCCATCAGCAGCCTGTCATGTTGCGCGGTTCGGTCGCCCAAGAAGGGGCCAGTGAAGGTCTCGTCTACTTGCACGAGCCCCGTGTTGTTGTCACCAACCCGATCTCTGACGATCCTGAAAAAGAACGGACACGGCTGATTGACGCGATAACGCAACTGCGCAGCGGCGTCGATGATATGCTAAGCGGCGCGCATACGATCGACAAAGATCAGGCCCAAGTGCTTGAAACTTACCGTATGTTTGCCAACTCCAACAGTTGGTTGCGCCGGATGGAAGCGGACGTCGGCAATGGCCTTTCAGCCGAAGCCGCCGTCGAAAAAGAGCAATCTTTGGCGCGCGCACGCATGTCCAAAGCGCCAGACCCCTATATGCGCGAACGGTTGCATGATCTGGATGATCTTTCTAATCGTTTATTGCGCATTCTGACTGGCCAGGGGGCTGACGCCAGGGCCGATATGCCCAAAAACCCGATCCTTGTGGCGCGCAACATTGGACCGGGTGAGTTGCTGGAATATGGCAAGCAGATTAAGGGCATCGTGCTGGAAGAAGGCTCTGTTGGAAGCCATGCCACGATCGTCGCGCGCGCTTGGGCTATCCCGCTGATCATCAACGCCAAAGGCATTACCCGCGAGGCGCTGAATGGCGATCCTATCTTGGTTGATGGCGACCAAGGCATTGCGCATTTGCGCCCTGATGAAACTGTTCAAGCGGCCTTTCGCGACAAAATCGCGATGCACACGCGCGCGCAAGAACGCTATGCTTCGATCCGCGATTTGCCCGCGACTACCAAATGCGGAACGACGGTGTCATTGCAAATGAACGCTGGACTGATCGCCGACCTGCCTTCTTTGGAAGGCTCTGGCGCGGAAGGTGTGGGTCTGTTCCGGACGGAACTGCAATTCTTGATCCGCAGCCAAATGCCGCGCCGCGCAGAATTATCGGCTCTTTATTCACGGGTGCTCAAAGCGGCAAACGGTAAACGCGTGGCCTTCCGTACGCTTGATATCGGCTCCGACAAGGTGCTGCCGTATATGAAGGCCAATGACGAACCCAACCCAGCGATGGGCTGGCGGGCAATCAGGGTCGGCTTGGACAAGCCCGGTGTGTTACGGATGCAATTGCAAGCATTATTGCGGGGTGCGAACGGGCAACCGCTGGATGTCATGTTCCCATTCATCACCCAAATCAGCGAATTCCGCGCAGCCCGCGCAGAGATGGACAAAGCCATCGCCCGCGAGACAAAATTGGGACATTCGTTGCCGTCAAAGCTCAAGGTCGGTGCGATGCTTGAAACGCCATCGTTGGCCTTTGCTCCCGATGTGTTTTTCGAAGAGGTCGATTTCATCTCAATCGGCGGTAACGACCTCAAACAGTTCTTTTTCGCCGCTGACCGGGAAAACGAGCGGGTGCGCAAACGCTATGACACGCTCGATATCAGTTTCTTGTCGTTTCTTGAAAAGGTGATCAAACGCTGCGCCGCATCAGGCACGCCACTTTCATTTTGCGGCGAAGACGCGGGGCGACCGGTCGAGGCACTTTGCTTTGCAGCACTTGGATTGCATACGTTGTCGATGCGCCCTGCCTCTGTAGGGCCAGTCAAGCATCTGCTACGTCGCGTTAACCTGACAGAGGTGAAGGCAGTGATGGACGAAGCCACTGCAAACGGCGAGCAATCTGTGCGCCGCGCGGTTGCAGATTGGCTAGTCTATCAGGTCTGAGGCAGCTTGCCTTCGGCTAGCACCTTGTGGAAATAGTCGCTGACCGCAGCATCACCGTGGACGCGTGAAAGCTTGCGCAATCCGAAATGCACATGTGCCATTGCGACGTAATAATCGACAAAGGCGTAGTTCGTCCCGGCACCGGCCGCAGCCCCCAATATGGGCACAGCTTGTGAGGCTAGTTTTTGCGACAACACGGCAGCAAATCGCGGGGCAACCTTGCCAATCAATCCGTTCACAGCCGCCCCGGAAAGGCTAAGCCGCGCACCGATAAAGGCTGTATTGACGCCATCGTCATCGCCGCTTGGACCGCCTGCGCCGAAAACAGCAAGGCATTCCATGCGCGTCGCCTCTGCATCGGGGTCTTCGCCGTATGTAACGGCCACATGGTGAACCGCGCGAAAAATCACTGTTGTCGCGACAGGTAGTTCTGCAAGTGCTGTAGGCAAACCACCCAAACCGCCCAAAGCGCCGGAAAGAGTTGCAAGAATTTTATGTACCCGGTCTGACCCGAAACCACGCCCGATCCCCTTGTTGGATTTATGGGCCGCATCAAAACTCTGACGCAAGGCAATGCGCGCCATTTCGTCAATCTGCCCGCGCGCGCCTGCTGGCAGCATCCTTAGGCCATCTTCGACCTGACCGCCGACATAATTAATCCCCCGCATCAAAATGCCATTGGCACGTCGCTGGCGTAAGGCAAGTGCCGCGATCTCGTCCTTGGCCGCTTCAGATAGTGACACAGGCGGATCGGCGGGGTTGATTTCTTTCATCATAACTCTGGCTCATCCATGAGCTAGAAGATGGGGATGGGCATCTCGGATTTCAATCACGCGCCCGCACAACCGGACCCGCGACACCATCCCAAGCTCCGTCTTGCAGCGCCATACCCAATACCCGTTGCGGGTTTGTGGGTGGCGGCATCACCGCATCGTTGAGTATTTCAAATCCGAAACGTTCGTAATAAGGCGCGTCACCGACCAACATGATACGCGGCGAACCAGCGGCTTTCGCGCGCTCAAGGCATTCTTGCATCAACAACGCAGCAACGCCTTCGCCCTGCCGTGTGGGGTGAACGGCAATAGGACCCAAAAGCACGACGCCATGATCCCCTATCCGCACAGGCCAATTGCGCACTGCCCCAGCCAAAATTCCATCATTGTCTCGCGCTGTAAGACAAAGATCTGCAATTGGATCGACGCCTTCACGCAACCTATACGACGATAGCGCCGAACGTCCCGGCGCAAAACACAGATCATAAAGCGCTTCGACCTCCCACCAGTCATGTGCGGTCTCGGGAGCCAGAGTAATTGCGGATTGCTGCATCGGGTCTTTCTTCTGGCCAAGGTCTTTCTTGCACGCTACCCCTTGGAAAACCGAACGAAAAGGCTGCACGATGTTTTACGAACCTAAAAATGGCCATGGCTTGCCACATAGCCCGTTCAACGCGATTGTTTCGCCACGCCCAATCGCATGGATTGGGACTCGTGGGGCGGATGGTTCCGATAACCTTGCCCCATACTCTTTCTTTAATGCTGTTGCCTACGAGCCGCCGCAAGTGATGTTTTCATCAACCAGCCGCAAAGATGACCGCGGCGATACCAAGGATTCCGTGGCCAACATCCGCGACACTGGCGTCTTTGCCATCAATATCGTGGAATATGCCGCCCGCGACGCAATGAACCAAACATCAGGTGCATGGGGGCGTGATACAGATGAATTCGATTTGGCGGGTATCAAAAAGGCTGCCTGCGCAACCATCGACTGCCCACGCATCGCAAACGCGCCTGCCACACTTGAATGCAAACTCACCCAAATCGTGCAACTTCCCGGCGAGGCGAACTTTGCCGTATTTGGCGAAGTCATCGGCATACACATGCGCGACGATTGCATCGTGAACGGCGCATTCGACGTCACCAGGTTCCAACCGCTCGCCCGGATGGGTTACCGTGACTATGCAGTCGTGCGCGAGGTATTCAGCCTTAAGCGCCCTGACGATTAATGCCCGCCGATGATGCCAGTTTTGACGCTATAGTCAGCCGCCAGCGCATAATCGGGATCATCATCACTATCGACCATCAAGTGCCCTGCCTTTGACAAAAGCTGATGGCAGTCACGGCTAAGGTGGCGCAGTTGAATGACCTTACCCGCGTCAATGTATCTTTGCGCCAGGGCCTCGATCGCTTGCAGTGCGGATTGGTCGGCAACACGGCTATTTGCGAAATCCACGATGACAACGTCAGGGTCGTTCTCAATGTCGAAAATCTCTAGGAAGCCGTCCGCAGACCCAAAGAAAAGCGGTCCCTGAATTTCATAGACCTGCGCACCAGCCGCAGTTTTGCTTTCGCGTTTTAAAGCGTGAATGCGGGTTGCGTTGCTCCAGGCATACGCAAGCGCCGAGACGATCACACCGACCACAACCGCTGTGGCAAGGTCAGTCGCCACCGTGACAATCGTCACAAGGATTGTGACAAACGCATCGGTGCGCGGCACTTTGAGCAAGATCCTCAGCGAATTCCACGCGAATGTACCGATCACAACCATGAACATGACACCGACCAACGCGGCCAGCGGGATCTGTTCGATCAAACCGCTTGCAAACAGGATAAAAGCCAGCAGAAACAATGCCGCAGAGATACCGGCGATGCGCGTGCGCCCGCCGGATTTCACGTTGATTATCGACTGGCCGATCATCGCACAGCCACCCATGCCGCCAAAGAATCCCGTCACCGTGTTCGCGGCACCTTGGGCCAGACATTCCTGGCTGGCACCACCGCGCTTGCCGGTCATTTCACCAATAAGGTTCAGCGTCAAAAGGCTTTCGATCAAGCCAATGGCAGCAAGGACCAGGGCGAAAGGCAGGATAATCTCAAAGGTTTCCCATGTGAACGGAACCATCGGGATATGGAACGCAGGCAGGCCACCCTCGATGCTGGCAAGGTCACCAACAAGCGGCACATCAAGACCAAATCCAATAACTAATGCCGCGACAATGCCGATACCGGCCAAGGGTGCGGGAATAGCGTTCGTGATCTTCGGCATCACCCAAATGATCACCATAGTCAGTGCCACAAGGGCCAACATCAGAAAAAGCGAAGCACCAGACAGCCATTCACCATTGGCCATGCCGTGGCCCGCAGCATTGGCGGAGCCGGGCACTTGAAACTGCCCCATTTGCGCAAGGAAAATCACAATTGCCAAGCCGTTCACAAAACCAAGCATGACCGGATGTGGCACCAAGCGGATGAACTTACCCCAACGCATGACGCCGACAAAAATCTGGATCAGGCCCATCAGGACAACTGTGGCAAACAGATATTCCACACCATGGATCGCAACAAGGCTGACCATAACAACGGCCAAAGCGCCTGTCGCACCCGAAATCATACCCGGGCGACCGCCGAAAACAGCTGTGATCAATCCAACGATAAAGGCCGCGTAAAGGCCGACCAAAGGCTCGACACCTGCTACGAATGCAAAAGCAACAGCTTCAGGGACCAGAGCAAGGGCGACAGTCAACCCCGACAGGATTTCAACCCGCCACTGCGTGGGCGTCAGCGGCGCGTCTGGGTCGCGAAGTGAAAGGCTATCAGCGAAACTCGCCAGAAGTGCGCGGGGCATGGGAAATCCAGTCGTAAAGGGGATGTTTGAGCCCACTTATCGAAGGGAATGATGGATGTCACCCCTTGAAGAGGAGGGATGAGGGGGTGTTGCGGCATTGGCACGCAGGGTGCAGGCTTCACATTTGACGCAATCCGTTTCAGTGTCCAAAAGAGCAGTTCAAACAGGACAAGTTATGCGGGCAAAAATCGGTATCTTCGGCGGATCCGGCATCTACAACATGGATGGGTTGTTGAATGCAAAGTGGGTATCTGTCGATAGTCCTTGGGGGGTGCCGTCCGACGATATTTTGACTGGACGGCTTGATCGAGTCGACATGGCATTCTTGCCGCGCCACGGGCGAGGCCACGTGCATTCGCCGACAACGGTCCCCTATCGCGCAAATATTGATGCGCTCAAACGACTCGGCGTGACCGACATCATCAGCGTCAGCGCCTGTGGATCGTTTCGCGAAGAAATGGCACCTGGTGATTTCGTAATCGTCGATCAATTCATCGACAGAACCTTTGCGCGGGAAAAATCGTTCTTCAGCACGGGCTGCGTGGCCCACGTCAGCGTGGCGCACCCAACATGCGCACGTTTGTCGGATGCATGTGAGACAGCGGCACGCGATGCAGGGATTACAGTCCATCGCGGCGGCACCTATCTTGCAATGGAAGGGCCGCAGTTTTCGTCCCAAGCGGAAAGCAAGTTGTACCGTACCTGGGGCTGCGACGTGATCGGCATGACAAACATGCCCGAAGCCAAGCTCGCCCGCGAAGCAGAGATTTGCTATGCTTCAATCGCGATGGTAACCGACTATGATAGCTGGCACCCGGACCATGGCGCTGTTGACGTCAGCGACGTGATTAAAACACTGCAGGGCAACGGGACTAAGGCGCAAGACTTGGTCAGCCGCCTGCCCGCATTGCTCGGGCCGGACCGCGTGCCTTGCCCGCACGGATGTGACCGCGCGCTTGACGATGCCATTATGACAGCACCCGCACAACGAGATCCAAAACTCATATCCAAACTCGACGCCATCGCAGGCCGCGTTCTGTAGAAAGCCACAAGATGAAAACTGTCCAAGACTATATCCGCACGATCCCTGACTTCCCGCATGAAGGGATCATGTTTCGCGATGTCACTACCCTATTCAGTGACCCACGCGGGTTTCGCATGGCCATTGATCAGCTGCTGCACCCCTATGCAGGCCAGCCCATCGATAAGGTCGTAGGACTAGAAGCGCGCGGCTTTATCCTTGGCGGTGCTATCGCGCACCAACTTTCATTGGGGTTTGTCCCCATTCGCAAAAAAGGCAAGCTGCCCGGCAGGACTATCGAGCAAGATTATACTTTGGAATACGGCAAGGCCACAATGGAGGTACATGACGACGCGCTTCAACCCGGCGAAAAAGTCCTGCTTGTCGACGACCTGCTCGCGACAGGCGGCACAGCGGAGGCGGGGATAAAACTGATCGAGCGAATGGGAGCCGAAGTCATCGGGTGCGCCTTTGTGATCGACCTTCCCGACCTTGGGGGCCGCGCAAAGCTGGAGGGGTTGGGTATGAATGTCCACGCGTTGTGCAGCTTTGCGGGCGACTGACCCTCCGGGGGAAGTTTTCTAAGGAAAAAGAAGTCATAAGAATGCTCCCGACCCCGCTGTCCGCTACAGACTGAACTGCTTGGGTCCGGTATCGGGCGACTTCACATTCCACGCGACATAACTCTACAGTCTGACGCGCAATTTACCCATATCCTTAGAACGTTAACATCTTCTTTTTCCACAGAAAAATGCCGCCGGAGGCCCGAATTTATCGTACAAGAAAATCAGGTTTTTTGGCGCAACACTGCGCCGGGGTTCATGATGCCCGAAGGATCAAGCGCGTCTTTGATTGCGCGCAGCATCGCAAGCTTTACGGGGTCGCCATACTTTTCCAAATCCGCAACTTTCAAGCGACCAATCCCATGTTCTGCGCTGACTGACCCTTCCATGCTGTGCACAAGGTCATGAACCACACGTTTGACTTGCGTCCGCTCATTCTCGTAGTCATCACGACTTTTGCCCCTAGCCGGAAACACGTTGTAGTGCAGATTTCCATCACCCAGATGTCCAAAGCAGTTGATCCTAAAATCACCGACTTCGGCCAAAGCCTGTGCGCCACGTTCTATAAATGACGGGATCGCACTCAGCGGGATAGAGATATCATGTGAGCTGACAGAACCGACCCGCCGGTTCGCCTCTGGGATCGTTTCGCGGATATGCCAGAATGCGTCGCGCTGGGCGTTATTTTGGGCAATGGCACCGTCGGTCACCAATCCCGCATCAAAGCCTGCTTCAAACAGACCCTCAAGAGCCGTTTCGGGGCCTATGCCTGCGGGAAGGCCTACATCAATCAGAACCACCCATTCGGGTGTCTCGTCGAAGGGAGACTGAAAATCCGGCCCGACTTCACCAAGAAAATCAAACCCTTGGCGGTGCATGATTTCGAAAGCGGAAATACCATCACCAATCTGCTCACCCGCCAAGGCAAGCAATGCGAGCGCTGCAGCTGGTGAGGCCACCGCCATCATCGCAGCCCCCACATTAGCAGGCCGCGGGGCCAGCTTCAGTGCGGCAGCCGTGATAATTCCCAGCGTGCCTTCGGCCCCGATCATCAGATTGCGCAGATCATAGCCTGTGTTGTCTTTGCGCAGCCGCGTCAGCCCGTGCCAGATCGTCCCGTCAGGGCGCACGACCTCTAGCCCCAAGCAAAGTGCGCGCGCGTTGCCGTAGCGCAGGACGTTCACACCACCTGCGTTCGTGGACAAAATGCCACCAATCCGTGCAGATCCTTCCGAGGCCAGAGACAACGGAAACAAGCGGCCCAAGTCGTCAGCCGCCTGCTGGACGTTGGCAAGGATCACGCCCGCATCACAGACCAGAACATTTTCAGAGGGGTAAACCGCGCGAATTTTATTCATGCGCTCAAGCGACAGGATGACCGGCGCTGGCCCTTCTTGCATCAATTGTCCACCAACCAGTCCTGTACCGCCGCTATAGGGGACGATGCCGATGCGCGCCTCTGCGCAAGCGCGTACAGCTGCGGCGACCTCTTCGGTACTGGCCGGAGCTAAGACAAGACCTTGGCCCGCCCAGCGCCCGCGCGGTTCTGACAGGTAAGGCGCTGTATCCTCTTTGAACGCCGTAGCAGGCAGCAACTTTCGCAGCGTGTCTTCGAAGGCAGGTGTGACTGGGTTAAGCATTTCAACTTCCTTTGGGTCACCGTGCTCAATGGGCCAAAACCATTCGCCGTCCAACCCTATTCTTAGGGCACTTGCGCTGCACCTGCAGCCAAAGCGCCTAATTTCGCAAAGGCGATCTCTGGATCGACCGCGCCAAAGCCTGCAAACGTGCCAAAGCCGCAATCAGAGCCCGCAATCACGCGGTTGTGGCCCACGATGTTGACAAAACGCCCGATCCGCTCGGCGACCAGATCAGGGTGCTCGACGAAGTTCGTCGTCGTGTCCACCACACCCGGAACCAGCACCTTGTCTTCGGGAATATCTGCTGCGCGATCGCGAAACACGGCCCATTCGTGGCCGTGGCGCGGGTTGGAGGTTTCGAACAGGACATAGCGCGACTTTGTGGACATCAGCGTGTCGAACATCTTGGACATCGGGATGTCGCAGACGTGCGGCCCTTCGTAGTTGCCCCAGCAAATATGCACGCGCACTTTCTCTGCCGGCACATCCGACAGCGCATGGTTTAGCGCCTCGACATGGCTGGCCGCGATCTTGAGGAATTCTTCGTCCGACAGATCGTTGAACAGCATATGTCGCGACAGCGCAAGGTCAGGACAGTCCAGTTGCAAATCAAGGCCAGAAGCAACGATCGTTTCATATTCGACCTTCATCGCATCGGCCAATGCGGCCAGGTACGCTTCGCGGGATTTGTAATAATCGTTTTGCAAAAACAACGAGATAACACCGGGAGAGGCCGCATTCATAAAGCCGCGCTTGGCCCCATGTTGTGCCATTGCACCTTTGAGGTTGGCGATGTCTTTTTCCAACTCGCCCTGCCCTTTGGATTTCACTTCGCCTACGCACATCGGCCGTGCATACTTTGGCGTGCCGCCATCATCAGAAAGCCTTTTGAGGAAGCTTGGGAACAGCTTGAGGTCTGCTGGCGCGTTGCGCGGACTGTCACCGTCGAAGCCGGTGTAGCGGTCTTTCACGTAGGTCGCGTAACTGATCTTGGAGGTCTCGCCGTCACTGACAATATCGATGCCTGCGGCCACCTGTTTGGCGACGGTTTCAGACACGGCAGAGGTCATTGCGGCATCAAATGCGTCCGTGTCATAAGGATCGCCATGTTCGCGGGCAAAGATGAAATCCACGACCTCTTGGCTACGTGGAAGTGACCCTACGTGGGTGGTTAAGACCTTGGGCATTGTTCTTTCCTTCTTTATCGGCAAATCATTGGACCCCGGCGCGGTGTCCTATCTTGGGACCTAGCCTTTCCAAGTGGCTCCGGCGGGGTCGCCGGTGGCTACGACATGATAAAGACTTGCCTCGCCAGTCATGGCGGGCAGTGCGTTGTGCGGCAGGTTCTGGGGCACCGACATCGTGTCACCGGGCGCAAGCGTTGCACTGCCGCCATCCCAATTGATCCGCCAGTGTCCGCGCATTGGCATCAAAACGGATGGGTAGGGATGCGTGTGCATGTCTTCGGACGCAGATTTGCGGTTCATCAGGGCCACCTCGAAGCCCGGCTTGTCACGCAGCAGACCTTTTTCGCCAATGACCTGAACAGGCGCTTTGTCAGCCATCGCCATCATGTCCCAGTAGCGCGCGATATAGCCGGGGATTACATCGCGGCTGTCGGATTCTGGGTAGGTTTTGAGGTCTTCCTCTGACAGCAATGGCATCGACTTGATCCCATCAGGCAGCGATTGCCCTTTCTTGCTGTCATAAAGCTTGCCGTTCTCGCCTAAAACAAGCCCGTGGTCTTTGGCGTCTTTGATCACTTGTGGTGCCCAGATCACGCCGCCGCCAGCGTCGTCGCCGCCCAGCACAGCCATGATCATACCGTAGTCGGTGCCTATATTTTCAAAGCCGCGAAAGATGCCTGTGGGGATGTTGATGATGTCGCCCTCTTCCAGCACGACTTCGCCCGCAGTCCCCCAGCGTCCCCAAAAGAAGCGCCAACGCCCCTTGAGGACAAAGAACACCTCTGCGGTGCGGTGACTATGCAGCGAATTACGGCAGCGTGGCGGTTGCCCTGCCGCCCCGATGTTAAAGCCGTGCGGGATCGCGATATGTACGTGTTGATCTGCACTCTCAGAGACACCGCCGCCGACAATCGTAAAGTTCTCTTTTTGATCGGAACCGGGTGTGTGGGCATCAATGAACGCGGTCTTGCAAGGGCGCAGATCGCCGTAACGGACGATGCGGGATTCCATTTGTGAAGGGGTCATGATTTGCCCTTCGCGTGCATCAATATCTGTTTCCAAATTGCGATTTCGTCATAAAGCGCGAACTCACGGCGCAGGCCGACCCCGTCTTGCCCGTAGGGCCCGAATTCGGCGTGGCATATCCCCATCACATGCACGTTTGCGCCGCTGGGTTCACCAAAGCTACCCCAGCCTTCGTGGATACCATCAAGTGACCAGCGGATGGCTGCGCGCGGTGACAGCATATCCGCATCCATGCCGATCTGGTGGTGGATTTTGAATGTTGCGTGCGGGAAAGAGGACCGCAGGCCCACCCAGAATTCAAGAATGCCGTCCCAGCCAACAGCGCGTTTCGCACCTGCGTATTCGCCAATGCAGGCACGGTCATAGATGTCGCGAATATGGGTGAAATCGTGGTTCATGATGCGCGTCAGCGTATCAGCATAGCGGTGCCCCCACGCGTTGTCATTGCCTGTGCCGTGATAGCCGCCATCAACGTCGATGGCGGGGGTGAATGGTTTATTGGCTGTGTCAGGTCCGCCTTCACGGGCGATCAGTTCAGCTGCATAGTCGCGCGGGTCCAGCCCGAGTTGGCGGACGATCCCACCGTAATCGCGCACTAGCCATTCGTCATAGATCGTGTCCTCTTTGGCGGCGCAATCAGCGATCACATAGGCTTGCCACTTCTTGCCGGAGGCCGGGCCGAATTGCCCGTCGCGCGTATGTGTGGCGCGCGTCAGCAGGCGGTGCGAGGACAGATAGCCTGTGTTTTCATCACCGGACCAAATGACGTCTTCGCCCAGCAATTCACGGTCAGGGAATTCGTTGATTGTCGCCATCGTCGCCGCGATCACGTCTTGGTTGCCTATACTGATCCCCATTGGCGAACGCACAGGAATATCGGGCGCGTAGTAATGGTTCAGCGTGCCGACACCGCGGTCTTCCCAAATCTCTTTGGTGATGCCGATGATGTAGTCGGGGAAATCTTTCCAACGATTGGAAAAGCCTTTCATGTGATTGGTCCTTTGGTAGTGCCGCGTGCGATCAACGGGCTTTCGATTTCAATCCGGCGCGCCGGGGTCTTGGGGTCTTCGATGCGGGTCAAAAGCGTGTCGACAGTCTCTTGCACCATGCGGTTCACAGGCTGGCGCATCGTGGTAAGGTTATAGGCAGCCCAAGCCGCCAAGGGCACATCGTCATAACCGATCACAGCGACATCTTCAGGAACACGCAGACCCAGTTCTTGGCGCAGCGTATCCAAAACGGCAAAAGCCATGTGGTCGTTGCCCACAAAGATCGCATCAGGCGGCGCGGCGCCTTCCATCATGGTCCGCGTGGCTGCGGCGGCTGTGTCGCGGTCAAACATACCATCGATGATCTGCGGCGTTTTTCCGGCGGCTTTCAGTGCGTCACAAAAGCCCGTTTGCCGGTCACGCCCAGTTGAGGAGCCCGACCAACCGCTGATATGCGCGATCGTTTGGTGACCACAAGACAGCAGAAATTCCGCGACTGTTTTGCCGCCCAGCTTATTCGCCGAAGTGACAGAGGATATATCTGCACCCTCTTGCCCCCGATTGAACATCACGACCGGTATGCCTGCGGCGTTGCAACGCATCGTGAGATCGTTGGTCATGCCCACAGAGGCCGTGATGATCCCGTCGACCTGATAATCCAGCAGTTCTTGCATCACTTCTTCGGCCGCGCCTTGGCTGTTAGACGCGGTGAAAACGAGGATATGATAGCCTTTTTCCTGAAGTGCCTTTGACAGCAACTGCAGCGCCAACGGGTAAAACTGATTGTCCAGATAGGCGACGACCAGCCCGATAATCCGGCTTTTGCCCGTGATCATGGCGCGTGCCATCATATTGGGACGGTAGCCCAATTCCGTTGCCGCCCGGCGGACCTTTTCTACCGTGCGCGCACTGGCGGATGCGCCGGGGGTGAAGACCCGACTGACCGCCGACTGGCTGACACCTGCGCGCTGCGCCACTTGAAGAGAGGTTATTTTGTTCATCAATCCGCCGTCCAACCGCCGTCAATCGACAGATGAGATCCGGTCATCAGCCCTGACGCGTCCGAGGCCAGATAAACCACAGGACCCATCATATCCGTGACTTCGCCGACGCGCCCCAGTTTGATCTTTTCCATGATCCAAGCAACCCGGTGGGGATTGTTGAATGTCTGTTCGGTCAGGGGTGTGCGGATAAAGGTTGGGCCGATGGTGTTGACGCGGATGCCTTGCTTGCCCCATTCGATTGCCATGGCTTTGGTGAAACCCTCGACGGCGTGTTTGGTTGCGCAATAGACCGCGCGGTCGATGCCACCCACAAGCGCCATTTGGCTAGTGATGTTGATCAGACTGCCGGGTTTACCGGCCGACAACAGCCCCTTGGCCACGGCCCGTGTCAGAAAATACGCGCCTTTGAAGTTGATGTTTGAGACTGCGTCGAAATCATCTGCCGTCGTAGCAACCGCGGCAGTATGGATCGCCAAACCTGCGGAGTTCACCAAGACATCGAATGGTCCGTCTGCCGTCACCGCCGCTTCGGTTGCCGAAATATCGGTCACGTCCATCGCCATGGCGCGCGCGGTGAACCCTGCTTGGGTCATTTCATCGACGACTGTATGCACTTTGGCCATATTGCGCGCAGCAATTGTGACCTCTGCTCCAGCTTGGGCCAAGGCCACAGCACAGGCCAGCCCAATGCCTGATGATCCGCCAGCCACAAGCGCGCTCTTGCCATCTAGGCGGAAGGACGGGGTGGTGGGCAGTGTCATCGGGTCGGTCCTTGTGGTCTGCGCCGGAGCCTCCGGCGGAAGTTTATCTGGGAAAAAGAAGTTGGGGGTCTCATGTGGGTATAGGTGGATAGGCGATGCCGCAAAGATCGGGGAAATTGGCATAGCGGGCTTGGCGGGCGGTGAGCGCCTCTGCTGGGGTGTCGCCTGCGCGTAAAAGGTTGCCTTTGGGGGCTACGTAGCTTGCGATTTGCGGTTCGGGGTCTTCACGCCATGTTAGATTGAAGGCGGCCAGTTTGGGAAAAAAATACATCCCATGATAGGGCAGATGGTCGTGGACCCACCACGCAAGATCGCGCCAGTCGCGACCCGCCTCATATTGATCCGCGAACCACGGCACGACGATGCAGGCGCAAGCGCCCGTCCGCCCTTGTGCGTCGCGGTGATCCCAGATGTGAGAGGCATAGTTGGCCTCATTGCGGGAACACCTTTGTGGTTTCGCTTCGGTGGCACCAAAATGGTTCAGATCAGGCGACCGGTAAGACGACCGCACTGCGATTGGCCCAAATGTATCAACAATTGGATCGAGTAAGTTCTGGCATAGCTGTTCGCCCGCCAAAATAGCCAAAGTCGGGTCGTCGGGGATGTTAGGTTTTCCGAAGAAATTTCCAATCTCTGAATAAAGGAAATCCCGCATGAAGAAATGCCGCGATAACCGCACACGCCCGAGGTCTTCAAGGCTGGAGTAGCTGCGCGGTTTTTGTTTTGTCATGTCCCTACTCTGCCGCTGTACCATAGGCCACGTTTTTACCACCATAGCGGCGCACGCGGATATTGCATTGTTCTGCGTGGCCGACAAAACCCTCGAGCATGCATAGGCGTGATCCGTATTCGCCAACCAGCGTTGCGGCCTCGTCTGTCAGGATGCGTTGGTAGCTGTGGGTTTTGAGGAACTTACCGACCCACAGGCCGCCTGTGTAGCGTCCTGCTTTTTTGGTGGGCAGCGTGTGGTTTGTTCCGATGACTTTGTCGCCATTGGCCACGTTCGTGCGTGGCCCAAGGAACAGCGCGCCGTAGCACGTCATTTTTTCCAAGAACCAATCATCGCGGTCGGTCATCACCTGCACGTGTTCTGATGCGATGTCGTCGGCGACTGCCAGCATTTCATCGTAAGTGTCGCACAGGATCACTTCGCCGTAGTCGTTCCAAGAGGTGCGCGCGGTTTCGGCCGTAGGTAGGATATCGAGGATGCGGTCGATTTCAGCAAGCGTTTCTTTCGCAAGCTTTGCAGAGTTTGTCAGCAAAACGGCCGGAGAATTGTAGCCATGCTCAGCTTGGCCCAAGAGGTCGGTTGCGCAAAGTTCCGCATCAACAGTGTCATCGGCGATAACCATCGTCTCGGTCGGGCCTGCGAAAAGGTCGATGCCGACGCGCCCAAAGAGTTGCCGCTTGGCTTCGGCCACGAATGCGTTGCCGGGACCAACAATCATATGCACAGGATCAACCGTTTGCGTGCCCAGCGCCATCGCGCCAACCGCCTGCATACCGCCAAGCACGTAAATTTCATGTGCGCCTCCCATGTGCATTGCAGCCACGATTGCCGGATGTGGTGCGCCGTTTTGCGG
The DNA here is from genome assembly GCA_047627695.1 of Yoonia sp. Classification (GTDB taxonomy): domain Bacteria; phylum Pseudomonadota; class Alphaproteobacteria; order Rhodobacterales; family Rhodobacteraceae; genus Yoonia. The sequence goes on along the minus strand of JBLHTS010000007.1, from coordinate 16,145 downwards.
TGGGGCCGAGGCCACGATGCGCGGCACGCCTGCGACCGATGCCGTGAGAACGGACATATGCGCGGATGCGACCATCGGGAATTTGCCGCCCGGTACATAGCAGCCTACCGATTGGACAGGGATATTCTTGTGGCCCAAGATTACGCCGGGCATCGTTTCAACTTCGATATCCGTCATGGAGGCTCGCTGCGCTTGGGCGAAATTGCGAATTTGGTCTTGGGCGAATTTGATGTCTTCCATATCGCGCGGTGCCACTTTCGAAATGGCCGCGTCGATTTCGGATTGAGAGAGGCGGAAATTGGGTGGGGAATACTTGTCGAATTTCTCGGAAAGGTCGCGTACTGCGGCGTCGCCCCGATCTGCGATATCGGCCAGAGTGGTTTCCACAATTCCGCGCACTTTGGCGTCGTCTTCGGCACGCTCTGATTCGGGTTTTCCGGATTTGAGGTAGGTGATCGCCATGGCTTAGTATCCTTCAGGCTTTGGCGGCTCTACGTCACCATTATCGTATTTTTCCCAGCCCTGCCCGCCGAATACGTCAACGCCTAGTTGCATCATTACCGACGCGAAATCGACCGACACGGGATTGTCGGCGATACGACCGTCTTCGATCCGCCAGAAATCCATATAAGGAATTTTGACACGCTTTCCGGTGGCTGGAATGCCCATGAACGTGCCACTGTGCGTGCCTTCGATATGGCCAAAACACGCTGCCCACTCGCCATCTGCCATAAACTGATCAGTCTTGTAATCGCGATCTGTGAAGGCCGCACGCAGCGGCCATTGCCAGTTGCGTTGGAATTCCTTGACCCCAGTTTTGGTGCCGCAGCCTTGGTTGCCGCGCCATGTGAAGCCTTCGGTGAAGTACTTCAGCATGTCCATTTCGTTGCTGGCGAGGCCTGCTTCCATTGCCTTGACAGCGTCGAGGGAGGCTTGAGATTGGGGGTCGCGGGTCATGCGGGAACCTTTGTGGTGTTGTGGCGCAGGCGCTAGAGACGCTCGCCCGATGTGATGTTGAACAAGTGGCAGATACTGGCAGGGATATGCGCATGGACCGGCTCACCGATCTCGACCCGGTATTCCTTGCCGGATTTCACCGATACGATGGTGCCGCCGACCCGCATGGTGACCATCGTGGCCTCGCCCAGTAATTCCAGCGAATAGACCTTTGAACCCATCTCGGCGTCACTTTCGGCGACGCTGGCGTCTTCGGCGCGGAAACCAAGGGTTACACGACCTGAGTGCTGTGTAGGCAGACCTGCGATTGTGATATCTTTGGCCGTGAAGACACCGTTTACAATTTCGCCATCAACAAGGTTCATCGCTGGTGAGCCGATGAAACCTGCCACAAAGGTGTTAGCTGGATTGTCGTAGATTTCAGTGGGCGTGCCAACTTGTTGCACAATACCTTTGCTCATGACCACCACACGATCCGCGAGGGTCATCGCTTCAATCTGGTCATGGGTGACGTAGATCGTTGTGACCTTAAGCTCATGGCTCAGGTTTTTGATCTGCGCGCGAGTGGATACACGCAGTTTGGCGTCAAGGTTTGATAGCGGTTCGTCCATCAAAAACACATTGGGTTCACGGACAATCGCACGGGCGAGCGCCACACGTTGGCGTTGCCCGCCGGACAGCTCGGCGGGTTTGCGGTGCAGGAATTCGTCCAATTCGACCATGGCAGAGGCGCGCATCACACGCTCATTATGTTCTGCCTGCGGCACGCCGCGCACCTTCAAAGGAAAGCGGATATTCTCGTAGACGTTCAAGTTGGGGTAAAGCGCGTAGCTTTGGAACACCATCGCCACGTCGCGGTCTTTGGGTTCAAGGTCATTAATCCGCTTGCCATCGACCAAGATATCGCCGTCGGTTACGTCCTCTAGACCTGCAATCATGCGCATCGTTGTGGTCTTGCCGCAGCCAGACGGCCCGAGAAGCACCAGGAACTCTTGATCGGCAATCGTGAGGTCAAAGCTTTGGACGGCCACAAAAGACCCCCACCGCTTTGATACATTGCGTAGCTGAATTTCGGCCATCGTCGCATCCCTTGCATACGTTTGCATACGTTTGCAAAAACACTCGCTTGATTCCCCAAATCTGGCAAGACCAAATCGACAAAACGCAAAATTCTTGGAACTTCGAGCTCAAAACCCTTGCGTGCGAAGGGCCTTTGAAGGTTAACTTGCAAACGTATGCAAAGCTAGTCTGATTCGTGATTGGCCATTATCCAAGTCCGGGCATTACCGGCGCAAACGAACAACACGGAGGTTGTTACAAAATGAAAATCTGGAAAAACGCAATGCTGGGAACAGCAGTCGCAGGACTGGCAGCAACGGGTGCAATCGCTTGCGAGGCTGATGGTCGTGTCAGCATTATCGGCAATGAATTCCCTGCAATCCAAACAGTCGCAGCTGCAGCTGCCGCATGTGACGGTATCGAGTTTTCGTCTAACCTGACGGCTGACCACCAGACGCTGAATGTCGCAGGAATGTCCGGTAATCCTGCCGAGTACACAACAGCGATTGTTGCGAACTCTTCCATTGTGGCGCTTATCAACGAAGACGTGATTCAGCCATTGGATGAACTGGTAAGCGCTTATGGCCAAGACATTTCGCCATCGCAGTTGATTACCGTGGACGGCAAGGTCATGGCCGTTGCCTTCATGGCAAACGCGCAGCATCTTGTGTACCGCGCCGACGTGCTTGAGCAGGCCGGTCTTGACGTACCTACATCCTACGAAGAGGTCCTTGCTGCCGCTGAAGCGATCCGCGCAGCTGGCATTATGGAAAACCCAGTGGGCGGTGCCTATGCAGCCGGTTGGAACCTCGCGCAGGAGTTTACCAACATGTACATCGGTACAGGTGGTGCATTCTTCGAACCAGGCACAGCGGCTGTCAGCATCAACAATGCCCAAGGCGTTGAAGCACTTGAGATGATGAAGGCCCTGACAGCGTACATGAACCCCGACTATCTGACGCACGACAGCAACGCGACGTCTGCGGAATGGGAAGCAGGCAACGTGGCCTTGATGAACATGTGGGGCAGCCGCACAGGTGTTTTGATGGACGACGAAGGCTCTGAGCCGGTTGTTTATGAAAACACGATGGTGTCGGGTCCGTTGATGGTTGGCGACAGCGGTATACCCGCGACCACGCTTTGGTGGGACGGTTGGACCGTCGCCAAGAACATCAGCGACGCTGATGCGACAGCAACATTTATCGCAATGGCTACAGGTGTTTCCCCTGCAATCTTGAATGCTGAAACCATGGGCCAAGCCGTTTGGTTAATGGAAGGTTACACACCTGCCCCCGTAAACGAAGGCGTTCTTGCTTCGGTTGCGGCAGGTTCCCAGCCATACCCCATGCGCCCGTTCCAAGGTATGCTGCACACAGCGATGGGTGATAACATCGCCGACTTCTTGCAAGGCAACGAGAGCGCCGAGCAGACATTGGCAGACATCGAGGCGGCCTATACGGCTGCCGCGACTGAAAAAGGGTTCCTTCAGTAAGGGCCATTTGGGCAAGACGCGGATCACGCGCCTTGCCCGTTTTACGATCTTGGGGCAAAGCACATGAAGCATTCATCTTTCTTTTGGTTTGTCCTGCCTTCGTCGTTGATGATGTTGCTGTTTATCGCCTTTCCGATTGTGTCGGTAGTGACTCAATCGCTTTATCAGGCCCATGACCAAGTCATCATCGAAGTTGAAAACTGCGGCCCCTTTGGCTGCACCAAGGACACATCAGTTGATACCGCAGCCACTGCAGCACAGCGCGAGGCAGAGCCTTTGGGACAATGGGCAGGTCTGGATATTTATAAAGACCGCAATCATCTGGCATTGGATGAAGTTGCGCAGGCTTGGGTTAGTTCCGACGGTTTGCCTGACTTTGGCCGAACATTGATGAACTTGCCATTCTACGACGCGATGGCATTTACCCTAACGTATACGGCTATCGTCACCCCGCTTACGATTATCTTGGGATTTTGCATTGCGATTGCGGTCAATGCAGTCGCGCGTGCCTTGCGTGGGCCCACGATCTTTTTCTCGCTTCTGCCGATGATCGTCACACCGCTTGTTGGCTCGCTGATCCTGTTCTGGATGGTCGATGCACGCGGTATTCTTGGCACCAGCTTGCAATGGTTGGCCGACGATCCAACGTTATCGGTCAAAGCTTCCACCCCGATGATGTGGATTATGCTGATGGTCTACGGCGTTTGGCACTCTGCCCCCTTCGCCTTCATCGTTTATTATGCGGGCTTGCAAACCGTGAACACCGACACGCTAGAGGCCGCGATGATCGACGGGGCCAGCCGCTGGCAGCGCATCCGATATGTGATCATCCCCCATCTTGTACCGCTCACCACCTTCATCGCCCTGATCCAGCTGATGGATAACTTCCGCGTCTTTGAACCCATCGTCAGCTTTAGCGCCCAAGCCCATGCGACATCATTATCCTATGCCATTTTTAACGATTTAGGAGGCGAAACACGGTTGCTGTCATCGGCGGCAGCCACCTCTGTTCTGACGATCATCGGCGTCGGCATCTTGCTTTCGCCCGTCCTTGTGCGCACGTGGCGCGAATTTGGCGGCCCGAGGTAGTCCAATGTCAAAAGCTATGCGCCGTTCACCAGCCGTCAACCTGCTTGCTTACGGGTTTATGATCACTTGGCTGATCATGGCCGCCTTCCCGTTCCTTTGGACCTTGTGGGGATCTTTCAAAGTCGAGGGTGATTTCTTTTCCAAAGCCGACTGGGCCAATTCGATCTTTGGCACGCTGACAAGAGTTGAAACCGGCGGCAGCTTTACCGGCGACGGCTATTATGGTGCATGGGTACAAGAGGAATTCTGGCGCGCGGCCCTGAACACACTCACGGTGTGTTTTTGTGTCGTCACCATCTCGCTAACCTGCGGCACGCTTGGTGGGTATGCGCTGTCACGGTCTACCTACCGTTATGCGTTCTGGTTCCTGCTGTTCGCTTTGATGTTCCGTGCAATGCCGCCGATCACGCTCGTGTCAGGCTATCTACTGCCGTTCTTTGAGTGGAACCTTTGGGGGCATCTGAGCACGACGATTATCGTATTGGTCGCAATCAACCAACCGTTTACACTTTGGATGCTACATGCGTTCTTTAAGAACATTCCTAAGGATCTGGACGAAAGCGCCATGGTTGATGGGTGCACACGCTTTCAGGCATTCCGCCATGTTATTATTCCGGTGATGTGGCCAGGTGTGATTACGACGGGGTTGTTTAGCTTTTTGTTGGCCTACAACGACTTTGCCGTAACCTCGATGCTACTGAGCAAAGACAACCAGACGATGGTGCCAAAGCTGGCAAGTTTCCTTGGCACAACCCAGACCAAAGGAAATGTTATGTTTGCAGTGGCGGCAGTTGTGTCTGTGACAGCCCCACTGTTCGTCATGATCATCTTCTTCCAAAAGCAGATTGTATCTGGCCTGACTGCAGGCGCTGTGAAAGGCTGATTACATGAGTTTTCAAGAGGAAAAGGCGCTTGTGCGCGCCCACTATGATGCGCTGGCTAAGGCGACACCGGAAACGGTGGCAAGCGTATTGGCAGAACGCACCCGCGCTGATTGGCATTGGCGCGGCATGCATCCATTTTACGAGCAACACGGGGCTGCGGCAGTAGCGGGCAGCTTTTGGACGCCATTTCTGACCGCAATGACCAAGGTCCAGCGTAGGCAGGATATCTTTATCGCGGGTCGCAACGAGATTGATGATTTTCAGTCCGTCTGGGTGATCTCGATGGGGCATTTGATGGGGCTGTTTGATGCGCCATTCCTTGGGATCAAGCCCAACTGCCGCATTGCAATGCTACGCTATGCCGAGTTCAACAAAGTTGTGGACGGCAAGATCGTCGAGACGGCGATGTTCTGTGACCTGATCCATCTGATGACACAGACGGGCCAATTCCCCCTTCCCCCGCAAACCGGTATGCATCTGGTCCAGCCTGGCCCTGCGACGCACGACGGCTTGCTGTTTGATGACGCCGCACCTGCGACGGGTGAAAAAACCCTCGCCCTGATCAATACGATGATCGGTGATATCAACGCGCATCAGAAATACGCTACGCCGCAAGAGGAACTGGCCCAATGCTGGCATGACGACATGCTTTGGTGGGGTCCAGAGGGCATTGGGGCGACCTATACGATTGACCGATATGTCGAACAGCACCAACACCCGTTCCGTACCCAGATCAAAGACCGCAAGTTCAATGGGCATATCTGTCGTTTGGCCGAAGGGAATTTTGGCGGTTTCTTTGGGTGGGCCAATCTGACGGTCACGAATGCGGGCGGTTATCTTGGTATGCCTGCCGGTGGGCCTGCCGAAATGCGTGTTGTTGATATGTACCGTCGTGACGGCGACAAGCTGGCCGAGAACTGGGTATTTATCGATATCCTGCACTTTTTGGCGATGCAGGGGAATGATGTGCTGAGGCGAATGCGCACCCTTTGATTTTTCCGCTTTAGCAGGACATGCCGGATGCCTCCGGCGGAAGTTTATTTGGGAAAAAGAAGTCGAAGAGGATCAGCCAATGTCGGTTTTGCCCCGTCTGTCGTGGCGCAAGTTCGCGTAAAGCACATGGTTGCGCCAGCGGCCGTTGATTTGCAGATAGCTTTGGGCGACGCCTTCGTACTTGTAACCGCATTGTTCCAGCAGCCGCCGTGAGGGGGTGTTTTCTGGCAAGCAGCCCGCCTCGATCCGGCTGAGGTCGAGGGCGGTGAAGGCGTGGTGCACAACCGCTTCGATCGCTTCGCGCATATAGCCTTGGCGGGCGAAGTATTCGCCCATCCAATAGCCGGTGATCCCCGATTGCGCAGGGCCTCGTTTGATGTGGTCAAGGGTGATGGCCCCCACCAGCGCATCATCCGCGCGTTGGAAGATGAACAACGGCATCGCGGTCCCGTTTGAAACCGACCGCTGCGCCCAGTAGACGCGGTTGGTGAAGGCTTGGCGCGACAGATGGTCAGAGGCCCAAGTGGGTTCCCAAGGTTTGAGGAAAGCTTCGCTGTCGCGGCGCAGGGCCGACCATGCCCGAAAGTCGCTGTGAATCGGCAAGCGCAGCGTCAGACGCTCGGTTTCGATCCGAACCTTGCGCTTGGCCCCTAGCATTACGCAGCCAGCCGCGCCCTGAGCGCGTCTAGCGTCGGGGCTGCCTCGGCTGGGCCATAAAGTGCCATTGCAGTACCGGCCTGCCCCGCCATTTGGCCTGCAAAGTCCTTCACATCGCCAGTGGTAACATCGTCAATGCGTTCGATCGTTTCATCTATCGACGGGATGCGATCCCAGATCGACAGAAGACGTGCGAGACGCTCTGCACGGTTTGACGGGCTTTCCAGCCCCATCAACAAGCCTGCTTTCATCTGCGCGCGCGCGCGCGCAACTTCGGCGGCGGACATGTCATCAGCGGCGCGTTTCATTTCATCCATCGTGACATTCGTCAGTTCTTCGATTTGCGCGGCACTGGTACCAGCATAAATCGTCGTCAGCCCGGTGTCTTCATAAGCGCCCGCTTGGGCGAAGATCGTGTAACAAAGCCCGCGCTTTTCGCGCACTTCTTGGAACAGACGCGACGACATGCCGCCGCCCATAACATTGGCGTAGATTTGGGCTGTATAGATTGCGGGATCAAGATAAGTCGGCCCCTCCAAGGCAAGCGCAAAGTGTACTTGCTCGAGCGCCTTGTTCTCGCGCCGTTCGCCCCCACCGAATTTGGCAGGCTGCAATAATTCGGGCGCCCGTGCGACCGCAGGCAGATGTCCGAACAATGCTTCGGCTTGTCTAACAATAGCGTCGTGATCAATCGCACCAGCAGCCGACAAGATCATCTGGTTGGGGCCATAATGTTCGGCAACAAATTCTTTCAGATCGTGGCGGTTAAAGCTGCTGACGCGTTCAGTCGGGCCAAGAATGGTCCGGCCTAAGGCTTGATCCGGATATGCCACCTCTTGCAGCCAATCGAAGATGATATCGTCGGGTGTATCAAGCGCTTGGCCGATTTCTTGCAAGATCACGCCGCGCTCGACTTCAATTTCGGCGGGATCAAAGACAGGATTGAGTAGAATGTCAGAGATCACATCAAGCCCCAACGCCACATCGTCTTCGAGCACGCGTGCGTAAAAGGCCGTCATTTCCCGGCTGGTATAGGCATTGATATAACCGCCCACATCTTCGATGCTTTCAGCGATTTGCAGTGCGCTGCGAGTCTTGGTGCCCTTGAAGGCCATATGTTCAAGGAAATGGGCAATCCCGTTTTGCTCTAGCCGTTCGTGCCGCCCGCCTGCTTGCACCCAGATACCGATACTGCTTGATTTCAGCCCCGGCATATCTTCGGTGACAATGCGAAAGCCGTTGGACAGCGTGTGCAGTTGAATGGTCAATGGTCGATCCGTTCTTTGATGACGGCTTGGATAGCCGCAAGGTCGTTGGGGACGCGTGTGAGGCGTTCTGGTCGGTCATAGAGGTCCGCCATCCGTGGTGGAAGGGGGGCGGCGACACCTGACGCCGCTTTCACGGCATCCGGGAATTTGGCAGGATGGGCGGTGGCGAGCGTGACCATAGGTATGGTGCCCAAGTGTGCCTCGGCCACATGTACGCCGACGGCAGTGTGCGGGCAAAGTAGTTCGCCGTGGTCCGCAAGGTAGGTTTTGATCGCCGCATGGGTTTCATCCTCGGAGGCGCGGCCTGATTTGAAAGTGTCTTTCAGCATCTGATAGGCGCCTTGGCTGATCTGAAAGCCCCCGTTTTTGAGGTCTTCCATCTGCCCTGCCACGGTCGCGCCATCACGGCCGTAGGCGTAAAAGAGCGCGCGCTCGAAGTTTGAACTGACTTGGATATCCATCGATGGGCTGATGGTCGGGCTGACACCTTCTTTGGTGTAAGCGCCAGTTTGCAGCGTGCGGTGCAGGATGTCGTTTTGGTTTGTAGCAACGACCAGATCGGCAATTGGCAAGCCCATTTTCTTGGCAATGTAGCCCGCAAAAATGTCGCCAAAATTGCCTGTCGGCACGGTAAAGCTAACCTCGCGGTGCGGTGCGCCCAACGATACAGCAGCGGTGAAATAATAGACCACCTGTGCCAACACACGGCCCCAGTTGATCGAATTCACGCCAGCCAGTTTCACCTCTTCGCGGAAGGCGAAATCGTTGAACATATCTTTGACGGCCGCTTGACAATCGTCAAAGTCGCCGTCAACCGCCAGCGCATGGACGTTGCTTTCTGTGGGCGTGGTCATCTGGCGACGCTGTACTTCGGACACGCGGCCATGCGGATACATGATGATCACGTCCACGGCTTTGAGGCCGCGAAATGCTTCGATCGCAGCAGAGCCTGTGTCACCAGATGTGGCCCCGACGATAGTCACGCGGTCGCCAGAACGTGACAGGGCCACTTGGAACATCTGCCCTATCAATTGCATCGCAAAATCCTTGAATGCCAGCGTTGGACCGTGGAACAATTCCAGCAGAAAGTGGTTGCCGTCGATCTGTACAAGCGGCGCACGGGCGGTGTGGCCGAAACCTGCGTAGGCCTGCGCGATCAGTTTCTTGAACTCCGCGTCGGTGAAGGTATCGCCGATAAATGGGCGCATCACTTCGAACGCCACTTTTTCATAGGATTTTCCCGCCATCGCCGCGATCTGGGCATGGGTCAGCGTTGGCACACGTTCAGGCACATAAAGGCCGCCATCACGGGCAAGGCCGGTCAGCATTGCCTCTTCAAAACTCAGGTCAGGTGCTGTGCCACGGGTCGAGATGTACCGCATGATGTTCAGGCGTCCTTTGGGCGTGTGGTGCGAAGTATCAGGTAAAAGCTCATAATCGCCCAGACAAGTGCCAGCAAGAACCATGTGACCGCATATTCAAAGTGGTCGTTCTTGATGGTGGCTGTATTGACGGGCAAAGCGGTCAGACGGGTATCAGCGGGGGCCGTTGTGGTGGTGACAACCATCAGGGGCAAGGTATCAAGCACTGCTGACATCGTATCCACGTTGCGCGCAAACCAAATGTTCGCGGCCATATCTGGGTCAGGGGTGCTGCTGTTTTGATCGTCGGGCCAGATGAGGGTGCCTGTGATCTCCATCTGGGCAATCAGTGGGGCTGCGGCTTTTTTACCAAGGGCAAGCAAGCCTTGATCGACAAGGATCGAGCCAAGTGGTGTTTGCATCTTTGAGATCACGCGGTAGCCCGTGCCTGCCTCGGTGCCGGAAACCAGCACATGCAGTTCTTCGCCTGTGGGCGTGCCGGAAACTGTGACGCGGGAATATTCATTCGCAGCTTCCGACACCTCAGTGGTAAGCGGTGCTGGCGCAGCGGCGAGCCGCGCGTTGATGCCTGTAAGAACGTCTTCTTTCCATGAAAGTCGTTCGACCTGCCAAAGCCCGAGGCTGATCAGCACGCCGCAGCCCGCAACGCCAAGGATCAAAGGAAAAAGAATTTTACGCAGCATATTGCGCCTTTGAAGGTCGAAACGCGCGAGATGGGTCTCGCGCGTTCAATTCAGGTACGGTGGGTCGTGCTCCACCTTACGGGATGCGTTCGTCTTAAGTGCCCCAGATGTAGACAGCAAAGAACAAGAACAGCCACACCACATCAACAAAGTGCCAGTACCAAGCAGCGGCTTCGAAACCGACGTGCCGCTCCGGTGTAAAGTGCCCGGCCCGCGCCCGAAGATAACAGACGAACAGGAAAATCGTACCGATGATCACGTGGAAGCCATGGAAACCAGTGGCCATAAAGAAGTTCGAGAAGAACTTATCGCCACCGAATGTCCAGTCCTGCTGAACCAGCAGGTACCAGTATTCATAAGCCTGCAAGGCCGTGAACGCGATTCCAAGCACAACAGCCAAGAGCAATCCATGCTCTAGATCTTTGCGGTTGTTTTCATGAACCAGCGCGTGGTGCGCCCATGTCACTGCCATGCCAGAGCACAGCAAAACAAGCGTGTTCATCAGCGGCAGGTGGAACGCATCAACCTGATAGAACTCTGGCGCGACATATGTCGTGCCGACATATTCGTTCATCGGGTAGATCGTGTGTTTGAAGAACGACCAGAACCAAGCGGCGAAGAACATGACTTCGGACATGATGAACATAATAAAGCCGTACCGCAGACCGATCCGCACGACGGGCGTATGATCACCCGCAATGCTTTCGTAAACCACCTCTGACCACCATGCAAACATGACGTAAAGTACCGCTGCCAGACCCATCAAGAAGACGTATGGCCCAGAGCCGTGCATCCAGAGTGTCGCGCCGAACAGCATGACAAACGCACCTGCGCCGCCGATAAGCGGCCATATGGATGGTGGCAATATGTGATAATCGTGGTTCTTTGCATGCGCCATGTGGTGCGTTCCCTATCGGCTAGTCTTTAATTAGTTTCTATGCCGACTGGCGGCGCAGATGTCAAAGTTTCTGGTGTCAGAGCAGCCTGGATTTCTTCTTCCGGCAGATCAATCTGGTAAAACGTATAGCTCAGCGTGATCGTGTGCACGTACTGACCTTCGCGATCATCAACGATAGCTGGGTCTACAAAGAAGCTGACCGGCATCATCACTGTCTCGCCCGGCATCAGAACTTGTTCGGTAAAGCAGAAGCATTCAATCTTGTCGAAGAACACACCAGCCTCGTAAGGGGTCACGTTATAGGCGGCCTGACCTGCGATTGGCACATCAAGCGGGTTGTGCGCCTCGTAAAAGGCCAACCCCGTTTCACCAATGCGAATTTCCATCTCGCGGACTTCCGGCTTGAAGGTCCAAGGCATGTCCCGCTCAAGCGAGGCATCAAAGCGCACTTTGATCGTTTGATCCAAGACTACGTCGCTGCCAACTTCGGCGATGTTCGTCGCCCCGCCAAAACCGGTGACACGGCAGAACCAGTCATAAAACGGGACCGACGCCCACGCCAAACCGCCCATCAGGAACACGACCGAGACGGTCTGTACCAAGGTGCGCTGCGTGCCTTGCAGATTCGGAAACAGCTTCAATTGCTCACCCTTTCTTCAGGAATGATCTGTGGCCTTGCCACGTGATCAAACTTTTCAAACTGCGCGACTTCACCCAATTGCAGCACCTTCACGACCGTAAGGCCAAAGATCATCGCAATAAAGCCTGCCAGCAAAAGTCCAACGCCGTAGTTGCGTCCTTTGCGGCGGGTATGAATCTCGTGTTCGACTTGAATTGTCATGTCCAGCCTCCGATGCCGTAAAGGCGCAAGGCGGCCTCGATCAGCAGTGCGCCAAAGTGGGCGAAAAGATAATAAAGCGAAACTTTGAATACTTTGATCTCGACCTTGTGCTTGTCGGCTTCGCAATCTGCATCAGTCCGCTGCCAGATATCGTAGGCACCCTTAAGGAACCATGCGTTCATCACAACCGCGACCGCCAGATAAACCGGCCCGCCGATGGACGTGAAACCAAGGCCGATTGCAACCGGAACAAGCAGCAGCGTGTAGACGATCACATGCTTGCGCGTCACGTCGCGTCCATGCGTTTCGGTCAACATCGGTACGCCTGCGCGTCCATAGTCAGACTTTACAAATAGCGCCAGCGCCCAAAAGTGCGGCGGCGTCCACATGAAGATCAGCGCGAACATCAACAGGCTTTCGATGCTGACACTTCCTGTCGCAACAGCCCAGCCGATCATCGGAGGAAACGCGCCTGCGGCCCCGCCGATCACGATGTTCTGCGGGGTCGCCCGCTTAAGCCACATCGAATAAACAACTGCATAAAAGAAGATGGTGAAGAACAGCAGGAAAGCGGCCAGGAAATTCGTAGCCAGCGCCAGCAAGATAACGGCAAAACCAGACAGCGCCAAACCAATGCCCAGCGCTTCACCGGGTTGCACACGACCTGACGGGATCGGACGGTTCGCAGTGCGCTTCATTAGTGCGTCAATATCAGCGTCCCACCACATATTCAGCGCGCCAGACGCACCAGCACCGACAGCAATACATAAGATTGCCACAAAACCAATGAACGGATGGACCTGCACCGGCGACACCAGCAGTCCGACCAGACCTGTGAACACAACCAATGACATGACACGTGGCTTTAGCAGGGCGAAATAATCGCCCATGCTGGCCTCATAGGTTCTGTCGGTGGCGCTAAAATCGCTCATGGGTGACCTTACAAAGACGGCTTGTGTGCGGTTTACCCTGCACGGGTTGGAAGGTGGTAAGGTGGATCATGATCCACCTTACATTTTTAAGACGTGCCGCCTGCTTCTGCCAGCCATGCGTCATAGGTCTCTTGGCTGACAACCTTTACGGTGATCGGCATATAGGCGTGGTCTTTGCCACAAAGCTCGGAACACTGACCAAAATAAATACCTTCACGCTCTGCCGCGAACCACAACTCGGCCAAACGACCCGGAACTGCGTCTTGCTTCACGCCAAATGCTGGGATCGTCCAGGAATGGATCACGTCGGCACCAGTCACCTGCATCACGACGGTCGCGCCGATCGGCACAACAACGGCTGTGTCAGTGGCCAAAAGATACTCGTCTTGGCTATAGCCATAGCTTTCCAACTCATCGCGGGCCAGCATGTAGCTTTCAAACCGGACGCCGTGGTCAACGTATTCGTAACCCCAGAACCACTGGTAGCCAGTGACCTTGATCGTAATGTCAGCTTCTGGAATTTCCTGCTGCTTGAACAAAACGGGCAGTGAGAACGCGCCGATGAACACAAGGATCACAACCGGCACAATCGTCCAAGCAACCTCTAGCGGAGAGTTATGGGTGAATGTCGCAGGTACAGGCTGCTTTTTATGGTTGTAGCGGATGACGACCCAAGCCAGCAAAGCGGTCACAAACAGTGTGATGATCGTGCAGATGACCAACAACATGTTGTCCAGCCAATGTACGTCACGCGCCAATTCTGTTGCAGCTGGCTGAAAGCCCATGGCGCCATTGACGGGCTTGCCAACAATTTCGAGTTCCTGATTCACTTCCTGCGCAAAGGCAGAAGATCCAGCCATAACAAGACCAGCTGTTGTCCAAAGTGAGGTCGCAAAGGTGTTCAAACGCATATCTTACCCTATCTTCGTGGCGCTTTATCGCGCGTCTCTCTGGTCATTCCACACGGGCTGCGGGCGGAATCCCATTGTATTCGAGGGACCGTGTCCCATATCCTGATGCACAACTCAAGAACTGCTATTGCGTCAAACGGACGCTTCTGCCGATAATTTTGCCTCTCTCAAGGAAAACAGTATGTCCACAGATCCGTTCCGCCCGTTCGAAACCAATCTTGATCAGGACACCGCTCTTGCCCTTTTGCAAGAGGCTACTGCAGGTGCAGACGACGGGGAACTGTTTTTAGAGCGCCGTAAGTCCGAAGTAATTTCCTTTGATGATGGCCGGATCAAAACAGCTAGTTTTGATGCCTCCGAAGGGTTTGGACTGCGTGCTGTCCGTGGAGAAACCGCAGGTTATGCACATTCGACGACGATCGACGAACATGCTCTCAAGCGCGCTGTTGCTACCGCACGCCTTGCCGTTGGCGATGGTGGCGGCACGATGTCAGCCGCCCCTGCGGGCACCAATCGCAAGCTGTATTCAGACGAAGACCCGATGTTGCAGGCGACTTTTCCGGCCAAAATTGACCTTCTGCGCGAAATAGATGCTTTTGCCCGTGCGCTCGATCCGCGCGTAGTCCAAGTCTCGGCCACTATCGCCGCATCGCATCAAGAGGTGCTGATTCTACGCCCCGAAGGTACGTTGGTCACCGACACGCGCCCGATGTCGCGTCTGAACATCAGTGTGATCGTCGAAGAAAATGGCAAGCGCGAAAGCGGTGGCATGGGTGGTGGTGGTCGTGCCGGTCTCATCGGCCTCATTGGCCGCGACAATTGGGAGCCTGTGACCCGCGAAGCCCTGCGCATTGCATTGGTCAACCTTGATGCAGAATCCGCACCCGCTGGCGTGATGGACGTGGTCCTTGGCCCTGGATGGCCCGGAATTCTACTGCACGAGGCTATTGGCCACGGCCTAGAGGGTGATTTCAACCGCAAAGGATCAAGTGCCTTTGCGGGGCTAATGGGCCAACAGATCGCTGCCAAAGGTGTGACAGTCCTGGATGACGGCACGATTCCGGATCGCCGTGGATCAATCACGGTCGATGACGAAGGTACGCCCAGCGCAAAGAATACTTTGATCGAGGATGGTGTGCTGGTTGGCTATATGCAGGATCGCCAGAATGCGCGGTTGATGGGGGTCGCCCCTACAGGCAACGGCCGCCGCGAGAGCTATGCCCATGCGCCAATGCCGCGCATGACGAATACCTATATGTTGGCCGGTGATGCCGCCCCTGAAGCGCTGATCGCGGACCTGAAAGACGGTATTTATGCCGTCGGGTTTGGCGGCGGTCAGGTCGATATCACGAATGGCAAATTCGTGTTTTCCTGCACCGAGGCCTACCGCGTCAAGAATGGTGTGGTTGGTGCCCCTGTGAAGGGTGCGACCTTGATTGGGGATGGCGCAACAGCGCTGAAACAAATTCGCGGTATCGGCAATGACTTGGCGCTTGATCCGGGTATCGGCAACTGCGGCAAAGCGGGCCAATGGGTACCTGTAGGTGTCGGTCAGCCAAGCCTTTTGATAGGCGGGCTCACCGTGGGCGGGGCAGCGGCCAAATAGCGTCACAGCCAGGCGCAAGCATTTGCGCGGCTTGTTTTGGAGAGCAACGCAGATTATCCCACAGCCCTATGTGATATTGGTGATGCTCCCCCAATTCTATGGGCGATTGGATCGCTGGATTTGCTCAAACGCCCGATGGTCGCCTTGGTGGGCGCGCGCTATGCCTCTTCGCTTGGGGCACGAATGGCCCAGAAGTTAGCCGAAGAGCTGGCAACGCAAGGCATCACGGTTGTCTGTGGCCTCGCGCGCGGGATAGATGCAGCCGCCCATCTTGGGGCTTTGGCAGGCAGAACGGTTGCCGTGCAAGCTGGCGGTGTTGATGTTATCTAACCCGTCGAGAATGCAAAACTGGCGGATGATATTGCAAGATCAGGATTGCGTCTGTCCGAAGCCAATGGGGCTGCAACCACAGGCCCGCCATTTTCCGGCGCGCAATCGAATTATTTCAGGACTGGCCCAAGCAGTTGTTGTCGTCGAAGCAGCGGCCAAATCC
>JBLHTS010000006.1:0-33846 GCA_047627695.1 Yoonia sp. | reverse complement strand
TCATTTCCAGCATGGGGCGAAAAATCGTTAATCCATCTCGCTGCGTGGACGCCTGCATTGCCGTCAGTCCGTCAACGCCGGACCCGCGCGCCAGACGCATCATAAATGTCTCGATCTGGTCGTCTTGGGTATGACCCATCCAAACCGAACCGACTTGGTGTTCAGCAGCAAGCGCACGCAGCGCAGCCCAGCGTCCTGCGCGGGCCGCTGCTTGCAGATTTCCTGTACCATCCCATTTCCATTGCGCAACAATATGATTGATGCCAAGTCTACTTGCCTGTGCGGCAACTTGGGCAATCTCGTCGGCCGCCTCGGGACGCAGACCGTGATCAATGGTGAAGATCAATAGCCGCTTGGGTTCAATGAAGCTGGCTGCAAGATGCATCATGGCAATCGAATCACCGCCTCCAGAAACTGCTAGTCCTAGTGGGCCTTCATGTGCCGTCAGGTGCGCTGCGATGCTGAGGTGAAATTGGGTCGCAACGTCAGGGATTACTGACACCCCAATAATTGCATTTCCGACTGGGCCAGACCCACGGCGGGATTACCCGGGAACCGGACATTCACTTCTGCCAAGGTCAGGCAGGCGTCTTGTGCTTGCCCGATATTCCCCAAAGAAGCGCCTAGTTTGAAAAGTGCCATCGGTGCCCTAGGCCCATTGGCATCACCAGAGAACGCCTCAAGGTATGCGCGTGCTGCATCCGTCATCTGGCCCAGGCCCTCCAACGCTTCTCCGCGTAAAAAATTGGCATCAGAGGTCAGCGGACTGCCGGGGTAGGACGCGACAAAGGCCGTAAGCTGGTCAACGGCGCCGCGAAAGTCACCTGCGGCGAGCGACCCCTGCGCCGCCGCAATGTCACTTTGTTCACCAATCGCCAGCGCAGGACCGCCCGCATTTGCATCAGGGGCTACAGTAGGCAGAGGGGTCGTTTGCAGGCCGCCCAATGGTGTGTCGTCTAGCTGGCTGATGTCGCAGCCCGGCTCAAGTTCGCAAAGACGGAAATTCAGATCGCCAATCTTGTTGTCCGCCTCAGCCGTGATCCGGCTGATGCGGAATTCAAGCTGTTCTGCGTTAGAGGTCAGGCGCTGCAATTCAGTCTCGATCGCGTTGAGACGATCAAGCGGCGTATCGCCCGCAGCACCCGCGTTCAGTCCACCTGAGGTAGACAACTCGCGACGCAACCGCTGCACATCGACAAATAAGACTGTCAGTTGCTGGCGAATGTCTGCCAACGTCTCTTGCTGCGCCATGGCAGGCAATGGCGACAGCAAAAGGGCGCAGACAATGGCGATACGGTGTAACATGGGCGTTCCTCAGGTATTGATCAGCTGGAAATGGCAGAGAATGACAGCACCGTTACAGCCCGACGGTTTTGTGCATAACAGCTTTCACTCGAGCATATCTCAATCGGACGTTCCTTACCGAAGCTGGTCACTTCGAGACGAGATGTCGGCACGCCGCGCGACACTAGATATTCGCGCACTGCGTTTGCACGGCGGAACCCAAGAGCAAGGTTGTATTCTCGCGTGCCTTGCTCGTCCGCGTGGCCTTCGATGACAGACCGGTAATCTCTGTTGGCCAACAGCCATTGGGCTTGGCCATCAAGGATCACTTTGCCTTCTTGCGTAATTGTAGACGTATCGACAGCGAACAGAACGCGGTCACCAATTGTTTGGTTAAAGAACGCGGGGCTGGTTGGATCACTGGCTGATCCAGCAAGACCTGCGTTTGCGCCAAACTCACCGCCCGCGCCGCCGTTGACGCCATCGCCAGAGCCAAATCTGTCCGGGTTCGTACAGGCCGCTGTTGCCAATACCAAAAGCACAACCGCCGCTTTATTCAAAAGTGTCATAGGTTTTCATCCTGATTATTATTTGCTCGATTTTCATTGACCATAGCATGACTTTTGCCATAAGGGAATCACGCTTCGTTACGGCTGAAGCGGACCCCAAGACGGATCAGATGCCCCACCCTGTAAGGGAACGGCCTTCAAGTTACGCCCAGAAATATCCACAGAATAGACCGAGGATGTGCCCCCTGCCCCTTGGGTTTCACGGGTAAACATGATCACGCGCCCATTTGGCGCCCAAGTTGGCCCTTCGTCCAAGAACGACGATGTCAAAAGCCGTTCTTCGGATCCATCAATGCGCATCACGCCAATATGGAAACGACCGGCGTTCTGCTTTGTGAATGCGACCAAATCGCCGCGCGGTGACCAAACTGGCGAACCATAGCGCCCGTCCCCAAAGGAAATGCGCCGCGCTTCACCGCCATTTGCCGACATAACATAAAGCTGCTGCGTTCCGGATCTGTCGCTTTCAAAAACGATCTGACTGCCTTCTGGTGACAAGCTGGGTGCCGTTTCAATCGATGGTGCGCTAGTCAAACGGATATGCTGACCGCTGGACAGATCAGTACGGTAAATGTCGGTATTGCCGCCGTTTGAGAGGCTGTAAATAACTTGCCCCCCATCACGCGAGAAACGCGGGCTAAACGCCATTTCACCCGGCGCTGTTTGCAACTGCTGGCGACCGACACTTGCGACATTCATCAGGTTGATGCGGGGAAAGCCACTTTCAAAGCTGGTATAAAGAACGCGGTCACCGCTTGGCGAAAAGCGTGGTGCAAGAACGATCGTGCTGCTGTCGGTCAGGAACTGCAGATTAGCGCCGTCAAAATCCATGACCGCAACGCGCTTTTGGCGGTTATCCTTGGGTCCACTTTCCGAGACAAAGACGACGCGGCTGTCAAAATAGCCCCCCTCGCCAGTGATCCGACTGTAAACGGCGTCAGCAATTTTATGGCCCATGCGACGCCAACCAACAGTCGTTCCTGCAAACTGCAAGCCTGTGCCCAGCTCTTGACCAGAAAACACATCATATACACGGAACTTCACTGACATCTGGGCGCCCTGCACGTTGACAGCGCCAACCACCAAGGCTTGGGCATTGATTGCCCGCCAATCAGAAAATGCTACTGGCTGTGCAAACGACGATATCTGAGAGATAAACGCAGAGGCCGGTATCTCGCGGAACAAGCCCGTGCCCGCCAAGTCCTGAACCACAAGCCGCGACAGCTCTGCGGCAACTTGGGCAGCTTCAGGGGTTTCAGCCTCAAAACTGGGGGCCGCAAAGGTAATAGGCTCGATCACACCATCCGTGATCGTCAATCGCAGCGGCCCGCTTTGCGCCAGAACTGGTCCAGCCATCATCAACGCCACCAGACATGTAAGTAGTCGATTTATCATCTTTGCCTCACTTTGCGCTTTGAAGGGTCTAAAGCGTTTTTGTTGTTTCGTTCATTTCTAGCAGAGCGTGAAATAGTTTTCACTCTTACTGCGCGTAACTTGGCTTATCTGAGCCGCATACCACTTGGATCGAAAGTAATCACGACTTCTTGCCACTGGTCGTATTTGTCGGCGGGCAACTGGTAGCCGCCGGACTGGCACCGCAATATTGCACGTCGGGCAGCTTCGAACGCCGTACCAACGGCGCTACTGTCGCCTTGCGAAGACAGCAAACGCACATCGTTGCCCCGCACAGAACCGTCACGGTCCAGATTGAAAGCAACCTCGACGGTCACGCGTGCCGCGACCGATCCAGGGTCGACGTTCCAGCAGCTATTAACAGCAAGACGAAAGCTGTCACGCTCTGATCCGGTCATCGGTGGCCCCGCTGCGATCGCAGGTGCCGCAGCGCCTGCCAACGCGGCCTCCAATGCGGCGGCCACGTCTTCTTGTGGGACCACAGATTCAGCGGCGGGCGTCGGCGCAGGTTGTTCTTGCGCAGTTTGCACTTCAGACGCCGGCTCTGGTGCGGGTCGGGACGGGCGGGTCGCTGGCCGGGCAGACGTTTTCGGTGCCAAATCTTCAATTACGATCTGCGTCGTCGTTTCTTCGGGGGCGGTGGCCGCTTGTTCTTGCGCAAGAACTTCTGCTGCGGCGCTATTGTCGGGCACAACAGCATCACGGACAACATCGTCCACTAGCGCGTCTTGTGGCGGAGGTTGCGAAATCGTTGAAGCAACTGTCGGTGCTTGCGGTGGTGTCGGCGTGTCGCTGACGGCCACGTCGGGTGTCGGCGGTGGTGCAATAGGTGGCGCAGGTGCTTGGGGAGGTGCATCCGCAACTTCCGTTTGTGGTGCAGCAGGCGGTGGCGGTGGCGGTGGCGGCACTTCACTGGCTGGAGGTGTGACCGGTTCGGGCGCTGGTGCGGTTTGCGTAGGTTCTTCGGCCGGTGGTAGTGGAGGTGGTGACGCGTCATCAATCTGGGGCGGGATGGGCGCATCTGGATTGGCAGTCCCCGGAACAGGGGTTGTACGCGCGCGCATTTGATCAAATTCTTCGCCAGAGATGACAGAGACATCCATCGTCTCGATACGCAATGGCTCTGCATTGAAGCCCCAGCCAGCGATCAGCCAAACGATCAGCCCGACATGACCCAGTCCCGAAAAAATTGTTCCCGGCGTTGCCATGATCTACTCGTCAATGCCATCCGTGGCGGTGCTGGCAATATCCGTCACAAGGCCGATATCCGAGAACCCACCGGCACTCAAAAGACCCATGATTTGGGCCACACGGTTCCATTCGTTGCGCCCGTCCGCCCGCAAGAATATCTTGTTGCTGGTGCGCTCGGCAGCAATCGCCTGCAGACGCCCCACAAGATCAGGCTGTGCGACTTCGGTTTCTTGGATCATGATAACACCATCGTTCGTGATTGTCACAGTCAGCGGCTCTTCTTCATCGCCTGGCAGAGCGCTAGCCGAGGTTTCAGGCAATTCAACCGGAATGCCCACGATGGACAATGGGGCGGCAACCATAAAGATGATCAGCAAAACCAACATAACATCCACGAAAGGGGTCACATTGATTTCTGACATAGGCTGCGAACGGCGCGACCGACGGCGGCCGCGCTTGCCCCCGTCGTCGTCGTTCCTGATGACACCGACGCTCATCTCTAGCTGTCCAACTGGCGGCTTAGGATCGTGGCAAATTCATCCGCAAACGCCTCGTAACCGCTCACGATTCGGTCGCTATCAGAGGAAAGCTTGTTATAAAAGATAACCGCCGGAATAGCGGCCAAGAGACCCAGACCAGTTGCAAGCAACGCCTCTGCGATACCTGGGGCAACGACCGCAAGGTTGGTCGTCTGCGCCTCGGCGATCTCGATAAAGGCGTTCATGATGCCCCAGACGGTACCGAACAGGCCAACAAACGGTGCGGTCGATCCAACGGTCGCCAAAACGGGCAGACCCTTTTGCAAGGCCGCTGCCTGCTTGGCGATCGCCACATCCATAGAGCGGTCAATCCGCGCTGTGGCACCAGCGATCAAGCCGCCGTCTTGCCTATGCGATCTGCGCCATTCCAGCATACCTGCGGCGAATATCTTTTCCGACGGCCCGTCCGGTTCAGAACCGATTTTATCAAATAGCGCGTCCAACGGCTCACCTGACCAGAAAGCACGGTCAAAGATCTCTGCTTCTGCGCGGGCTTTTCGGTATTGGATGGTTTTGTCGATGATCACGGCCCAGCACCAAATAGAGGCTGCCATAAGCATGATCATGACGATTTTTACGGTAATTGTCGCGCGCGCGAACAACGCCCACATTGTGAATTCGTGTGCTGCTTCCATGTGCCTGCTCTGCCTTTAGGCCCGATTTTGGGCTCTGATTACCATCGAACATACTGCATGCGTACGAGGAAATCCAACCAATCCCACATCACTTCTACGAAATAAGTGCGTTTCTAGTGCAATGATTGGCGGATCACTGCCGGTAGGCGGGCCACAGCACCGTTTGCTGTCATACAAATGATGGTGACAAGTGCCGAAAACAGCACTTCTTCGCCGCGTTTGACATCTTGGCGGACGACAAGCCGCACGCCTGATCCGGTTTGCATGGTGGTCTCAACAATCAATTCGTCATCGTATCTTGCGGGGGCAAGGTAGTCCGCCTCAACACGGCGGACCGCGAAAACAAGGCCCTCTGCCTTCATCTGCACCTGATCGATGCCCAAATCGCGGACCCATTCACTGCGGGCACGCTCGATGAATTTCAGATAATTGGCATAATAAACGATGCCCGCAAGGTCAGTATCTTCGTAATAAACACGAACAGGAAAACAGTGCATCATGACGGCGGCCTGATCCTAGCGGCCAATCGCATGGCATGGCTGGGGTCTTGAGCGGCGGCGGGCATCACCCGATTATATGCGGCACGGATTACATCGGCGATTTCAGGGCGCAGCACAGCGTTGCCTTCAAGCAAGGCCAGCGGCGGCTTGGCGTCAAATGCTGTATCTGACCACAGCAATATTATTTGAACCGCTTGGCTCAGCGCGATTGTATCCGCGGCAACCGCAGACAAGTGTTCGTCCATCCGCAAAAAGACGAAAGCCGCCTGAATGGCCCCTGAATCATCAAAGCGAAAAATCCGGTATTGGTTGGCATCCGCCTGCTGAAGTTTGACAATCAGTGACGACATATCAGGCACAAGTTTATCTAGGTTCGGCACTTCACCCAGTTCCGCCCATTCGCGGCAAAAAAAGAACATAACGTTCGCGCCAAGCTCTGGATCAGTCTCGGCCATCTTGTGACCTGCAAGACTGACAACCGCTTCAATCGCGCCTTTGAACATCGCAAGCGATGCATCATCGACGCCAAAGATAACCGGCACAATCGGCCGGCCCCACCGCGCAAAGACGTAAGATCCATCCGCACGGGTAAAAAGAGGCTCTACATCATCCATCATCTTGCCCTTCAAACTCCCGCCGGAGGCTCCTGCGCGATCATCCAAACAAATCTGCCCGCGGCTTGGGGACATCCAGACCCAAGTGCGTCCAGGCAGCTTGCGCCAACATACGCCCGCGCGGGGTGCGTTGGATCAAACCCTTTTGCAACAAATAGGGTTCGATCACATCTTCTAAACTGTCGCGGCTTTCGGATAGCGCAGCGGACAGCGTCTCGATCCCGACGGGACCGCCCGCATAGCTCTCCGCGACCAACCGCAGATAGCGACGGTCAGCGTTATCCAGCCCCAGATGATCCACACCCAATCGGGTCAACGCACGATCAGCAATCGCTTGGGTCACTGTGCCGTCGCCTTCGACAATCGCAAAATCAACAACACGGCGCAGCAAGCGACCGGCGATGCGCGGCGTGCCGCGGGCGCGTTTTGCAATCTCGGCAGCGCCTTCGGGGGCAGCGGGCGCACCCATCAGGCGGGCAGCACGGGTGACAATCTCATGCAATTCCTCTTGGGAATAGAACTCCAACCGTGTGGGAATACCAAAACGGTCCCGCAGCGGTGTCGTCAAAAGCCCCATCCGCGTGGTGGCTCCGACCAACGTGAAGGGCTGCAATTCGATACGCACCGTGCGCGCCGCCGGACCTTCGCCGATGACCAAATCAAGCTCAAAATCCTCAAGTGCGGGGTAGAGGATTTCTTCGACCGCAGGATTCAAGCGGTGGATTTCATCAATAAATAACACATCGCGGGCTTCGAGGTTCGTCAGGATCGCCGCCAGATCACCCGCCTTGGCCAGCACAGGGCCAGAGGTCATACGAAAATTCACGCCCAATTCACGCGCCATAATCTGCGCCAGCGTCGTTTTGCCCAATCCGGGCGGGCCATGAAACAACGTGTGATCCATCGCCTCGCCGCGACGGCGCGCGCTTTCGATAAAGACCGATAGGTTCGCACGGGCCTCTTGCTGGCCGATGAACGCATCAAGCGTTTGCGGACGCAAAGCGCGGTCGTTGTCCTCGGGCTGAGGGTCAGGGCGCAATGTGGGGTCGGGTTGGTCCATCGGTTATCCCTACCCCTTTGGGGCCAACAGCTTCAAGGCCGCGCGGATCAATGCAGGCGTGTCAGCGTCGAGTGTATCACCTGCGGCTTGAGCCACTGCACTTGCCGCATCGCCAGGGGCATAACCAAGGTTGCCAAGCGCAGACAACGCCTCTGATTGCGCGGAATTGGCTTTGCGCGGTGTTGACGTGCGCACGGGCGTGGGTTCTGAAACCTCGATCACATCATCGCCCTGCGCCTCGGAAAGCGTTCCACCCATGGCCATGACACTGGGCGCTTTGTCTTTCAGCTCTATCGATACCCGCTGTGCGGTTTTGGGGCCGACGCCCTTGGCTTTGGCTAACGCGTTCCAGTCGCCCAGCGCGATTGCGCGGCTAACCCCGTCTGCGCCAAGCGTGCCCATGATCGCCATTGCAGCTTTTGCGCCAATGCCTTGCACCGACATTAACAAGCGATGCCATTCCTTTTCGACCAAGGTCGTAAAACCAAAAAGTTGCAGATTGTCCTCGCGTACCAGCAAATCCGTAAACAACGCGACCGCTTCGCCATTGGCAGGCAGGCCAGCCATCACGCGGTCCGAAACGTAAACAAGATAGCCAATTCCACGCACATCAATCAGGATGTGATCGGTGCTGCGGTATTCCAGACGGCCCGCGATTTTACCGATCATGCGCCCGCCCTCGCCAATGCTTTGGCCAGCGTGCTGGAGGATTGGGCGTGAAACGAATGACAGATCGCAATGGCCAATGCATCGGCTGCATCGGGACCAGCAAATTGCACCCCCGGCAACTGCACCTTCACCATATGCGCGATTTGCTGTTTATCTGCATGGCCCACACCGACGACCGCTTTCTTGACGGCGTTCGGGGCATATTCGCCAATGCTGATCCCTGCCTGCGCCGGCACCAACATTGCGATGCCGCGGGCCTGACCAAGCTTTAGCGTCCCAACGCCGTCTTTATTCACAAAGGTCTGTTCGACGGCGGCAGTCTCGGGTTTATAGGTCAAAACCACGTCGGTCAGTTGCTGATGCAACGACAACAAGCGTGAACCCAGATCAGTTCCGGTCGATTGACAAACACCATTGGCGACATGGCTAATTCGAGATCCAACTACATCAATCACACCCCAACCCATGTTCCGCAGACCCGGATCAATCCCTAAAACACGCATTGCTCGCCTCTTTTTATTATTATCTGACCTTAGTTAGCACAAAAGGCGAACAAAGGCCAAGACACTTCGACATGCAAGTTGACGCAGCGTCGCCACATTTGAGGTCAGAAAGCGTCATCCCGCGCATCAAAGTCGACAGATTTTACTACATATAAATAAAGGGTTTACCAAGAATACCGCATAAAATTGACGCATGCTAAAAACGCATACGACATATGCCAAAATGGCACTGGTTGCCGCGTCAATTCCCTCCTAGATGCCCTTTATCAGACTAACGCTGAATATCAGCACAGACTTAAGGAATATGGCCATGGCCGCTTTTGACACATCACGCCCCGCTTCTGGCCTCTCCGCCGGCAAACTTTCGACCGTTTTCATCAACATGTTCAGCTCCGTTGCTGCATGGAATGATGCGCGGATCACGCGCAATTCTTTGTCCAAGCTTTCAGCACGCGAGCTCGACGATATCGGCCTGACTTACGGCGACATCGATGCCATCGCGACACGCAAAGTCCGTTAAGACGAACCATCCTAGACAAACGAAAAGGCCGCGCTGGTTAAAAGCGCGGCCTTTTCGTTTGTAATAGGTTCTTGATTACTGTGGCAAAATGCTCTGAATGCCACCGGCAACAACTGCGGTCACAGGATCAGACTGCATGACCCAAGCACCAGCTTGTTCAACAACATTCCCTGCTTGCAAAGCGGCAATACGTTCAGCATAACCAGCATCGCCAAGATAGGCCAAAAGGAAACCCTTAAGAAGGAAACCGAGCGCCAAAACAACGATCAGGCCCTTAAGTGGGAACTGCGGCTTGTAAAGACGCGGACGCGCTACAATCAAACCGTCTGAATTTACGGTACGGACGACACCGTTCGCCATCTTATCGTGACGACGCACAATGCGCTTTAATCTTTTATCGAATGGGACGTGGGCTTGCACCTGAACTGCCTCCAAAAACTACTTGTTTATCTAATGGAGCTATTATTGGTCTTAATCGAGCCTTAAACAAGAGTTTTTGCCACATTTGCCTTAGATTGTACTAAAGTTGGCCGTTTTTCGCCAAAACCAGTGTCGTCCAGTCAACAATATGCTGCTTATCGGCCAATTCGAACCCATTCAGCTCATAAACAGCAATCACGTCGTTGGCCTGTTCATTCAATATTCCAGAAAGAATCACATATCCTCCGGCCTTAACATTCCGTGCGATATCAGGCGCAAGGCCGATCAGCGGCCCCTTGAGGATATTCGCAAAAATCAGATCATAGGGCCCACCATCCACGAGTTCGGATGCTTCAAAACCAGAAGCAACAAAGCAAGTCACGCGGTCGCGCAGGTTGTTGCTAAGCACATTGGCCTGCGCCACTTCGACGGCCACAGGGTCAATATCGCTTGCCAATATGATCCCGGGCAGGACTTTAGCGGCAGCCATAGCCAACACGGCAGTGCCACAGCCGATATCCAAGATACGCCCACCCTCGAACCCCTGTCCAACCAATCTGTCGAACGCTTCAAGGCAGCCCTTTGTCGTGCCGTGGTGACCGGTGCCAAAGGCCATTGCTGCATCGATCAACAACGGGATCTTGTCTGCAGGAACTTGGTCCGCATCATGCGATCCAAAAACAAAAAATCGCCCCGCCATTACTGGCGCCAATTCGCGCTGGACCTTGGACACCCAGTCTTGATCAGGGATTTCGGATATATTGAATGGCTTGGAGTGATAGAGCGCGGAAAACACCGCCAAAGCCGCCGCATCGGGCGTTTCCACAAAATATGCCGCAACTTCCCATAAGCCAGAGCCGTCTTCGATTTCATAGACGCCAATGCCAGTCGGTTCCGGCACCAGCCCTTCAAGCGTTTCTGCCAGCTGATAAGCCGGGTCTTCGCCAACGATGGTGGTGAGTGCTGCATATGTCGTCATGTCATAGCCCTTTGCGTCTGTTCCGCTCCCGTTAGGGTGCAGACCTTACTGCGTCAAGCAAAGGGCGCATGTGCATGGACAACGCGCGCCACATTCTTGGCCCAAGCGGCATAAACCACAGGTCTGGGATGAAACCCGTCGCGGGACATTTTACTGGTATCAAGTGCCATATCAAAGACCAACGCAGCGCAGCCTTTGCGCGGCGTGACAAGCAGGTGCAGCGCCTGATCGAACCGATGTGCCTGTCTGCCCAACACCCAACGCAACGGCTGGGGCAGCGCCGGGAACTCATTGACGGGGGGCAGACCCGAGACAACAATCAGCTTTGCATGACGCTCGCTCTGAAGGCGCGCGATCAGTCTGTCCTGTAGTCCAAGAAACCGCCGCAGCGAGGTGCCTTTTGTGACATCATTCACACCAAAGGCCGTGACAACCACATCATAACGTTCTGCGGGTAGATCAAATAACCAACCCAGTGAATCGACTGTACGCGCGCCGATAACAGCGACAAGACCATAGGTCAGCGTGAACTGCGGGTTTAGCGCTTGTATGATCTGCCCCAACAGCGCCTCGGCCTGCGTGTCCACCCCCAGACCGACGGCAGAAGATTCGCCCAAGATCAAAATACGCAAGTTCGGTCCAGAACCGCTGGTGCCCCTGCGGGCGCCTTGCGGTTCTGGCAGTTGGGCGATGTTCCGGCGGACGTAAAGTGCCTGCTCGATCAGGACGGGTAAAAGAACGATGCTGGCTGCGATATCAAGAACATGGTGGAGACTTACGCACCAACCCCGATCGGGCACGTTACACCAGTACCACCAATCCCGCAGTACCCGCTGGGGTTCTTGGCAAGGTATTGCTGGTGGTATTCTTCGGCGAAATAGAATGACGGCGCGGGAATGATCTCGGATGTGATCATGCCAAAACCAGCCTCGGACAAGCGCGGCGCAAAGGCGGCTTTTGACGCTTCAGCTGCAGATTGTTGCGCGTCGGAATAGGTGTAGATGCCAGAGCGGTACTGGGTCCCTGCGTCATTGCCTTGGCGCATGCCTTGTGTCGGATTGTGGCCCTCCCAGAATACCTGCAACAACTGGTCGTAAGAAATAATTGTCGGATCAAAGACCGCGCGCACAACCTCGTTATGGCCGGTCTTGCCAGTGCAGACTTCTTCGTAAGTCGGGTTCGGGCTGAAGCCCGCAGCATAGCCAACCATCGAGGATCGCACGCCGTCCAGCTTCCAAAACATCCGCTCGACGCCCCAGAAACAGCCCATGCCGAACATGGCTTCTTGCATGCCTGCGGGGACATCCGCCAGCATGGGCGTGCCATAAACAAAATGCGTTTGCGGGGTCGGGATTGCAGATGCGCGGCCGGGCAGTGCAGCGTCCGGCGTCACCATATCAGATTTAGCGCGGTTCATGAAAAACATCGTGAGCCTCCTGTTAGGGTCCACCAGAATATAAGGCGTGCGCGCGCATTTACTACTCAGCGGCGCTTAATAAACGCCCTTGGAACACGGTCTCGTGACCGGGGGCGGGGTGACGCGGGATCAGCAACGACAACAAAAGCGAGATGATCGCCATGCCAGCAGCCAGCAAAAACACCATGCCCGGTGATTGCAGCCAGACATATCCTAACAGCGCGGGCAAAAAGACCGCTGCGATATGGTTGATCGAAAAGGCGACAGCTGCGGTGGGTGCGATATCTTGGGGTTCAGCGATCTTCTGGAAATACGTCTTGATCGCCAGCGCGAGGCTAAAGAACAGATGGTTCACAACATAAAGAACCGTCGCCAGCACCACGCCCCAACCGAAATAGTAGATACCGCCATAGGCAAAAAACACCAGACACAGCCCAGCATATTCGAACACCAATGCGCGGCGTTCGCCAAAGAACTGTACCAATCCGCCCAAAAGTGGCGCCACGAACATATTGATAAGCAAGGTGATCATGAACAGCTTGGTGATGTCATCGACGGCAAAGCCAAACTGCTCGACCATCATAAAACCCGCGAACACGACAAAGATCTGACGCCGCGCCCCGGACATGAATTGCAGCGCGTAATAAAGCCAATAGCGCCTGCGCAGGATCGTCTTTTTGATCTGCGGATGGGGGGCCTCGAACTGTGGATAGGCCAGCAGGCAGATCGCGGCGACCACCGCCGTGAACCCGCCGGAAAGCCAGTATACAATGCTGTAAGTCAGGCCAAAGCGTTCCCAACTGATCACAATCAGCAGGTAAACCACCAGCGTCGCGGCCGATCCAGCAGACAAAATCCAGCCCAGCGTTTGCGGTGCCTTCTTTTTATCGATCCACTGTAGTTGCAGCGATTGATTGACCGTCTCGTAATAGTGAAACCCGATTGAGGACAACATCGTGACGGTCAAAATCCCGCCCATCTGCGGGAATTGCGCGGTCACTGCCGTTGCCGCCCCCAGCATGATCAGGGCGACCAGACCCAAAACCTGCTCGCGGATGAACATGATCAATGCAATCACACCAATTGCAAAAAAACCTGGGATTTCACGGACTGTATGCAACCAACCGATGTCAGAGCCGTCAAATTCCGCAACCTCGATCACAAAGTTATTCAGCAACGCGGACCAAGTCGCAAAAGCAATTGGCATCGCCATCGCCATGACAAACAACAGCGATGTAGGCCTGCGCAACAGTGGCAGGGAATGGGTGTCTTCGAGGCGAACAATATTCATAGGGCCGGGATCAAATCTTTTGTTGGGTGCAAGCGCATAAGCGGCGGGCAAAGTTTAACTGTAAGCCGCGTCCACAATGAATTCCACTCTCAGCTCTGGACGGGCCAATTTGGCTTCGCCGCAGGCACGGGCGGGAGCATGTCCACTTGGGACCCAGTCATTCCAGACCTCGTTCAGCCCAGTAAAATCCTTCATATCAGCCAGCCAGATCGTGACCCGCAGCATGTTTTCGCGCGATGAGCCGGCTTTGACCAAAAGGTCATCAATCTTTTCCAAACACAAACGCACCTGTTCTTGGATCGTGTCACCTTCGGCCACCTGTCCGGTCAGATAGGCTACCCCATTATGCTTAACGATTTTGGAAGAGCGTTCACCGGTTTCAATGCGTTCAATCATGCGGTTTCCTTAATCTTTGGTTGGCGGATCAATCTATGCGTCACCTGTGGCCTTTCTTGCTTATGGACGCGGCGCGAAGACGAAGGCAAATGCAATCGCATCCTTGATCCACATCAAGGTATTTCCTGACAACCCGCCTAGAAGGGAAAATGCGAACAGAAATATTCTCTAGGCTAAAACATGTCCTCAACTGTACCTCAGCCGCTTTATGCCCCGCGTGAGCCGATTTTTCCGCGCCGGGTCAAAGGCTTTTACCGCAACCTGAAATGGTGGGTGATGGGAATCACCTTGGGCATCTACTATCTGACGCCGTGGATTCGCTGGGATCGTGGCCCCAACTTGCCCGATCAAGCCGTTCTGATCGACATGGCCCATCGCCGTTTCTATTTCTTCTGGATCGAGATTTGGCCGCACGAGTTCTACTTTGTCGCGGGTCTTTTGATCATGGCCGGGCTTGGGCTATTTCTGTTCACATCGGCCCTTGGGCGGGTTTGGTGCGGCTACACCTGCCCACAAAGCGTCTGGACCGATCTTTTCATTCTTGTGGAACGCTGGATCGAAGGTGACCGCAACGCGCGTGTCCGACTGTGGAACGCAGATTGGAGCTTTCGCAAAGTTCGGTTGCGCACATTTAAATGGGCGGTCTGGCTGCTGATTTCCGTGGCAACAGGCGGTGCATGGGTGTTCTATTTCGCCGACGCACCGACCTTGGCGGTTAGCCTTGCGACGTTCAATGCGCCAGTTATCGCTTGGGCCACCATCGGGGTGCTGACAGCGACGACATTTGTCTTTGGCGGGTTCATGCGCGAACAGGTGTGCAACTACATGTGCCCATGGCCGCGCATTCAAGCCGCGATGATGGATCCTGAAACTTTGACAGTGGCCTACCGCGAATGGCGCGGCGAACCACGCGGCAAAAAGCGGATCGAGGGGGCGGGCGATTGCATTGATTGCATGGCCTGCGTCAACGTTTGCCCTGCCGGTATCGACATTCGCGACGGCCAACAGATGGAGTGTATCACCTGCGCGCTGTGCATCGATGCCTGTGATGATGTGATGGACAGGATCGGCAAACCACGCGGTTTGATCGACTATCTTGCGCTTTCTGATCAAGACGAAGAATCAAAGGGCAAACCGGCCAAGCGCGTCTGGCAGCACGTCCTGCGCTTTCGGACCATCCTCTACACGGCCCTTTGGTCGTTGATTGGCGTTGGTCTGATTTTCGCGCTCTTTATCCGTGCCGATATCGAAATGACGGTCGCACCCGTGCGCAATCCGACCTTCGTGACCTTGTCTGACGGCACGATCCGCAACATCTATGATGTCAGGCTGCTCAACAAGCACGGGGAAGACCGCCAGTTCAGTCTGTCGCTGACCTCGGATTCTATCCTGCGGATCGAACTTGAAGGCACTTCCCAGCGCAGCCTGATTGTCCCGGCAAACGAAACATTCCTGCAACGCGTCTATGTCTCTGCCCGCCCCGGTGATCCTGCGGCAAGTACCGACCGGACCGATCTGCGGTTCTGGGTCGAAGACAGTATATCAGGCGAACGCGCCCACAAAGACGTCATTTTCAACGGAAGGACATCACAATGACACGTGAATTTACCGGCTGGCATATGTTGAGCCTGATGGTCGGCGGCTTTGGCATCATCATCGCGGTCAACCTGACTTTGGCTTGGAACGCAATTGCGACATTCCCGGGACTTGAGACCCGCAATTCATATGTCATCAGCCAGAGCTTTCAAGCTGACCGCGCCGCCCAAATCGCACTGCAATGGGATGTGAGCGCCACTATCGAAGAGGGCGTGCTTACCGTGGCAATCTTGGATGCAGGCAACAATCCCGTTAAGGGCGAAATCACCCGCGCCACCTTTGGTCGCGCCACGCACACGGGCCAAGACAGCACTCCGCAATTCATATGGACCGGCACCGCATGGTCCGCGCCTGTTGTCGCTGGCGACGGCTATTGGAACCTGCGCCTTGAGATGACCGCACCTGATGGCATCAAATTCCGCCGCCGCTTTCCATTGACCGCAAAATGAGCGACGCCTCGTTTTGTCCGGCCTGCGTGGGCCTGCCAGAGGGGCAGCTTGCAAAAGCGGCCTCTAACGGCACAACGCAAATTATGCTGTCTTTGCCGGGCATCCACTGTGTGGCGTGCATCAACGAGGTTGAACGCGCTTTACGGGCGCTGGACGGCGTCGCGAACGCCCGTGTGAACCTCAGCATGAAACGCGTTACGGTCGGGACCAACCAACCAATTGCGCCCGAAGCTTTGATAGAAACGCTTGAAATGGCCGGTTTCGAGGCACGTGTGCTAGACACCAGCCTGTTGGGGACCGAAGCCGACAGCTATGGTCGTGGCCTGATGACCCGCATCGCCGTTTCAGGCTTTGCCATGATGAATGTCATGTTGTTGTCGGTCGCAGTTTGGTCTGGCGCAATTGGGGCCACCCAAAACCTGTTTCATTTGATTAGCGCCACCATCGCGATCCCTGCCCTTGCCTATGCCGCACAGCCGTTCTTTGAAAACGCGTGGTGCGCACTTTCGGTGCGCAAACTAAATATGGACGTGCCGATCTCGCTGGCAATCATCCTTGCCGCTGGCATGTCCCTGTACGAAACATTCTACGGCGGTCATCACGCCTATTTTGACGCAGCGCTGTCACTAACGTTCTTCTTGCTAATCGGACGGTATCTTGACTACCGCAGCCGCAAAGCCGCCGCATCGGCTGCTGCGCAGCTTTCCGCGCTAGAAGTTCCACGTGTGATGCGCCTGCGCGATGGTGCCCGCCAGATGGTGGATTTCGCACAGCTTGCTGTGGGTGATCTGATCCAGGTCCTGCCCGGTGGCCGCATTCCGGTCGATGGCATGGTCACTGATGGAGCAAGCCAGATTGACCGATCCCTGCTGACCGGCGAAAGCCGCCAGAGCGCCGCAAATGTAGGCTCTGCCGTCACTGCAGGCGAGGTTAATATGACCGGTCCCCTGACAATCCGTGCGACCACCGTGGGCGCCGATACGACCTTGCGCAAAATGGTGACGATGGTTGACGAGGCCGAGGCCGTGCGCAATCGCTATACTGCCATCGCAGACCGTGTGGCGGCGATCTACGCGCCACTCGTACATATTTTGGCGCTTGCAGCCTTTGTTGGCTGGGTCATCTATTCAGTCGATGTACGCCTGTCCCTGAACATCGCTGTAGCTGTCTTGATCATCACCTGCCCATGTGCGCTGGGTCTTGCGGTGCCCGCGGTTTCGACCACGGCAGCGGGACGCTTGTTCCGCGCGGGCCTGCTG
This sequence comes from Yoonia sp., assembly GCA_047627695.1. Lineage (GTDB taxonomy): Bacteria > Pseudomonadota > Alphaproteobacteria > Rhodobacterales > Rhodobacteraceae > Yoonia. The sequence continues at coordinate 16,542 of JBLHTS010000006.1, read as the reverse complement.
GTCAAAGACGGCACCGCGCTCGAGCGTTTGGCCGAAGTCGACACTGTCGTGTTCGACAAAACCGGCACGCTGACAATGCCCGCCGCTGCCCGTGACATGCTTGATCCACTGACCCAAAGTATCGCGCTTGCAATGACGCAGAATGCAAGTCACCCGATTTCGCAGGCCATTGCAGCGTCTCTTGACGGGATCACCCCTGCGACGATCACAGACCAGCAAGAACATGCAGGCAAAGGGCTAAGCGCCACATATAAGGGCCAAACCGTGCGTCTGGGATCAGGGGCTTGGCTGGGTGCCGGTGCGGGAACTTTCATCCAGATTGGCGCAGGCAAGCCGCAAAGGATTACCCTGCGATCGCAGCTGCGTGATGGTGCCGCTGACCTTGTGAAGACATGGCAAGAATTAGGGTTGAAGGTGCATCTGGTTTCTGGCGACGACGCCACTGAGACATCGCGCATAGCGGGCGCTTTAGGTATCCATACGTGGCAGGCCGCGACACAGCCCGCCGACAAGATCGTCTACATAAACGCGCTTACAGCACGTGGTGCGCATGTTCTTATGGTCGGTGACGGGCTGAATGACACTGGCGCATTGGCTGCGGCCTATGCCTCTGTTTCGCCTGCTACGGCGGCGGATGCGTCGCGCGCGGCCTCTGACATTGTATTGCTGAACGATAGCTTGCGGCCTTTGATCGAACTGCCCTTGGTCGCCCGCGCCGCACGCGCACGGATCAAAGAGAACTTTGCGATCTCGACCGTCTATAACGTGATTGCCGTGCCGATCGCACTTGCAGGTTTTGCAACGCCGCTTATAGCGGCCATTGCGATGTCCACATCATCAATCACTGTTCTTTTAAACGCTCTTAGACTACGAGGGCGGCTATGAATATTCTTGTCGTTTTGATCCCCGTATCCCTCATTTTGGGCGGCCTTGGCCTTGCGGCTTTCCTGTGGAGCTTGCGCAACAATCAGTATGAAGACCTTGAAGGGGACGCGTGGCGCATCCTGTCCGAAGACGACACAGGACCGCGCAAGCCGGACTAAACTGGTTGTGGTGCAAGCCCTTAGGCCCACGTATGCCCAACAAGCGCTTCGCTAACTTCCCAAAGCCGCTTTGCTGCAGCTTCATCTAAGACATACGCCGCAACTTTCGCGTCGCCCACAGGGCCACGGGTTTCCCCCATTTTCTGTGGGCCAAAATACCCACCGCGCTTTGCTTCCGTACCGCCTGCCGCCAGCACTGTGGGAAGCGCACCATCGCTTGATGATTGGGCCAACAAGGGATTAGTGAACTTATACAGAAAACTGAATATCCCTGTAGGACCTGTGCTTTGTAGGTTCGTGTTCGAATAACCGGGATGGCAGGCAATGCTGATCGCTTTCTTGCCAGTCGCTTGCAGTCTGCGATCCAACTCAAGCGCAAACATCAAGTTTGCTCCCTTGCTTTGGCTATATGCAGACATCGGGGAATACGCCTTTTCACCCATCAGATCACCAAACCGGATTTCCCCGGAAAAATGCGCGATGCTGGATAGCGTCACGACACGCCCCGCAGCCGCGTCAACCAGATCAATTAGCAAGCTGGTCCACAAAAAGTGACCCAAATGGTTTGTGCCAAACTGCATCTCAAAGCCGTCGGCTGTCTTTTGCTTCGGTGTCTGCATGACGCCTGCGTTGTTAATCAAACCGTCTATTTTGGTGTATTTGGCCCGCATGGCGGCGGCAGCTGTACGGACAGAAACTAGATCGCTCAGATCAAGTTGCACCACGTCAACTTGACCAGAAAAAAGGGCGCGCAGATCTTTCGCAGCGTCCTCTGCTTTTGCGACAGACCGGCAGGCCAAGACGATATCTGCGCCTGCTTTACCCAGATGCTTTGCAGCCTCTAGGCCAATGCCGGAATTACCCCCAGTGATCACATAAAGCTTGCCCTTCAGGTCGGGCAACCTATCAGCCGTCCAGTTTGAGATACCGCTATCCATCAGGGTCTTGTTTGGAGTTTTTTGTGCCATGTCGATACTCCTAGATGTGCCCGCGAAGGGATTGCATCACCGTTTCGCAAACCAATAAAGCCACACTAGAAAGCTAGAGCCAGTGCAATGGCTGTCAACAAACCGGGACGAAGTCTTCCGCCATTTTTCACCAAGCTTCAAAAATTGAGAGGAAGCAGCTCGTCGACGGTTGACTCACCTGTTCTTGATCCCTACCTACGCTGCGTTGGCACTCGAGACTACTGAGTGCTAACACAAAGAAACCCGAACTGGAGAAGTTCTGAAATGGCATTTACACCACTTCACGACCGCGTACTCGTCCGTCGCCTTGAAGGCGAAGAGAAGACGTCTGGCGGCCTTATCATTCCTGAGAGCGCGAAAGAAAAGCCTGCAGAAGGCGAAATCGTCAGCATTGGCGAAGGCGCACGCAAAGACAGCGGTGAGCTGATCGCGATGTCAGTTAAGGCTGGCGACAAAGTGCTGTTTGGCAAATGGTCCGGCACAGAGGTCAAGATTGACGGCGAAGAGCTGCTGATCATGAAAGAAAGCGACATCCTCGGCATCCTGTAAGCCGACGTGGTCGACCTCATTATTCACTTAAACGAAGGAGCACATAAAAATGGCTGCTAAAGAAGTAAAATTCGGGACCGACGCCCGTAACCGTATGCTTAAGGGTGTGAACATCCTTGCTGACGCGGTTAAAGTCACGCTTGGCCCCAAAGGCCGCAACGTGGTTTTGTCAAAGTCGTTCGGCGCCCCACGTATCACGAAAGACGGTGTAACTGTCGCTAAAGAGATCGAACTGGAAGACAAGTTCGAGAACATGGGCGCACAGATGGTCAAAGAAGTTGCATCGCGCACCAATGACGAAGCTGGTGACGGTACAACAACAGCAACAGTTCTGGCCCAAGCGATTGTTCGCGAGGGCATGAAGTCTGTCGCCGCTGGCATGAACCCAATGGACCTCAAGCGCGGTATCGATCTTGCGACAACGAAAGTTGTTGAAGCGATCAAAGCAGCGGCACGTCCGGTTAACGACAGCGACGAAGTTGCACAGGTCGGTACAATTTCCGCCAACGGCGAAGCAGAAATCGGTCGTCAGATCGCTGATGCGATGCAAAAAGTCGGCAACGAAGGTGTTATCACCGTCGAAGAAAACAAAGGCCTCGAGACCGAGACCGACGTTGTTGAGGGCATGCAGTTCGACCGCGGCTACTTGTCGCCTTACTTTGTCACTAACCCTGACAAAATGACTGTTGAACTCGAAGATGCGATTATCTTGTTGCACGAGAAAAAGCTTTCTTCGCTTCAGCCAATGGTTCCACTGCTTGAGGCAGTCATCCAGTCCGGCAAGCCACTTTTGATCATCTCGGAAGATGTCGAAGGCGAAGCACTTGCAACGCTTGTTGTGAACAAGCTGCGCGGCGGTTTGAAAATTGCGGCTGTCAAAGCACCTGGTTTCGGCGATCGCCGTAAAGCCATGTTGCAGGACATCGCGATCCTTACTGGCGGCCAGGTCATCTCTGACGATTTGGGCATGAAGCTGGAAAGCGTCACAATGGACATGCTGGGTTCTGCCAAGCGTGTTTCGATCACCAAAGACGAGACGACTATCATTGACGGTGGCGGCGACAAAGCTGAAATCGAAGCTCGCGTCATGCAGATCCGTGGCCAAATTGACGATACAGCATCCGACTATGACCGCGAAAAGCTGCAAGAGCGCGTTGCCAAATTGGCTGGCGGTGTTGCTGTTATCCGCGTCGGCGGCATGTCCGAAGTGGAAGTCAAAGAGCGTAAAGATCGCGTTGACGATGCACTGAACTCGACACGCGCTGCTGTTCAAGAAGGCATCGTTGTTGGTGGTGGTGTTGCTTTGATTCAGGCTGGTAAAGTGCTTAATGGTCTTAAGGGTGCAAACTCTGACCAAGATGTTGGTATTTCTATCATCCGCAAAGCACTTGAGGCACCACTGCGTCAGATCGCTGAAAACTCTGGCGTTGACGGTTCTGTCGTCGCTGGCAAAATCCGCGAAAGCAACGATAAATCCTTCGGCTTTAACGCACAGACAGAAGAATATGGCGACATGTTCAAGTTTGGCGTCATTGACCCGGCCAAAGTTGTGCGCACAGCGCTTCAAGACGCAGCATCCGTTGCTGGTCTGCTGATCACAACCGAAGCTATGGTTGCTGACAAGCCGTCGAAAGACGGCGGCGGCGGCGGCGGCGACATGGGCGGCATGGGCGGCATGGGCGGCATGGGCGGCATGATGTAAAACGCGGCTTGGGCTTAGCCCAAACGCGTTTGGCATGAGGCTGGTGTTTGCGCAGCAAATACCAAGAACATGTTGACCTTAAATCAAAGAGGGCGGTTCCATAAGGAGCCGTCCTTTTTTCACTAAAGTGCCAGTTTGGGGGGGGGTGAACGACCAGCCATCCTACAAGCACGCGTCAGAGCATTGAGGCAAGCGTCAGCTTATAAATGCCTGGAACGGGTTTGAAATTGGCAACGGAGCCTCAGCCATTCTGACCCACTGCCATCTCGACGATCTGGGCATATAGTGCTTCAGTCTCGCTAGGGAATTTCGGGATACGGTGTCCTGAATCTGCTGCAAGTTTTTGCTGAAGATCCAGAAACTCGCTGGAAACAACAGACCCAACCGCAGCCTGTGCCGGTCCCTTCAACGCATCTTCAAGGGGGGACAAAAACAGCGCCTTCCTCTTTGAAACGGGAAAAGTAGTCGGAGGCGATGTCCGCAAAGAAAGGGACATTGTGACCCAATGTTATCCCGACAGTATCTTCGCCAAACCAAGCTCTCGCAGCGATCATATCATGACGGAGCTGCGCCGCAGAAAAGTCCAAATAACTTTTCTTCGCAAACGCAACTGCAGCTTTGTCGTTCGCATCCAAGGCGTTCCGATATGCGCGATTCCACGTCCATTCATAGGCCCAGGATGTGACATCAACAGATGTTAAGTTCCTATCTTTCAGGTGTGCGTTCACCTTCTTCAGCTTTTCTCGCGTTTCACCCCAATAGCAAAGTGGGTGCCAGCAAAGTTTAAGTGGCGCTTTGGACAACCAAGGTGCCAGATGATGTTCCGCCAGATCGATATCCGCTATAAACGCCGCGGCGGTCACATCGGGCAATTCGATATGCGAATGGGTATGATTAGCGATGTAATGACCATCAGCAACCCAGTCATCCGGGATTTATGAAAACTCTGGGTGTTCAAGAAGTGGCCAAGAATTTGAAAATATATATACGCCAGATATCGCATGCTCTTTTATTGCATTCCGGATTGACGTCACGATTCCTACAGCGGTGTATCCAGGTCGTGAATAAGACTGCGGCCACAACGGCAGGTCGTCCATTGTGAAGGCAATTCTATCTGTTCACTCTATTTGTTTTTGCGGCTCTCCCATCGACTACTGCTTCAAAAAAGGCCCCTGTCGATGTCGCTTTGTCCCGCAGAGCCACCGTTACCCCAAATAGACTTGCACCACTCACCCCCTTTCCAATCACCGTAATCCGTTATCAACTGTCTTTTGCAATCAGAAGGCACACCTATGAAACTATTTGCGCTTGTCGCCCTAATCATGTGCGCTTTTGCGGCCAATTCAGTACTCAACCGGATTGGCGTAGCCTTGCAGGGTATGGACCCGCTTGAGTTCGCAACAGTACGGACCGCTGCGGGCGCCGTGATGCTGTGGCTGCTGGTGATCGTGCGCAAGGCACCGTCACCACCAGTTTTGACCCAAAAACGCATGGCCGGTGCAGCCGCACTCGCGGTCTATATGGTTGGTTTTTCTTGGGCCTACATCACGCTGGACGCAGGGCTGGGCGCGCTAATCCTGTTTGGGGTTCTGCAAGTCGTCGTCTTTAGCTGGGCTGTGTTCGAAGGCAATAATATCCCGCTTTTGCGTTGGATCGGGGCTGCGATCGCGCTGATGGGACTTTGCGTGTTGCTATGGCCCAGCGGTGAAGCCGCGGTTCCCTTGGTTGGCGCAATGTCGATGGCAATGGCAGGCATCGCATGGGCTGCGTATACGCTTTTGGGGCGCGCTGAATCTGACCCTTTGGGTGCGACTGCCAGCAACTTTTTGTTGTGTTTCCCGCTTGTGGCAGCCGCAATGGTTTGGGTCGGAATTGGCACCATGCCGTTGGGCGGGATCATCACAGCGATCATCGCGGGCGCACTCACATCCGGCGTCGGCTATGCGATGTGGTATCGTGTACTGCCTTCCCTGCCGACAACAGTCGCGGGCATCGCACAGCTAAGCGTTCCTGTGATAGCCGTTACCGCCGGTGTCGTGTTCCTTAGCGAGCCCTTAACTCTACGTTTGTCGATCGCAGGCACACTGGTACTAGGCGGCATTGCGGTCTCGCTTGCCGCGCGACGTTAGGTTTTCTTGTGCTGGGGGCTTTTGCTGCGCCGCACAAATGCTACCTTTGTGAGATGAAACTGATTTGGGCGACCCTTTTTGGCGTTTTCACCGGTGGTGCTGCATTGGCACAGGACTGCGTTGTGCTATTGCACGGCTTGGCACGGACCGAGATTTCTCTGACACCTATGCAGTTGGTGCTTGAGGATCATGGCTACAAAGTGATCAACCGCGGCTATCCTTCGACATCAGCGGATATTCAAACACTCGTCGACGAACACCTTGCAGAGGATGTAGCTGCTTGCGGTGACGCAACGGTGCATTTCGTGACCCACTCGATGGGTGGAATCCTTGCGCGCGCGTGGCTGGAAAAAAACCGGCCCCCACGGATGGGCCGCGTCGTGATGTTGGCACCGCCCAATGGCGGGTCTGAGCTGGTTGATATATTCGGTGATTTTGAACCGTTTCAATGGGTCAATGGACCTGCAGGAATGCAGCTTGGTACTGACGAATACAGCCTGCCGAACTCGCTTGATTTGTTACCTTATGAAATCGGCATCATCGCAGGCAACCGGTCGCTTAATCTTGTCTATTCGGCTTTGATCAACGGGCCCGATGACGGTAAAGTCTCTGTCGCATCGACCGAGTTGGCCGAAATGCAGGATCAGATTGTCCTGCCTGTCACCCATACCTTTATGATGAACAACCCGCTGGTCATTGAAGAAGTGATCTTTTTCATTAAAGAAGGGCGCTTTGATCGCGACCTTAGCTTAACAGACGTTATTTTCGGGAACGACTAGGGTCTATTTTGTGGCAGGTACAATCTTGTTCACATGGCCCATTTTGCGACCAGCTTTGACGTCGGCTTTGCCATAAAGATGGATCGCTGCATCGGTCTTGGCCAAGTCAGGCACGCGGTCCATATCGTCGCCGATCAGGTTTTCCATCACAACATCAGAGTGACGCGATCCATCCCCCAAAGGCCAACCAGAAACCGCACGGATATGCTGTTCAAACTGGCAAATCGCGCATCCGTTCTGCGTCCAATGGCCTGAATTATGCACGCGGGGTGCGATCTCGTTCACGATCAAACCTTGCGGGGTCACGAACAGCTCGACCCCCATCACACCCACGTAATCCAGCGCGTTCAGGATACGCGCCGCAATAAGAACCGCATCGGTCCGCTGGTTCGGGCTTAGCTTTGCAGGCACGGTGGTCGTGCGCAAAATGCCGTCCTCATGCACGTTTTCGCCCGGATCATAGCACGACACAGCCCCATCCGGGGAACGCGCGCCGATGATCGACACTTCGTGGCTGAAATTGACAAAGCCCTCAAGAATCGCGGGCGCGCCCGCCATGTCGATGAACGCGGCTGTGGCAGCATCGAGCGTCATAATCCGCGCCTGCCCTTTCCCATCATAGCCGAAACAGCGGGTCTTGAGGATCGCAGGCGTACCAATCTGGGCAATCGCGACGTCGAGATCAGCGGCACTCGCGACATCCGCAAATGGTGCGGTTTGCAGGCCAAGGTCTTGCAAAAATTTCTTCTCGACCAAGCGGTCTTGACTGGTCGCTAATGCCTGCCGTCCGGGGTGGATCGGGGCGAGCGTTTCGAGCAGATCAAGCGCAGTGGTCGGGATGTTTTCGAACTCGTAGGTGATCACGTCAACGCTTTGACCAAATGTGGTCAGTTCTGCAGCATCGTCGTAGCTGGCGGTCGTGACACGGTAAGCGACGTCACCCGCAGGCGCATTGGCACCCGGTTCAAAGATATGCGTCTTTAGGCCCAACCTCGCAGCCGCTACCGATAGCATGCGGCCCAATTGACCACCGCCCAGAATACCAATGGTCGCCCCTACGGGAAGCGGCTTAGTCATTGCTGGGCTCATCAGGGATAGAGGCGCTCAAATCATTGCGCCAGTGATCAAGACGGGTAGCCAAAGCGGGGTCCTGCAATGCCAAAATAGCCGCCGCCATCAGCCCACCATTTTTGGCACCAGCAGCACCAATCGCCATGGTTGCCACCGGGAATCCACGTGGCATTTGCAGGATCGAATAAAGGCTGTCGACACCCGACAAAGCTTGGGTTTGCACCGGAACACCAATGACCGGAATTCGGGTCTTTGAGGCCATCATACCGGGCAAATGGGCCGCGCCACCGGCACCGGCGACAATGACCTGTAGGCCGCGTACGACGGCCGTTTTGCCATAGTCCCACATGCGGTCAGGCGTGCGATGCGCCGAGACGATCTTGGTCTCATAGGCCACACCCAATTCATCCAGCACGTTTGCGGCTTCAATCATCGTCCGCCAATCAGATTGGCTGCCCATAATAATGCCAACAAGGGGTTTGGTCATGTTGTCGTCCCATCATTCCAAGAAGGCGGCACTATAGCCAAGGCAAGCGGCGCGGCAATGCCTTCAAGCGATAATATCGGGCAGAATACGGTCCTCAACATATGCAATACGATCCTTCAGCGCCAACTTTTGCTTTTTCAGCCGCTTGATCGTCAACATATCCAATGATCCACGCAACTGCAGAGCATCAATCGCCAAATCCAAATCGCGGTGCTCTTGCTTGAGCACTGCCAATTTAACGCGCAGCACGTCGTGCTGTTCCATTTCACTCGAGGATTTCATGGGAAGGGCGTCCAAATCTAGCTTTAACTGTTGCTGACCATATAGCGGTTTGATGCCAAGAACCTAATACTTCCTCTTGATCAATGCACGACACGACCCCATATTTTCCTTAAGCGGTCGCCGCATGCGGGGCCAACACCTGACAGTCGCTTACAAAAGGGCATGTCTTATGACAAAAATGGCTCTGGGAACGCATCCGTTTCTTTTGGGGTTTGAACAACTTGAACGGCTGGTCGAACGTACCGCAAAAAGCGAAAATGAAGGCTATCCGCCGTACAACATCGAACAGACCTCGCGGAACTCCTACAGGATCACGCTGGCAGTCGCGGGTTTTACCGAAAATGATCTGGCGATCACTGTCGAAGACAGCGCGCTAGTGATCCGTGGGCGTCAAACCGACGACAGCGAAGGCCGCATTTTCTTGCATCGCGGAATTGCGGCACGGCAATTCCAACGCTCGTTCGTGCTGGCAGAGGGTGTCGATGTGGGCGAGGCCGCAATGGAAAACGGCCTACTACACGTGGATCTAACCCGTGCCGAGCCCAAGCGTGTCATCCAAACAATCAGCATCAAGAAAGGGTAGACCATGAATACGAAATTCGACCTTGAGAATATCGACAGAGACATCGTTTATGTAAAACCGATCTTGGTCACTGACTTACCCGAAGACATGCGTGACAAAGTCGGCGATCTGCAAGAGCTTTTTGCAGTGCATAACGCAGCGGGCGAACAACTGGCCGTCGTGGCAAACCGCAAGCTGGCCTTTCACCTAGCACGTGAAAACCATATGCAGCCTGTTACGCTTCATTGACAAACGTAAGGTGAGTTTAGACCCACCCTACCCCTTGATCAGCCCTAGGCTTTCGAGCTTCAAGATCACCTGATGCGCGCAGTTATCAACTGGCACGCTTTCCGTCTCTAGGGACAGCTCGGGGCTTTGTGGGACGTCATAGGGATCTGAAATCCCTGTGAATTCCTTGATCTTTCCTTCGCGGGCCAGCTTGTACAAACCCTTGCGGTCCCGGCGTTCGCATTCCTCGATCGAGGTGGCAACGTGCACTTCGATAAACGCACCGAATTGCTCCACATCTTCGCGCACTGCACGACGGGTCGTCGCATATGGCGCGATTGGCGCACAAATAGCAATGCCACCGTTCTTGGTGATCTCAGAAGCCACATAGCCGATCCGGCGAATGTTCAGATCGCGATGTTCCTTGCTAAAGCCCAGCTCTGACGACAGGTTCTTGCGGACAATATCGCCATCAAGCAAGGTGACCGGACGGCCACCCATTTCCATCAGCTTGACCATCAAAGCATTGGCAATTGTGGATTTGCCAGAGCCCGAGAACCCAGTAAAAAATACAGTGAACCCCTGCTTTGCCCGTGCTGGACGCGTCCTTCGCAATTCTTGCACGACGGCTGGGAAAGAAAACCACTCCGGTATCTCTAGGCCCTCGGACAGACGACGCCGCAACTCTGTTCCAGAAATATCCAGAACGGTGACATTGTCCCGATCTGCGATCTCGTCAGCCGGTTCGTATTGGGCGCGATCCTGCACGTAGACCATTTGCTTAAAATCGACCATTTCGATGCCCATTTCAGCCTGATGGGTGCGGAACAAATCCTGCGCATCATAGGGGCCGTAGAAATCTTGCCCGGCAGAGTTCTTGCCTGGTCCAGCATGATCACGGCCGACGATGAAATGCGTGCAGCCGTGGTTCTTGCGGATCAAGCCATGCCAAACCGCTTCGCGCGGGCCGGCCATGCGCATAGCAAGGTTCAAAAGACTCATCGAGGTGGTGGCGGACGGATATTGATCCAGCACGGCCTCGTAGCAGCGCACGCGGGTGAAGTGATCGATATCGCCCGGCTTGGTCATGCCCACGACAGGATGGATCAAAAGGTTCGCCTGCGCCTCTTTTGCGGCGCGGAAAGTCAGTTCCTGATGGGCTCGGTGCAACGGATTGCGGGTCTGGAAGGCCACAACTTTGCGCCAGCCAAGCTTGCGGAAATAGGCGCGCAATTCGTTAGGCGTATCGCGACGGCCGCGGAAATCGTAGTGAACGGGCTGTTGGATACCCGTCACAGGGCCACCCAGATAGACCGCACCGGCCGTGTTGTGCAGGTAATTGACAGCGGGATGCGCCTGATCATCAGCCCCAAAGACCATCGTGGCCTCGTGTGATTTATTCGGCACCCATTTGTCAGTAACGGTCATGGTGCCAAGGATCACGCCTTCTTGGTCGCGCAGGGCGATGTCTTGGCCAATTTCGATAGTATCGGCCACGGCCACGGACACATCCAAGTTGATCGGCATCGGCCACAACGCACCATCCGCCAATCGCATGTTATCAACGACACCATTATGGTCGGCCTCGGACAGGAACCCCTTAAGCGGATTAAACCCGCCATTCATCAGCAGTTCCAAATCGCAGATTTGGCGTGGCGTCAGATCAATGCTGGGCAGATCAGCCGCTTCCATTTTCAGCTTTTGCGCACTGTCATAAGAGACGTAAAGCTCGGGGATGGGTGTCAAATCTTGTGCCATTGTCATTCTCTATCAATCGTCATTATGCGTTGCCGGAGGCATAGACCCCAATGATATGGGTTGTCTAGCAAGGGGCGCTGAAAAGGGCGATAATCTGCTAGAACGCAGTCCGTCAGAACAGATGACGTAAAAAGAGTTACGCCTTAGGACGGATCTTTCATTTCAGCGATGAACTTTTCCGCGTCCAGTGCCGCCATGCAGCCCATTCCAGCAGAGGTCACCGCCTGACGGTAGACATGATCCGTCAAATCACCCGCTGCAAACACACCTGGGATTGCCGTTTTGGTTGTGCCTGCAGCCACTTTGACGTAGCCGCCATTGTGCGTCTCAAGCTGATCTTTGACCAATTCACTGGCTGGCGCATGACCGATGGCCACGAAAACGCCCTTGGCGGGCAGGTCGGTGACTTCGCCGGTTTTGGTGTGCTTGACGCGCACGCCTTCGACGCCCAGTGGACTATCAGCGCCGTAAACCTCTTCGATTTGATGGAACCAGAGAGTTTCGATCTTGGGATTGTTTATCAGGCGGTTTTGCAGAATTTTTTCGGCACGCAACTCATCACGGCGGTGAACAAGCGTGACCTTGGACGCGAAATTCGTCAGGAACAGTGCCTCTTCCACAGCGGTGTTACCGCCACCGACGACAACGATCTCCTGACCACGGTAAAAGAATCCGTCGCAAGTCGCACAGGCGCTGACGCCAAAGCCTTTGAACTTCTCTTCTGACGGCAGACCCAGCCATTTCGCGCGCGCGCCGGTGCACAAAATCACGGCGTCAGCTGTGTAGATCGCACCGCTATCACATTTGGCTGTGAAAGGACGGTTTTGCAGGTCAAGTTGGGTCACGATGTCGCCCACGATCTCGCAACCCATCGCGCGGGCATGCGCTTCCATCCGGATCATCAGATCAGGGCCTTGCACTTCGCTATCTCCGGGCCAGTTCTCGACCTCAGTTGTAGTGGTCAACTGCCCGCCAGGTTCGATCCCTTGGATCAGGATAGGCTCCAACATCGCGCGTGACGCATAAACGCCTGCGGTGTAGCCCGCAGGACCCGATCCAATGATCAAAACTTTGGTGTGTCGCGTATCAGTCATGGCAGCCTCTTCAAAATTGTCAGCTTCGATATAGCCGCGCTTGGGGCATGTTTAAAGGCCAGCATTTTCTTGATTTATAGCGTTCTTTTATTGCGGATCCTTGAAATATTGTTGCGCAGGTTGTTATCTTAGCGTAGCATTTGAAAAAATATCAGGGGACTTCCATGCCAGGGGCAAAACTAGACATAATTGACAGGACGATTCTGGCAGAGCTTCAAGCGGATGGCCGTATGACCAACGTCGAGCTTGCCAAACGTGTCGGCATCTCTGCCCCACCCTGTTTGCGCCGTGTGCGGACGCTGGAAGAGCAAGGGTTCATCTTGGGCTACCATGCCGACGTCAACGCCCGCGAACTGGGCTTTGAAGTGCAGGTTTTCGCGATGGTCGGTCTGGTCAGTCAGGCCGAAGCGGATCTGACAAGATTTGAAGGGCTCTGCCAAAGCTGGCCGCTTGTGCGTGAATGTCACATGCTTAACGGCGAAGTGGATTTCATCCTCAAATGCGTGGCGCCCGACCTGCGAACGTTCCAACGGTTCTTGACCGAAGAGTTAACCAGCGCCCAGAACGTCGCATCGGTGAAAACATCACTGGTGATACGCGATGCTAAGGACGATCCGGGTGTGCCGTTTGATGTGCTCGAAGCGCGATTGGCGCAGAAGGCATAGCTGGCAAACAGCCTACCGCTGATTGGTCTATTTATCACAGCCGCATTAGACCCCTAGGCGATCCCGCAGCGCGTAGTACCAAGAACCGACCATCGAATATGGCACGCGTAGCATCCGCCCACCCGGGAATGGATACCAAGGCACTTTTGCAAAGACGTCAAAGCGTGTTCTGTCGCCGTCGACTGCTTGCGCCAAGATCCGGCCGAATGTGTGCGACCCGGTGACGCCATGACCGCTGTACCCATGTGCAAAATAGGTGTTTGTTCCCAGTCGGCCCATTTGCGGGACGCGGCTAAACGATAGGGCGAAGTTGCCGCTCCAGGCGTGGTCGATCTTGATCCCTTTCAGGCTTGGATAGACCTTTTCCAACGCTGGGCGCAGCTTTGTCACAACATCACTTGGGTCTGTGCCGCCGTAGACGGTCCCGCCACCAAAAATCAGGCGGTTGTCACCTGACAGGCGATAGTAGTCCAAGATATACCGCACGTCTTCGATACACTTATCTGTCGGTAAAAGAGCGTTCGCTTGTGCGGGGTCCAAAGGTGCGGTTGCCATCATTTGGGTGGATACCGGCATCACGCGAGACGTCAGCGCAGGCACAACATGGCCCAGATAGGCATTTCCGCAAAGGATCAGCGTGTTGCACGTCATCTTGCCTTGCGCAGTTTTAACAACCGGCTTTGCTGCTTCGGTATCAGCATGGACTACGGGTGATTGTTCGTAGATCACGCCACCGCATTTCTCGAACGCTGCGGCCTCACCAAGGCAAAGGTTCAGAGGATGCATATGTCCACCCGTGTGGTCAATCATGCCACCCTTATAGAGGTCAGAGCCAATATGGTCGCGCAGTTGTGTCTTATCCAGCATATCTTGGTTTTTGATGCCATATGAGGACCAAAGTGCGCGCCGCGCCTCGAGTTCTTTCATATGTGCGGGGGTCAGGCCCACAAAAATGTTGCCTTCTTTAAGATCGCACTTGATGTCGTATGATTTGACACGGTCGCGGATAATATCGCCACCCTCTTGGACTAGGCCAGCGACGAAATTGGCAGTATCCTGCCCGTAACGTTTCTTGATTGTTTGCAAGCTCGCGTTCAGGCCGTTCACAATCTGTCCGCCATTGCGGCCAGACGCGCCCCAGCCGACCTGCGCACCTTCGATAATCGCGACCTTGTAGCCTTTTTCTGCAAGGTGCAGTGCCGTCGACAACCCGCTATACCCTGCGCCAACGACACAAATATCTATCGTGTGATCGCCTTTTAGCGGCGGCCGTTCCGGTGCAGGGTTTGCACTTGCTGCATAATAGCTAGTCGTATGTTTTGTCGTTCCGCTCGCGGCAAAGGTTTCAGTCGCCATCACACGGTCTCTAGGTAGCTATGAAATTCGAAATCGGTCACGTGGCGCGCAAACCTCTTGAGTTCTTGGGTTTTGCATTCGACAAGCATCGTCTGTAGGCGCTTGGAAAAGATGTCTTGCACATGCTCGCCACGTTTGAAGGTCTGGATCGCCGTCGCCCAGTCCAGCGGCAAGTGATCAAGCCGCAAGCTGTAGGCATCCCCTTCAATCGGTGCAGCAGGATTCATCTCTTTTTCGATCCCGAGAAGCGCGCCACCCAAGATACTGGCCACAACCAAATAGGGATTTGCATCGGCACCAGCGACACGGTGTTCGATCCGGCGGGCTTTGTGATTGCCGCCGGGAATACGGATCGCAGCGGTGCGGTTTTCATATCCCCAAGCCACACTTGTCGGCGCATGCGTGCCGGGCAACAGACGACGATAGGAATTCTCATGCGGTGCAAAAGTGAGTGTGTTTTCCTGCATGGTTTCCAGCAGACCCGCAACAGCGTGCAGCATCAAATGCGTGCCTTCTTCGCCGCCATTGTCGAACATGTTGACGCCGTTTTCGTCCACAAGGCTGAAATGCACGTGGAACCCGCTACCAGAGCGATCGCCATAAGGTTTTGCCATAAAGGTCGCAGCAAGCCCGTGTTTGCGGGCGATGCCACGCACCAGACGCTTGAACAGGACCGCGTCGTCGGCAGCCTGCAAAGGATCAGCGACGTGCATCATGTTGATTTCAAACTGGCCAGCACCGTTTTCGGAAATAGCCGCATCTGCAGGGATGCCCTGCTCTTGGCAAGCTTGATAGACATCGTTCAGGAAGCTGTCGAAATGCTGCAATTCGTCCAACGACAGCGCCCCGTCGGAATCGAGCCGCTTGCCGGTGACGGGTGAACGTGGTGGCTGTGGCCGTTCATCGCTGGGGTCGCACAGATAGAATTCTAGCTCGGTCGCCACAACAGGTGTCAGACCAAGCGCCTTGTAGCGGTCTACAATATTCGCCAATGCATGACGCGGGTCGCCTAGAAACGCAGCGCCATCATCCGTATGCATCCAGAACATCGCCAAGGCGGACGGCTGGCTGGTCCAATTGACCAGCACAAGAGGTCGTCCGGTATATTCGCAGATCCCGTCAGAATCGCCGGTTTCAAAAACAAGTTCGTTGTTTTCGATGTCTTCGCCCCAGACGTCCATACTCAGAATGGAAAGCGGCATGCGAAGCCCGTCATCAAGCAGTGATTTTGCTTTCTCGATCGGCAGACGCTTGCCGCGCATTGTTCCGTTCAGATCGCAGACGCAGACAAACACAGACTCGATCTCAGGATGGTCCTGAAGCCAGTTTTTGATGTTCGTCGCAACAGGTGCATTTGGTTCATGTTGCGCTGTCATTTCGCGATCCTTTGAAAGCCATAAATTAAGGCCAGTCCATCACCGAACAAAAGTGTTGAAGTGGCACATCTATTGGTCTTGGACAGCGTAACCCATTTAGCTTGCAAAATCGTCGCCTACCAGCGGGAAATATCTGCGCAAAGATGGACAATACCTTAAAAATACTCGCATATACGATGCTACAATGATGGTTGAACCGGCGGTCCCTTCGATCTTGGGGCGCTGAAAGCCTATCAAACTTTGACGCTAGGAAAGCATCATGAAGTTCCGTTTCCCCATATTTATAATCGACGAAGACTTCCGTTCCGACAACAACTCAGGTGTCGGTATTCGCGCGATGGCGCAAGCCATTGAAAACGAAGGCGTTGAGGTCGTGGGCGTCACAAACTACGGCGACTTGTCCCAATTTGCGCAGCAGCAGTCGCGGGCCAGCGCGTTCCTTTTGTCCATTGATGATGAGGAATTCAGCTCAGGCCCTGACCTTGATCCCGTT
>JBLHTS010000005.1:0-37054 GCA_047627695.1 Yoonia sp. | reverse complement strand
TACGATATAAGTCACCGGCCAGTCGTGACCTGCAGCCGGCACAGCAGCTAGGTAGGCCTTCATGACCTCACTTCCCGGCATCCCGCGACCATCCGCTTCGGTGGCTTGAAGCTGTGGGAACCCTGTCAGTGATTCGGCCCACTCGGCGCGGACTTCATCAGACAGCGACTTAACGTTCGTGCCTGCAGCCACAAGCCCGTCAAGACCACGCTGTTGGGCGGCGTTCAGCGACCCTCCTGACTGATCCTCATAGGCCTGACCCACTTCGCGCAGAATTTGCTGCACGTCATCAGGTAAGCTGTTCATAGTGCGGCTGTTCACAGTCAATGCGTTGACTGGCATCGCGCCAAATCCGACAAGCGTGTAATTCGGTGATGGTTCATGGAACTTAAAGCCCAAATAGGCCGATGGGAACATAAGCCAGCCGTTGTAGACGCCCGTTTGCAATGACAGATATCCATCTGGCAATGTTGACTGAACCGGGATCGCACCCGCAAATTCAAGCCACGGCAAGTTTGGTCCCGCACCGCCAATTTTCACGCCTTTCAGGTCAGCAATAGTTTTCCACGGATCGGTTGTTCCGACGTGATAATTATCCCAACCATGAAGGCCCAAAAGCTCTTGATCGTATTCAACCGTGAATTGCTCTGTCAGCCACGGAACGTCGTTATAGACCGAACGGACAGCGACCATGGCCTGATCCGAATCCTGTGGCCCGAAGGGCGCATAGTAGGGGAAGTTGTGCAGGAATAACTTGGCAGGTTCAAAGCAAATGCAATACGCCCCGATGTCCAGAATACCGTTTTGCACTGCCTCTAAGGTTTCAGCCACACCCGCGATTGCGCCGCCATAACCTTCAACAAATTCAATCTCGTGCTCTGTTTCTTCAGCCACGCGGCGGATGACCTCTGGCACAAAGAAGTTAGCAGTATCAGTCACATAGATAGCAGGACCATTAGGGTGTCCCGACCCGATCCGCAATGTAAAAGTCTCGGCAGATACGGGGGCCGCAAGTGCAGTGATGGCAATTGCCCCTAAGCCGAAAGTCATTTTATTCTTCATATCGTTTCCTCCCAGAACGTGCGGACTTGCCGCTATACTCAGCACTGCTTGCCGAACAGGTCGGCTTATTTGTCAGTTGCTAATTAAAGCAATCTCTGCACATCGCGAGGCAGCGGTCAAGAAACTCTGCGCACCAATGCGGGATTAAATTATCGTTCGCTAAATAAGCTCTTGATCCTTTTTATGCATCGGTTAGCGTTCAAAGGATAAGCGTTTATGTCGTCGGGGAGGGTAAAATGAAGGCACAGATAGGCGGAGCACGCCTGCTGCATATTTTTTCGGCATTTTGGACGCTGGCA
The DNA here is from genome assembly GCA_047627695.1 of Yoonia sp. GTDB lineage: Bacteria > Pseudomonadota > Alphaproteobacteria > Rhodobacterales > Rhodobacteraceae > Yoonia. The sequence goes on along the minus strand of JBLHTS010000005.1, from coordinate 35,693 downwards.
TTGGCATTCCTTATTTTTAGCGATGTTTTTGGGCGCATTTTTTTGTCACGCCCAATCCCCGGAACAAAAGAGATTCTGCAGAATTCGATTGTTACGATCACATTTCTGCAAATCCCTCTGGCAATCTATTCCGGTTCTATGCTGCGCACTACAATCCTTTCAGATGCTGTCCCACCATGGGCCCGCCGGCTTTTACGTACTTTCGCATCAATCCTTGGGCTAGCTCTGTTTCTTGCGCTGATTTGGGGCACAGTACCCTCTTTCTGGGATGCTTATCGCATCGGAGAATATGAGGGAGAAGGGTCGCTGCGGGTGCCTACGTGGCCTGTGCGCGGCGCCATCGCAGTCATGTCCGCCTTTTGCGCATTCGCCTATGCCTACATGATCTGGCTCGACTGGACCGGACAGCTTATTAACGAAAACGAAGCGCCCGGTGCGCTCGCGCAGATTGAAGAATAGGAGCGCAGGCGATGGGTGGTGATATTGTTCTAATGATGCTTGGGGTGCTGATCGTGCTGATCCTGCTTGGGGTGCACATCGGTGTTGCGCTGGCATTATGTTCCGGCGTTGGCGTCTACATCATGTTCAACGGCAATACCGAAGCTGCTTTGGCGATCATGTCAAACACATCCTATGAGGCCATCCGAAAGGATGTGTTTGCGGTGATTCCGCTATTCGTGTTGATGGGCGATTTTATATGGCGAAGTGGGGCCGCGGGTGACCTTTACCGCATCTGTGACCGCACATTGCGCCGCCTACCCGGTCGTCTGGCCATTGCCACCATCGCTGGTAATACCGTGTTTGCCGCTGTTACAGGCGTGTCAATTGCCTCTGCTGCCGCTTTTAGCCGAATTGCATATCCTGAGATGATGAAGCTTGGCTACAAACAGACCTTTGCCCTTGGCGCTGTTGCGGGTTCTGCATGTCTTGGCATGTTGATCCCCCCTTCTGTTTTGTTGATCGTTTGGGCCATTCTGACTGAAATGTCTGTGGGCGCCCTGTTCATCGCAGGCATCTTGCCTGGGATCGTTCTGGCACTGCTGTTTTCCGCCTATGTGATCATCGCTGCGATTGTGACGCCCGAGATTGCACCGGCTTACGACAAACCCCTTGTAGAGCCGACCCGCGAAGAAAACCGGTCTGAACTGATTGGTGGTTTGGGTATCCTAGCGCTGATCATGGTCGTCATTGGCGGTATCTGGCTTGGCTGGTTTACCCCGACCGAGGCCGCCGCCTTCGGTGTGATCTGCGCCATGATCATCGGGATCGTGAAGGGCATGCGAACCAAAGACTTTGTCGAAAGCCTCTATCAGGCAGGCCGCACAACTGCGCCGATCATGTTCTTGCTGATCGCTGCACAGATGTATTCCCGCCTTCTCGCGCTCGGCGGCGGCGTGAATTACATCCAAGCGTTGTTCATCGATAGCCAACTGTCTCCATTAATGGTGATCATGCTCATGACTGCAATCTGGCTCATCCTGGGGATGTTGATCGATAGTATCTCCATCATCCTTTTGACGGTGCCTATATTTGCCCCGCTTGCCATTGCGATGGGTTATGATCCCATCGCGTTCGCCATATTCGGCATTCTTGTCATCGAAGCTGGGCTCTTGTCGCCACCCTTTGGACTATTGGTCTATACCGTCAGGGGGTCGGTCCCCGACCCCACCGCAACGCTGAAAAAAATCTTCATCGGGTCAGCCCCATACCTTGTGCTCATCCTCGTTGCGGCCTTCCTTGTTTTGGCTTTCCCTATCCTTGCGACATTGCTGCCAAGCGCACTCATTTGATTTTGTGATACCCAACTGCGGCATTCATAATTTTCACTGCGGCGTCCTGTGCGTTAGAAAATCAAATGACACAGAGCGGAGCGCGATATGAATCTAGGTTTCTTCACAATGCCCATTCACCCCTTGGGGAAGGATTGGCGGACCTGCTTGCATGAAGATCGCGCCGCATTCCTTTTGGCAGATGAATTGGGCTTTACCGAAGCATATGTGGGCGAGCATACAACCGACGCAGCCGAAAACATTACTCACTGCATCAGCTTTATCGCTTGGATCGCTGCGGCGACCAAACAGATCAAGTTGGGCACTGGCACTGTGAACATTCCAAACACGCACCCCGCCGCGGTTGCAGGCCAAGTTGCGATGTTGGACCACATGCTGGATGGTCGGTTTATTTTTGGTATTTCCCCCGGTGGTCTTGCGACCGATGCCGAAGTCTTTGGATCTTTGAACGCGGATCGCCCAGCGATGTTTCTTGAAGGTATCAACACCATCCTGAAAATCTGGGAGTCCGAGGCTCCATATAACATCGAAGGACAATTCTGGAACATCACGACAGAAACCCAGATGATGACCAAGATCGGCCAGGGCATTATGCCCAAGCCGCTTCAGCGCCCGCACCCACCTATTGTTGTCACTGCTGTTGCTCCTTTCTCAAAAGGCGTAACAGAGGCCGCAGCGCGTGGCTGGGATCCAATTTCGGCCAATTTTTTGTTGAACAAATGGGTCAAATCGCATTGGCCCAAATATGTGGAAGGCTGCGAACGCGTCGGTCGCTCAGCTGATCTTGCAAATTGGCGCGTGGCGAAGTCCGTTTTCGTGGCGGATGACCTGAACACGGCCCGCGAATATGCATTGGGACCACAAAGCCCATATCGCTACTATTACTCGCAACTGCTAACCAAGATGAAAAAACACGGGCGGGCTAACCTTTTTAAGGCAGATCAGAATATGTCTGATGATGAGGTCACGCTTGAGGGTGTTCTCGATGATTGCGTGATCTGGGGCACACCTGAAAAAGTAGCTGATGAACTGCTCGCTTTGCGCGAGGAAGTCGGTGAATTTGGTACCCTGCTTTATGCTGGCAAAGACTGGGCCGATGTCGATCTTGGACGCAATTCTATGATCCTTTTGGCCGAAAAAGTGCAGCCTCTTGTCAATGCTGCAAGTCCGAAACACATGGTTGCCGAATGAACGACCGCGTCAAGCTAAAAAGTGGTGATGTAACTCTGTCTGCCCTCGTCACTGGCAAAGCGGATGGACCTACGATACTTTTGTCTAACTCGCTCGGCGCGGGTCTGGACATGTGGGAGCCGCAACGCGCGATGTTGGGACGACATTACCGTGTCATCGGATACGATACTAGGGGTCATGGACAGTCCAGCACCCCCGTGGGCGACTACAGCTTTGACAATCTGACAGACGATGCGCTCGCCGTGTTGAACCACTTTGAGGTGCAGACAGCTGATTACATTGGGTTGTCACTGGGCGGCATGTCGGGGCTTGGGCTTGGACTGCACCATGCTGACCGTTTTGGCAAGATAGTCTGTGCTTGTGCGCGTGCCGACGCGCCACAGCCCTTTGCCGACAGTTGGGATGACCGGATTGCCGCAATTGCTACTGGCGGGCTATCCGCGATCTGGCCCGGCACCTTGGAACGCTGGTTAACGCCGACGTTTGCGCAGAGAAATCAAAGCGTGGTTGCGGACTTGGCCAGTGATTTCGTCCAAACTACGCCTGCTGGCTACACACAATGCGCCCGAGCGCTTCAAGACCTTGACTATAAGCGGCACCTGACTGGTATGAACGTGCCTGTTCTTTATATCTCTGGTACTGAAGACCTTGGCGCACCTCCCGCAGAAATGCAGGCCATGTGGATCAGCACACCAGGAAGCGAGTACATCAACATCACTGATTGTGCCCATATCGCAAACCTCAACCAGTCCGGCGCCTTCAATGCAGCCCTTCAAAAGTTTTTGGAAATCTGATGCTCCTAACTGATCGCCTTCCCTATCAAGCGATCGTTGATCGCCCAAAGTTGCAGTTGCCCGACGGAAAAAAACTAGCCGTTTGGGTGATCCTCAACGTTGAAGAATGGGGTATCGAACGCCCTATGCCGCGCACTGTTTTGCCTCCACCTATGGGCCAACCATTGCTCCCTGATGTGCCAAACTGGTCTTGGCACGAATACGGCATGCGCTCGGGCTTTTGGCGCCAACATCAGGCCCTTGTCGCGCGCAACATCCCAACCACGCTGGCCATCAACGGCAACGTCTGCAATAGCTATCCACGGGTTGCAGGTGCTGGGCGGGACGCCGGATGGGAGTTCATGGGCCACGGTTTCCTTCAAGGCCCCATGCACAAACTTGAGGACCAACGCGCTGCGATTAATATGGCGATGGACACCATTGAAAGCTTCACCGGCACGCGACCCACATCATGGGAAAGCCCGGGCCTGACGGAAACTGAAGAAACGCTCGATCTGCTCCGCGAAGCGGGAGTCAAGTATGTCGCAGATTGGGTATTGGACGATCTGCCACAAGAGGTTGCGACACCCTTCGGGCCGATCACCACGATCCCATACACGGTTGAGACAAACGACATCACCGTCTACGCCCTTCAGCAACACCGTTCAGACGAATTCCTACAGCGTGGCCGCGACCAGTTCGACAGGCTTTATGCCGAAGGGCGGGATAACGCTCGAGTGATGGCGATTTCAATCCATCCCTATGTTACTGGCGTGCCGCACCGTATCCGCTATCTGGAAGAGCTGCTGGATTATGTCGGCGGCCATGACGGCGTCGCGTGGATGACGGCCAGCCAGATTGGCGATTGGTACACCGCAGAAATGATGCGCCTGAATGGTTGAACTGCCCGGCTGGCTGCTATTTATAAGTCGATAAATAGTATTGGAGCCTAGGGCATGACACAAAGCGCAGTTATCAGCGGCGGATCGATCGGCGGGTTATTCGCAGCGACAGCCCTTTTGCGCGCGGGTTGGCACGTCGATGTCTATGAGCGGACGGATGTCGAACTGGCTGGGCGCGGGGCTGGCATTGTGACCCACGATACCCTGATTGATGCGTTGCAGGCCGTCGGTGCCAACGTTACGGACCTTGGCGTCGAGGTCCAAGACCGCGTCGCTTTCAATAAAAAAGGTAACCGCGTCACAACCCTACCCTATCCCCAAGTCGTGACCTCTTGGGACCGAATTCATCAACTCCTGCGTCAGCTCATTCCAGAGGGCTGCTATCATCTGGGGCAGCATATTACCAGATATTCGCAAACAGACGACGCCGTAACAGTCATGTTTGCAGATGGTGGTACGGTTTCAGCTGATCTGTTGGTCGGAGCTGACGGGTTTCGGTCGGCCATACGCGGCCAGATGCTGCCTGATGTGAAACCAAAATATGCAGGTTATGTCGTGTGGCGGGCGCTCGCCCATGAAGCAGATCTGCCCGAAAACATCCGCCGAGACATCTTTCCTCACTTCGCGTTTTATGCACCTTCTGGCACCCAAATCATCGGCTATCCTATCGCCGGGCCGAACAACGACTTACGCCCCGGTCGCCGGCGCTACAACTTTGTTTGGTATGCACCTGCCTCTCCAGATATTCTCAAAGGCATGCTGACGGACGCCACAGGTCTATATCATCCGGTATCGATTCCACCACCACTGGTCCGCAATGATATCCTAAAGGAAATGCAACAGCATGCGCAGGATATGCTTCCCAGCACTTTTGTGGATATTTTGAACTGGTCCGAACGCCCGTTCTTCACGCCAATCTATGACCATCATGCGCCGATCATGCACGATGGGCGCGTCTGCCTTGCCGGAGATGCCGCCTGTGTCGCGCGTCCGCATGTCGGCATGGGTGTGACGAAGGCGGCACAAGATGCGCTGTCTTTGGCACGGTATGCGGGCAATGATCTTGCGGCCTATTCAGATGAACGTGTACCTGCATCACTGCGGGCACATCTACGTGCTCGAGACCTTGGCGCATGGATATTCGAGGAAGACGCTGGCAACCGCGATGGCACCTCACATGCGCGGCTGGCTGACATCATGCGCCTGACAGCCGTGACAATCGATTAGCTTCGAAAATAATTCACTGGCGTGATGTCCAGCATTGGCAATATCGGGCCGGCCCCAGTTGGCACGTCAAAGACGTTGATCGTCATCGAAATCAATGTGTAATAGCCGCAAAGCCCAACCAAATCGACGCAGGCCTGAACGCCAAGTTCCTTTTCTGCCATTGTATACGTTAGATCACTGACTTGCTTGTCGCGATGCAGTTCAGCCGTGAAATCAAAAACAGCCTGCATCTTTGCGTCATAAAACTGAAAGGCTCGAGCCTTTCCTATGGCCTGAACGGCGAGGTCTGGCAAGCCTGTGTCCAAGGCAATTGGCACATGGTGGCTCCACTCGAACCCCGACGACCAATACCGTGCTGTCACAAGGATCGCCAATTCTGACAGATACTTCGGCAGCACACTATCGAAACGCGCATATTGCCCTAATGCTTGGGCTTGCGTGGCGAGACCCGGACTTTGCAGCCAAACCCGAAGCGGGCCGACAACAGCTCCTCGCGGTCCACTTACAATTTTGTCATAAATCGTTTTTTGTTCTGGTGTTAGCGCTGCTTCTTCAAGTAAGGGCAACCGGCTCATACGGGCGCAGGCTTGTGCATTTGACCGCGATAGAACACGAGGGCGTCACCCTCTGTATGATCAAAATCCATGATCGCGCCCACGACTATTATATGGTCGCCACCACCATGGATCGCATGGGTTTGGCAAGCAAAATGCGCTATACAATCGGTGAGACGTGGCGCATCCACAAGCGTGTCTGAGAGGGATATACCCACGCATTTGTCTTCGAGTGGCTTTGCAAACTGCCAAGCGATATCGGCAAGTTCATGCGATAGAACATTGACAACAAAGGGCGCCCCCACTTTAAAGAGCCGTGCGCTCGCCTGTGATTTCCCAATCGAAAACAGACACAGCGGTGGTTCCATGCTGAGCGATGTGAAGGACCCAACCGTCACCCCCGTTGGCTTTCCAGCCTCATCATTCAGACTAACCACAGTCACCCCGGTCGGCAGGCACCCAAAGGCATTTCGCAACTCACGTAGGTCCATCATCGGCCGATCCAGCATTTTGCAAAACTCCTAAAAACGCCATAGCCGCGTCTTTTTTATTAGATAGCTTCTGTGTTTCATATAACAAAATGATAGTTTATCATATTATAAATATGATTTTATGATAGATGGATGCTCGGATCACGTTGGAAATCTATTCTTTCTGACGGCAGTGCTGAAACGGTCAAATAAGGTTACTTGGTGATAGAGTTTCTGACTTGGTTAACTCCAACCCATCACAGGAAGGATTTTCTTCGGTGTTTTAATTGCGAATGCTCCAATGTCAGTGCAATCACTTGCAGCGATTTGTAGATAAGCGGGTGTGGATGCCCCGATGCTGAGTTGAGTATAGGTCGGTCTTGGAACCATTGATCTGGTGCGGTCAGGTGTCCGACCTCATAGTTGCCGCGACACATGGCGGTGGGCCTTTCTGGGGATACGCGATCCGGCTCCCAATCACCTATGCGACCTGATACCTCGCCACGCGCTTATTCTGGGTTTTCCGGGTGAATCTCTAGATCCTTGTTACGTAACTTCCTTTCGTCATTAAGGAAGAGCAAAACAAAGCCGCGCTACCTCCGAAAATCAAACCGGTCAGTGCAAAGAACGGGAACATCAAGACCAGCCGTTGCAGGCCCGGGAACCCGCGAAGATGGAAGTCTACTACGAAAGACGGCGTGCGGAAACTGACGCCGCTTATGAACCCAGCGAAGCTTAGTTTGGTTGTCGGTTTCTAGCTTTAAATACGCCGTCCAAAGGGGTGTCTTGTAATAAATTCCATCACTGAACATGCTTTTGCCGTCGCCTTCTTATCAACGCAAGCCCAGCCGGAAAAGCGGCCGGATAACGTTGAGCTTAAACGTTGAGCTCAATAAATATACTTAGCGCGGATCGTACTTTTAGCTATCCGTCATTCCATAAAGAACTTCGACCAGACGCTCCAGTTTGCATCCTTGTCGCGCCTCGATGGTGATCAGATTCAAAAAGATGTATCAAAGGCCACGAACGCCATAATCCTCACCCTCGCGCAAAAACTCGTCGTGCATATAGCGGTAGAGATAAACAGGTTCGAAAAGATCAAAGAATTTCTCGGGGTCAGCAGCAAGAGACTGCCCCAAACGAGCCTCCTGCAACGTGCCTTTAAACCGCCGTACCAGCTTGAGATGGTGCAGCAATCCCTACAACGGCCACATGTATTGATCATTGAGCACCTTGTTCACGACAACCAACTCATCAGACGTATGCCCCGACCAACCAAAATGGTCCGCCGCCCAGTGCATGACCTAGCGGTTCTTTGTGTCGGATTTGGTTAACCCGATCCCGCATTGTTCTTAAGCATATAGCTGCGTCAAAACCATTCCGCGCAGAATCTGTGGTTGTTTCATAACATCAACGTAGGTACGTAAGGTGAGGGTTGGTTCAATGCCAAAAACTGTAACCAACTTGTGCAACACCAGCGAACCGGAAAGCTTACCAACTCTGCTGTATGAAGTCTCTGGGAATCAGGCATTGCTACCGTCAGCGCTCTCGGTGACATTCTTGAATTGCACAACCAGCGACATTTCTGAATTGCATTTAGGTGCTAACAGAGGCCTACCGTCGCCAAAAATGCCCCTATACCACTGAAAATTATACCATTTTGGCCAAACCATCACGTGCCGCCGCATCTGCTGCATCTGCCAATATTTGCGCCTTTAACCCGTCCTCGCCGGTCGGTGTCACTGGAACTCCTTTCAACAATGCATCCACGAAATGCATCATCTCTGCGCGATATGCAGCAGCGTATCGTTCTAGGAAAAACGGCTGTGTCGGTGCTTTGCACATGCCAGCAGCATTAGACAGTTCGACCGTCGTCTCGAGCATATTGTCGGCACGCAGCATGCCCGTGCTGCCATGCACTTCGATCCGTTGATCATAGCCATAAGTCGCGCGGCGCGAGTTTGAAATCTGGCACAGCTTACCGCTGGCGGTCTTCAGCGTCACGACGGCGGTGTCAAAATCACCCGCCTCGCCTATTGCCAGATCAACCAGACAGGATGCGGCAGCGGTCAGTTCAACAGGTTCTTCACCCAAAAGGAATCGTGCCATATCGAGGTCGTGGATCATCATATCGCGGAATATTCCGCCAGAGGTCTTGATATATCCAATTGGCGGCGGCGCGGGATCACGCGACAGGATCGTAACAAGTTCAACGTTTCCAATGACCTGGTCTGAAATTTGTCGCTGCAGATGCGCAAAGTTCGGGTCAAAGCGCCGGTTGAACGCCGTCATGAAGGGAACGCCCGCCTTGGCGACAACCGCAAGGCAATCATGGATCCGGTCGACGGACAGGTCGATCGGCTTTTCGCAAAAGATCGCCTTGCCTGCTGCTGCCGCTGCATGGATCAGGTCGTAATGTGTCGTCGTCGGCGTGCCGATAATGACCGCATCGATGCCAGGATCGTTGACCAAGGCCTCTGCGTCCATCACCTTGGCGCCAAGCTTGGCCGCAAGGCTTTCCGCGGCTGCGGGCATTGCGTCTGCCACGGCGGCGGCCTTCGCGTTTGTCATACCGCGCAAGGTTGCCCCATGCACTTGCCCAATGCGACCACATCCTAAAATACCTATATTAATCAACGCTCTCACCTTTCAGGTTGCGTAAAACGATGCGTGCTGCCGCCATGACGGGATCATGCGTTTCTTTCAGAATAGTCACGCGGTCAAACCGCGATGGATCACTGTTCACGGCATCGCGCATAGCGGCCCCAAAGGCCATGCGTAATTCGGTTCCAATGTTGAATTTGCAAATATTTGTCTGCGTTGCCAAATACTTACGCTGCGCAACTGGTACACCAGACCCACCATGGATCACCAGTGGCGTGTTGGTTGCGGCCTGAATGGCAGCTATACGTGGTTCGTCCAAGCCGCCTTCTTTGTCTTGTTGCAGATGCACATTTCCGACCGAAATCGCCATCGCATCAACACCCGTCTCGGCAGCAAAAAGTGCAGCCTCGGATGGATCGGTTCCCGCAGAGGCTTCACCGCCCGAATAGCCAACAAAGCCGATTTCACCTTCGCAAGAAATTCCAGCTTTATGAGCTATTTCAGCAATCTGCAGCGTTTCTTTAATGTTGTCGGCGAGCAGCTTACGCGACCCATCAAACATCAAAGAGGTAAAACCGGAATCAAGTGCTTCTGAGCATTCATCATAGGTATACCCATGATCCAAATGCGCTACGACTGGGACGCTCGAATTTTCTGCCAGATAACGGAACATCTTGCCCAAAATCGGCAACGGCGTATGCGCCCGACACCCCGGCCCCGCTTGCAGGATCACCGGACAGTTTTCAGCCTCGGCTGCGGCGACGAACGCGCGCATCTCTTCCCAGCCCAACGTCACCAACCCTCCGACAGCATATCCGCCGCGCAACGCGGGTTGCAGCACATCTTTCAGCGTGGCTAGGGTCATTTGAACTTTGCAATCATGTCTTTTATGCCGGGGATCGTTTCAATTTGATAGGCATGGGTTGGCTGGAAATACTGCACGAGGCTGCGCTGTGACAGCCCGCCCAGAATGGTGAAATAATACATCTGATAGCCCGGCAGAACCGCGCAAGGGTGATACCCGCTATCAAGGCAAATCGTAGATCCATCAACGATGTGATAGGCTTCCCCCGCCTTGCCGTCTTCGCGCTGCAGTATTTGCACGCCAGAGCCGTGATTGGGTTTAAAGCGGAAATTATACGTCTCGTCATGGCGTGTCTCGAGCGGCAGACGATCGGTGTCGTGCTTGTGGCTCGGGAAACCGGACCAACCACCCTCGCCCACGGTAAACAGTTCAGACACCAGTAAGCGCCCGACCTTGTCGTGGTATTTCGTGCCTAGGATATGCTTGATCTTACGGTGAGTTTTCGTGTCGTCTGACCCATATTGTACCATGTCTAATTCGTCGGCGCGGACCGCAAATGCATCCAGTACCTTGTCGTAGCGTGCGCCACAAACAAACACTTCAGCCTCATCGGAGGTGCAGACCATCTGCGCCTTGACGCCGACGGGCACATAAACGCCTTCAGGCTCGCCATCCCAAACGTCTTGGGTGCGTTGGCCTATGCTGTCTGCCTTGAAACCTTCGATGTCGATATCAACGGTCCCTGTGGCAGGCGCGATGCAGGTCTCGTATCCCGGCACCACATATTCAAACGCTTGGCCCTTCTTCAGCTTCACGATGTTAAAGTAATTAAGCGGAACGGTCGGGTCATCTACATCCACAATCGGTTTGTTTTGGTTATCGAACGGTGGAATATGCATAGCGGTTTCCCTTAATTAGGCGATCGGGCCGGCGTGTTCGGCCATGAATTTCTCAAGTGTTGGCGTGTCGGCCATCGCAGGTGCGCAACCCGGTCGCGACACTGTGATCGACGCGCAAGCAGAGCCGCGTAAAATCGCGTCGCGCAAGCTTTGCCCATAGGCCAACCCCGTAACAAGGCCCGCCATAAAGCTGTCCCCTGCGCCTGTGGGTTTCAGCGCCTTGACCGGCCAGATACCAGTGTGGATTTCTTGGCCATCTGCAAAGGTCACAGCACCCTTTTCGCCCATCTTGTAGACGACGATTGCGGCCGTACTTTGCGAAAGTGTGCGGGCTTTGGCGCGGCCTTTATCGATGCCACCGGCCATGAAACCAAACTCTTCATCGTTGCCGACAATCATGTCAGAGGCAGCGGCGGCACGGCTAAGCACCTCTGCGGCCTCTCGCGGCGAGGTCCACGAATAGGGCCGGTAATCGACATCAAAAATGATCGGCAATCCGGCGGCTTTGGCGCGATCAAAGGCGTCAAAAGTTGCACTGCGTGACGGCTCTGCAGCAAAGACGGTGCCTGCGGTGATCAATGCACCAAACTTGCCATAGTCCACTGCTGCGACATTGCCTGCATCCATCTGGAAATCAGCAGCGCCATTGCGGTAAATCACGTTGCGATGCCCTTCAACCCGGCTTTCGTAGAATGCCAGGGAATTGCGATATTCGCCACCGACTGGCGTTACATATTCCGTGCCGACGCCGTAGCGTTTCAACTGCTGGAGACAGTAGCTGCCGATGCTATCATCGGAAACGCGGGTGACCAAAGATGCCTGCCCGCCAAGCTTGCAGATGCCCGCCGCGATATTAGCGGAAGATCCACCAAGACCCACTGTCACAGTCTCTGCGTCTTCGGTGGCGACACCGGGATTGGTAAAAAGATCGATGCCCGCGCGTCCGACGATAATGAAGTTATTGGCGCGAATGCCGTCCAGAAGTGTGGTCATTTAGATGCCCTTCCGCTGTTTATGGCGCGTCGATTCCCAATCAACATGAGCGTCGCGTACCTTGTCAGAGGTTGTGATATGTGGGGTGCCAACTTCCCACCAAGTATGACCTTCGGTCGTCCAGCCCTCGTAGGGGTCGACCTTCATGCAAATCACATACGTCCTATCTGCGGCCTTGGCGCGTTTGAAAGCTGCCTCAAGCTCAGCGGGCGAGCTGACGGTTTCAGCCACAGCACCCATCGCACGCGCATGCGCCTCGAAATCCACAGTCACTTGACGCGTTGCGGTCGGTGTATCAGCGATTAGGTTGTTAAAGCTTTCGTTGCCTGTGTTATTTTGCAGCTTGTTGATAACGGCAAAACCACCATTGTCCAAGACCAGAACAATCAGCTTTTTATCAGTCAGAACAGACGAATAGACGTCAGAATTCATCAGCAAATACGACCCGTCGCCCGTAAAGACGATCGTGTCATTATCGGGGTCCATCTGGACCTGCGCAATCCGCGCACCCCAGCCGCCTGCGATCTCGTAGCCCATGCAGGAAAAACCGAATTCGACATCAACGGTGCCAATATCAAGGGTTTTCCAGTTGGCTGTGACCTCGGCGGGCAAACCGCCCGCTGCTGCCACAACGCGGTCGCGGGGGGCACATAGGCGGTTCACTTCGCCGATGGCTTGGGCATAGGACGCAGGGCCATTCCCGATGCGGGTGTTTTCTGCCACATAAGCGTTCCACTTGGCGCGCTCCTCTTGTGCATGAGTCGTCCAGCCTGCTGGCGCTTTATGGTCGACCATTTCTCTGATCAACGCCTCAAGCCCCAGCCGTGCGTCGCCGACAACCGTTGCTGACATATGCTTTGCTGCATCGTGCCGCGCAGCGTTAAGGCCGATAATTTTGGCGTCGTGCGCAAATGCGGTCCAAGATCCCGTCGTAAAGTCTTGCAACCGCGTGCCTACCGCCAAGATCACGTCCGCCTCTTTTGCGATAGTGTTTGCGGAATTGGACCCCGTCACACCGACAGGCCCGATATTCAGCGGGTGGTCGTGGACCATATTGGCGCGGCCAGCGATGGTTTCCACAACAGGGAACCCTGCCCCATCGGCAAATGCGGTCAGCGCGGCGACAGCACCCGAATACTGCACGCCACCGCCCGCGATAATCATCGGGCGTTTGGCTGCGCGTAGCAGTTTAATCGCCTCTGCTACCTCGAATGCATCCGGCGCCTGACGGCGGATGCGGTGCACGCGTTTGTTGAAAAAGCTGAGCGGGTAATCATAGGTCCAACCCTGCACGTCTTGCGGCAAACCAATAAAAGCTGGCCCGCAATCGGCTGGGTCCAACATAGTCGCCAATGCGGCAGGTAAAGATTGAATGACTTGCGCGGGATGCGAAATGCGATCCCAAAAACGGCTGACGGCTTTGAAGGCATCATTTACGCCAAATGTTGGGTTCCCGAAGTGTTCAAGTTGCTGCAACACCGGATCAGGCAAGCGCGTCAGGAATGCGTCTCCGCAAAGCATCAACATCGGCAAACGGTTCGCATGGGCCAAGGCCGCCGCAGTCAAGAGGTTCGCAGTACCGGGACCGGCAGATGCAGAACAAAACATAAAGCGGCTGCGCAGCCATGCCTTTGCATAGGCGGCCGCGGCAAAGCCCATGCCTTGTTCGTTCTGGCCACGATAAAGCGGCAAGGCATCGCGGTTGTCGTAGAACGCTTCACCCAGACAGGTCACATTGCCATGGCCAAAAATGCCAAAGCCGCCGCCGCAAACGCGGGTTTCTAGACCGTCAATTTCAATGTATTGGTTCGCCAAATACTGCACAATTGCTTGCGCTGTTGTTAGCGTGACTGTCTGAACAGTTTGCCCCATGATATCCCCCAGATACGCACGAACTGTGCTATGGCCACGATTGCATATTGACCTTAGACCTAAAAGAACGATACCAAATTTGCAACCGGTTGCAAATGGTTTTTGAGGAGTGTTCCAAGATGACAGAGATTGGTATTGGCATCGTCGGCGGCGGCTATATGGGCAAGGCGCATGCGGCGGCTTATGGCGCTGTTGGCACGCTCTTTGATACGGCATTGCGACCCCGACTTGAAATGGTCTGCGCGTCATCGCTAGCCTCTGCCTCCAAGTATGAAAAAGCCTTTGGTTTTGCTCGCAGCACCGCTGAATGGCGCGTTTTGGTCAACGAGCCGAGGGTCGAAGCTATTGTCATTGCCTCGCCCCAGAACACCCATCGCGAAATTGCGCTCGCGGCCTTCGCATTGGGAAAACCTGTGTTTTGCGAAAAACCGCTTGGGGCGAACCTTACCGATTCCATCGCAATGAACGATGCGGCGCGTGTAAGCGGCGCCATCAACATGGTCGGATTCAATTACATCCGCACGCCAGCGTCCCAATATGCACGTCAGCTAATCGCACAGGGTCGGATAGGCAACATCACATGGTTTCGCGGCGAACATACCGAGGATTTTATGGCCGACCCTGCCCTGCCCGGTTCTTGGCGCACCCAAGGTGTCGCGAACGGCTGCATGGGTGATTTGGCCCCGCATATGATCAATGGCGCCCGTGCGTTGATAGGGCCAATTGCCAGCCTCAGCGCAAGCGTCGAAACCGTTCACGCCAAGCGCGGCGACCACGATGTGACCAACGATGACCAAGCCCAAATGATGTGCCGTTTCGAGAATGGTGCGCAAGGGCATTTGTTTGTCAGTCGCGTCGCAACGGGTCGCAAAATGGGCTATGCCTATGAAATACATGGCACAAAGGGATCTATCCGCTTTGATCAGGAAGATCAGAACGCCCTGCATCTTTACACAATGGACGGCCCAGAGGCCGAACGCGGCTTTCGCAAAATCCTGACCGGACCTGCGCATCCCGATTATCTGCCCTTCTGCCAAGGGCCAGGGCATGGCACTGGCTATCAAGATCAGATTGTCATCGAAGCTAAGGATTTCCTAACCGCCATTGCTACCAAAACCAACATCTGGCCGACCTTTGAAGAAGGCCTTGAAGTGAACCGCATCGTCACTGCAGCCCTTGATTCCAGCGCCAAAGGGGCATGGGTCACTATCGCAGATTACTAGTTAAGAAAGACCAAACACATGATCAAAATCGGTAACGCGCCTTGTTCTTGGGGCATCGAATTCACGTCTGACCCCGCCTACCCCACGTGGCAATCGGTGCTCAGCCAATGTGCTGGCGCGGGCTACAAAGGGATCGAGCTTGGGCCGATTGGCTTCATGCCCGAAGACCCTGCCATCTTGGGCGAGGAACTTGCAAAAAACGACCTGAACATCATTGGCGGCGTTGTTTTCCGGCCCTTCCACGATGCGACCAAATGGGACGAAGTCATGGACGCGTCCGTGCGGACATGCAAAGCGTTGGTCGCCCACGGCGCCGAACATCTGGTATTGATCGACAGCATCTCGCCTCGCCGCGCACCAACCGCTGGCCGCGCAAGTGAAGCTGAACAGATGGATAGCGCCGAATGGTCCGCTTTCCGCGACCGGGTTGCTGCAATCGCCAAAATGGGCACCGAAGAATACGGGCTGACCGTCGGTATCCACGCCCATGCCGCAGGCTTTGTCGATTTTGAGCCCGAGTTGGAACGTCTATTGGATGAAGTCGACGAAAACATCCTGAAGATCTGCTTTGACACCGGCCACCATTCTTATGCAGGCTATGATCCCGTGGCGTTCATGAAACGACATATCGACCGGATAAGCTACATGCATTTCAAAGACATTGATCCGGCCGTGAAGGCGGATGTTGTCGCCAACCGCACTGATTTCTACAAAGCTTGCGGTCAGGGCATTTTCTGCAACCTCGGCAAAGGCGATGTTGATTTTCCAGCAGTGCGCCAAGTCTTGCTAGACGCCGGATTCGATGGCTGGTGCACGGTCGAACAAGACTGTGATCCATCCATGCCCGGCACCCCGCTTGAAGACGCAGAAAGCAACCGTAAATTTCTTGAAATAATCGGCTTTTAAGCCCCATCTTACGAAAGACAAAGCCATGACAAAACTCAAATGGGGCATGATCGGCGGCGGCGAAGGTAGCCAAATTGGACCGGCACACCGCCTTGGTTCCGGGCTAGATAGCTTGTTTGAATTTAGCGCAGGCGCGCTAGATCATCGGCCTGAATATAGCATAGATTACGGGAAGCGCCTTGGCTTGGGCGACCGCGCATACGGCGGTTGGCAAGACATGCTCGAGGCCGAGAAAAAACGCGATGACCGCATTGATCTGGTCACGGTTGCGACACCTAATTCGACACACTTTGAAATCACCAAAGCATTTCTGGAAAACGGTTTTCATGTGTTGTGTGAAAAGCCGATGACCATGACGGTGGAAGAAGGCGAAGAAATCGTCGAAATCGCCAAGAAAACCGGCAACATCTGTGCCGTCAACTATGGCTACACCGGTTATTCACTGGTGCGTCACATGCGGGCGATGATTGCGCGCGGTGACATTGGTAAGGTCCGTGTTGTGAATGCGGAATTCGCGCATGGTCACCACGCTGATGCCACAGATGCAGATAATCCACGGGTGCGCTGGCGGTATGACCCCGCGCAGGCTGGTGTATCGGCGCAGTTTGCCGATTGCGGCATTCACGCGATGCATATGGCAAGCTTTGTGACCGGTCAGGAAGTCACGAAACTATCTGCTGATACGGTGTCGTGTATTGATGTGCGCACTCTGGAAGACGACGCAATGGTCAATTTCCGCATGGATAGTGGCGCTGTTGGACGGCTTTGGACCAGCTCTATCGCGATTGGACGCCAGCACGGTCTTGGCATTCAGGTCTTTGGCGAAACAGGTGGTTTGCGTTGGAGCCAAGAGCAGCCCAACCAGCTTTATTATATGCCGCTGGGTGAACGTCTGCAGATCATTGAACGCGGCGAGGCAAACTTGTCGCCCGAAGCCGACCGCACCAGCCGTGTGACCATCGGACATGCAGAAGGCATGCCGCTGGCATTTGCCAACATCTATTGCGATTTGGCAGAGGCAATTAGTGCACGCAAAGAGGGTCGCACAATGGATCCTGCGGCGAACCTTTATCCGCGGGCCGAAGACGGTTTGCGGTCGATGGCAGCGGTTTATGCGGTTGCCCAGTCGGGCAAGGCAGAAGGCAAATGGTTGGACGCACGTCCGCCAATGTTCCGCTAGTTACGGCAAGGGGCGCAGCGTGCCCCTTTCTACGATTGGACAATCAAACAGCCGCGCCTCTGGGTCGCGGCTGTCGTCTTTGAGGGCGGCTTCGATCAATTCAATTGATGCCGACACGATGTCGTTGATCGGGTTGCGCAACGTCGTCAGATTGATGTTGGCCCAGCCCGCCATTTCCATGTCGTTCAGCCCTATGATCCCGATGTCCTCTGGCACACGCAAACCCGCTGTTTGGATCGCAGACAATGCGCCAATGGAAAGCACATCGTCGCCGCAGAAATAAACCTCTGCTGGATTGGACGTCAAAAGCCGCAACATTTCTGCGCGACCTGCTTCAAACGAATAATTTGTGGCATAGCTGACGCTTAGGGTCAGGGATGGATTGGCCAAAACGACCTCGGCAAAGCCTGCCAGGCGGTCTTGGGTCGAGGTTGCAGTTTCAGGACCACCCAAGAAAGCCAACCGTCTATAGCCTCTCGCGATCAGTGTCTTAGCAGCCAATCTTCCTGCGGCACTGTTGTCGATACCCAGAACATCTACCTTGGGGTGTGGCGATTGCCGCCCGAAGGAATGGACCACAGGGACCCCCGCATCTTTGAACCCTTGCGCAAAACTCGCAGGCAGTGTTGATGACGCGACGATCACCCCGTCTACAGAATAGGCCCGCAGCATCCGTAGGGAATTTTCGGGACTGACTTCGTCCGTCAGGTTCACCAGCAAAGGTCGCAGCCCACGCGCCTGTAGCCCCTTAGTGAACTGATCGAAAACTTCTAGAAAAATGGGGTTATGAAAGTTGTTCGATACCAACCCGATCAGTTTGGTCCGCCCGGTCGTCAATGAGGATGCTAATGCATTGGGACTATACCCCAATGCATTAGCGGCTTCTTCGACCTTGGCGCGCGTATTGTCTGACACTGAAGCGCCTTCGGTATACGTCCGCGACACCGCAGAGCGGGAGACGCCAGCACGCAACGCTACATCCTTGAGTGTCACTGCCACGCGAACGGTTCCTTACTTGCTTCTTCTGGACTTCGCATCAGCGTCGGCCACGGCTTCCCAGTCGGCAATCCAAAACTTCCATGCAGCCATCCCGCCTAGGCCCACAAAAATCAAGCCCCAGAAGGTTTCGCCCGTTGAAAATTCGAACATCGCCCACAGAACCGGCACTACCACGGCAAGCACGCGTCGCCACACGGGCAGAAAGAACGGGATCGCCATATCGAAGAGTTTGAGGCGATTAGGCTGCGCCTTCATACTCAGCCCCAGTCTTTGCGCCGGTAATATAGGAAACCACGTCTTCGCCGTTTGTATCCGCTTTGTTGAGGTTGGCCACCATCCGGCCACGTCGGAAAACGATGATCCGGTCAACAAGATCAAACACCTGGCGCATGTTATGGGACACCAAGATCAGGCTCTCGCCTTGTTCCTTTAGCGTGCGGATGATGTTTTCCACCTGTGCGGTTTCTTGCACACCCAAGGCTGCCGTCGGTTCGTCCATTATTGTCAGCTTACTGGCAAACGTTGCTGTGCGCGCGATTGCCACACATTGACGTTGACCACCTGACATGTTGGCAATCGTGTTCTTGATGTTGGGGATTTTAACGCCGGTTTTTACCAGACCCGCCAACGTGTCTTCACGCATCGATTTATAGTCCAACAGGCGGAACGGGCCCAGCCAATCCAACTTGGTCTTTTCACGTCCTAAGAACAGATTGTCGGGCACGTTAAGATCGTCGGCCAAGGCAAGCGTTTGAAACACGGTTTCGATTCCTGCCTCGCGCGCCTCCAGCGGACCTGCAAAGGACACATGTTCGCCATCAAAGATCACATCGCCACGTGTTCGTTGTTCGACCCCTGTTATTTGGCGCACAAAAGTCGATTTTCCCGCACCGTTGTCACCCATGATCGCCACGTGTTCACCGCGTTTAAGGACAAAATCGGCGTCCTCAAGGGCATGCACTCCACCATAGTGTTTGGTCAGGCCTTTGGTTTCCAGAATGATATCTGACATTGCTCTGATCCTTTCTTATGCCCGCGCCGCAGCACGTTGTTGTTGCCATTGGTCGAGTGCAACCGCACCGACGATGATACATCCCAAGACCATTTCTTGGTAGAACGCACCAAGTCGCAAGAACGTGAAACCAGACGTGATCACGCCGATGATCAACGCACCAATAACGGTGCCTATAATCGATCCGCGCCCACCAAAGAGCGACACGCCGCCGATCACGGCCATGGCAATCGCCTCAAGCTCATAAGACAAACCCATGCCCGATTGGGCGGTCAGGTTCTTGGATGTCAGGATCACGGCCGCCAAACCAGCAAGGCCGCCTGCGATCATATAAACCAAAAGCAAGTGACGTGGCACGTTGATACCGGACATGCGGGCCGCAGCTTCGTTTGAGCCGATGGCGTAGGTGTGTTTACCGTAAACAGTGTAGTTCATTATTAAGTGAAACAGCACCGCCAAGGACAAGAAGATAATCACGGGCATCATGCCGGCACCGATTTCCGCATAGCCTTCGGTCGGGAAGGACACGGGGTTGCCCAGGGACCACCACTGCGCCACGCCGCGTGCGAATAGCATCATACCAAGGGTGGCAATAAACGGTGGAATGCGGGCGTAAGCCACAAGCAAGCCGTTGATGGCCCCCGCTAATGTGCCGACCGTCAAACCGACAATGATTGGGATAATCACAGGAAGGTCAAGGAATGAAGGACCGAAGATGGCTTTCGGGTTCATTGCGCCGTTCACTTCGGCGACTTGGGCGAAACTCATCGCGATCATTGCCGTGGCACCCACGACAGATCCTGACGATAGGTCGATGCCCGCGGTGATGATCACCTGTGTGACGCCAAGGGCAATAATACCGATAATCGCGACCTGAATAATAATAATTCTCAGACGGGCTTCATTGAAAATGCTGTCAAAGCGGTCGCGTGAGTCAAACAGCAAACTTTGCTGCATGAAGATCGCACCCAGAATTTCGAAGATGATGATGATCAAAATCAGAGCGCCAAAGACGTTTAGCTCATTGGGCCAATTTCGTTTTGATTTGTCGTATGTAAGGCCGCCTGTGCCTTCGCTTGCATCTGACATCTGCCAGCTCCCTGTTCGGTGCATTGGGGGTGTGGGGCAGCGCTAGGCCGCCCCACATACTTACTTAGGTTCGATGCTTTACTGGAAGTCAGCAATGTTCTCTGGTGTGACCAGCTTGAACGGGATGAAGACTGCCTTGTCGACAGCGTCGCCATTAACTAGCGCCATTGCTGTTTCAATGGATCCCGCGCCTTGACCTGCAAGGTCTTGGAACACTGTCACATCCATGTCGCCAGCGGACATAGCTAGCAGTGCGTCGGATGTCGCGTCAACACCACCGACGACAACGTCATCCATGGAAATTCCAGACGCCTTCATTGCCTGAATAGCGCCCAGTGCCATCTCGTCATTGTTGCCAAAGACCGCGTCGAATTCATCACCGGAAGAAAGCCAGTTTGTCATCAAGTCGCTTGCTTCATCGCGAGACCAGTTCGCTGTCTGCTCATCGATGATGGTGATGAAATTACACATGTCCATGCCGATTACGTCATGGAAGTCCTTTGTGCGTTGAACAGCAGCCTGGTTCGACAGCTGACCGACCAGAACGTATGCGCGCGCGCCACCAGCTTTGCCTTCAGCACGCAGCTGACGACACATCTGGAATGCGGCCAATGTACCGGATTCAATTTCGTTGGATGCAACGAACGCTTGACCTTCTGGCAGTGTCGCCATGTTGACCGGCTGACGGTTAACGTAAACCAGTGGCACACCAGCTGTCGCCGCTGCATTCGACATCGCTTCGGTAGCGTTTGTGTCAACGGCGTTCACAATGATCGCATCAACACCAGACGCGATGAAGTTGTTGATCTGGTCAAGTTGCTTGGCCACATCATCGGTTGCGTCTTCGATTTGTAGGCTTACGTCGTCGCTTGCATCGTCAAAGGCTGTCATGCCGTTGCGCATAACGGTCAGGCCGTTGTCGTCAAAACGCGCAACAGACACACCGATTTGCAGCTCTGCCATTGCAGTCGTGCCCATCATGAGCGTTGTAAGGCCAGCGGCCAAAAGGATCTTTTTCATTGTTTTCCTCCCAATGATCGTGCCCGGCGCACGGTTATGAATACCGGGGCCTCTAAAAGAGGCGATTGGTTCACCCCATTGCACCTGCTGATGTTTCAGTCAGTTGCGATGTGATGAATGCGATGGATCCGGCCAAAGCTGTAGCTGGATCAGTCATGTCTTGAATTTCTGGCGCGAAGGCCTCGAACGAGGCGGGGCCTTTGAAGCCAGCCGCCTGAAAACTGCGCAATTGCGCGATATTGCCCAAACGATCATCGCTATCCACAAGGACGCGGTGCGCATCGGTCATTTGATCGGTGTTCGGCTGCGGATCAATGACACCAGAGATATGCAAAATCGCCGTGAGATCTGGATAGATCATCGTGTCGCCCGCCAAATGGTGATGAAACGTGTCGTGGATCATGGCAAAGCAGGCAGGCCGGTTCATCGCGTCCAACACCGCGA
The DNA here is from genome assembly GCA_047627695.1 of Yoonia sp. Lineage (GTDB taxonomy): Bacteria > Pseudomonadota > Alphaproteobacteria > Rhodobacterales > Rhodobacteraceae > Yoonia. The sequence goes on along the minus strand of JBLHTS010000005.1, from coordinate 13,740 downwards.
CTACATCATCTTTGTGGCGCAAGCTGCTTTGGACAAAGCCTAACGGCTCGATAAGGCCGACCATCTGGTAGTCACTCAAGATCGGCATTAAGACATCTAGGGCCTGCCGCAATGCGTCGCGCTGGTCTGCGCGCGGGATCGCTTTGTCCGACACCATCGGGATCAAGGCCACGCCTTCGGCACCGCAAGCCACCGCCGTTTTGATCAATGCAGTGGCTGCGACGCGGTTGCTGTTTGGGTCGACATTGAAGGCTTTAACCTCGGCCAATGCAAAGATGCGTAATCCAGCTTGTTTTGCTGACGCACCAAATTCTGCCGCATCCGCGCCGTCAAACAAGGGCTTACCCAGATCATTGCGAAGCTCAACACCAGCACAACGAAGTGATGCCGCCATATCCAGCACTTCACGTGTGCTAAGGCGCGGTACCGTCATGTGGTTCAGGCCAATTGGCAGCATTGGATGCAGTATTCCCTTCGGTTATTGTCCTTCACTCTAACCGCGATTCTTTTTTTTGCAACCGGTTGCATTAATTTCATTGACCTTGCGTCAGTTCAGGCTTGGGCTCAGCCAAAGTCCTGAAATAGACGATTGTAATACAACACGCCTCTGCCGCATAAATAACGGATGAATTTGTCTCGCCGTCGCATCTTTGGAATTATCGCCACCATCGCCCTTGTATCAGCGCTGGTGGGTGCTGTGACGTTTCCTGCGGTTGAACGCCATTACATGCGTGCACAAGCCGCCCAAGATGCTGTGCCTTTGAAACTGGCGGTTGAAAGCCTGCGCGCCACGTTGGACCGGTATGCTCCCCTGCCTGCCCTGATTGGCGAGCGCCCAGAATTGTCGGCGCTATTGCTCAATCCTGAAAACGACACCCTACGCGCCACGGTCAACGAAGGTCTGCGCCAGACAGCGACGACGGTCAAAGCCACCGACGTTTATCTGATGGATATTTCGGGACGCACGGTTGCTGCGGCATCCTACCGTGATCCGGGCAGCTATGTGGATCGCAACTTTAGCTACCAGTCATACTTCAACCAAGCCTTGGACGGTGACCTTTCCAGTTTTTCTGTCTACGGCACAACCACGGGCGAGCGCGGCTACTTCTACGCATCCCCCGTTGAAGAAGGCGAGCGGATCGTCGGCGTGATCGCGATCAAGTTCAATATTGCCGCCTTCAACAGCATCTGGCGTGGTGCTGAAAGCGATCTGATGGTGATTGACCGCAATGACTTTGTGTTTATGTCCTCGCGCCCTGATTGGCACTTTCGCGCGATCCGCCCATTGAGTGACGCGACACTGCGCCTGATCACGCAAAACTTGCAGTACCCGATTGACCGGATCGATATTTTGCCGATCACAGCGACGCCGATATCCAGCGATGCCCAGCGTATTGTTATCGAAGGCGAAAAGCGCGAAAGCTTTGTGCGAACCTCGCAACGCTTAATTGATCTGGATTGGACGATGTCTTCACTTTCGCCCACCCGTCCTGCGACGCTGAATGCGCTGAGGTTCTTATTGATAGTGGGTTTGATTGCACTTTTAGGACTGGCCGCGTTACTAGCCTACCTGCTCAAACAAACTCGCCAAGCCGAGGCGATGGCCCAAGAACATCGCACCAAGCGTGCGCTAGAAGCAGCAGTCGCCGCGCGCACCGCTGATTTGCAGACCGCACTTGCCGATCTGAAACAAACCCAAACGGATTTGATCCAAGCAGGCAAACTGTCCGCCCTAGGGCAAATGTCGGCGGCATTATCCCACGAATTTAACCAACCGCTCGCTGCGGTGAAATCCTACGCCGACAATGCAGGCGCGTTTCTGGACCGTGACCGCGTGCCAGAGGCGCGTGAAAATCTTGGGCGCATTTCCAAGATGGTTGATCGCATGGCCACAATCTCTGCTCACCTGCGCAACTTTGCCCGCCGCCCGCAGCAAGCCACGGGTCCGTTGCTGTTGAGTGCTGTCATCCAAGACGCGCTAGCGGTTGTCGAGTTGCGCCTTGGTTCTGAGGGGGGGGGGATTCTCTACGATCCACAAAGCAGTGAGACGTGGGTCATCGGTGGACATGTGCGCCTGCAACAGGTGATCGTGAACCTGATCAGCAATGCCCTCGATGCAATGGAGGGGCAGCCGAACAGGCAAGTCACAATTACCGTCACAGGGCCCATGATTAGCGTGCGCGACACAGGTGCGGGAATTGATCCCAACCATGTCGCCAATATCTTTGATCCGTTCTTTACCACCAAAGCGCCGGGCAAGGGCCTTGGACTGGGGCTGTCTATCTCGTTCAATATCGTCTCTGATTTCGGCGGGGTCCTGAGTGCCGCCAACCATCCTGAGGGCGGTGCCGTGTTCACCGTCACCTTGCAGGAAACGACGCCGTCCGAGGTCGCCGCCCAATGACTCAAACCGTCCTTTTTGTTGATGACGAGAAAGAACTGCGTAATGCCATCAGCCAAACGCTAATGCTGGCTGATATTCCCGCGATGATCTTGGACCGCGCCGAACCTGCGCTGGCACAGATCAGCCGCGGCTTTGACGGGGTGCTAGTCACGGATATCCGCATGCCGGATAACGACGGACTATGGCTGATGCGCAAAGTGCTCGAGATTGATCCCGAATTTCCGGTGATCCTTGTTACGGGCCATGGCGACGTCAATCTGGCAGTCCAATCGATGCGCGAAGGTGCGTATGATTTTCTTGAAAAGCCCTTTGCCCCCTCGCGCCTTGTCAGCATTATTCAGCGGGCCTTGGAAAAACGCAGGCTGACGATCGAAAACCGTGCGCTCAAGCGCGAAGTTGGCGGACGTGACAAGTTAGAAGCGCGTCTGATCGGGCGCTCTGACGCCATGGTTGGCTTGCGCAAGTCGGTCAAAGCGATTGCAGCCACTGACGCGGACGTGCTGATCACAGGTGCCACGGGCGTCGGCAAAGACCTGACCGCGCGGGCGTTGCATGATCTTTCGGCGCGCGCACCACATCCGTTTGTGCATATCAATTGCGCCGCCCTGCCCGCAGATCTGGTCGAAACAGAGCTTTTCGGCCACGAGGCAGGCGCATTCCCCGGTGCGATGCGGGCGCGGTTTGGAAAGTTCGAGTTTGCCCGCCAAGGCACGGTATTTTTGGACGAAATCGATAGCTTGGCTGTCCCTATTCAAGCAAAACTGCTGCACGCCATTCAAGCGCGGCAGATCACAAGGCTCGGGGCGAACGATCCAGTTACCCTTGATATTCGCGTGATCGCCGCAGCCAAAACCGATCTTGATGCAGCCGTTGCCGCAGGCAGCTTTCGGGCCGATCTGCTGTATCGGTTGAACGTGGTCACTGTCAGCGTCCCGCCGTTGTCCGCGCGGCGCGACGATATTGCGTCCTTGTTCTTGAACCTCGCCGCACAAGCAGCAGCCCGTTACTCCAAACCCATGCCAGATGTGCCGCGAGCGGTGTTATCTCAAATGGCAACTCAGGATTGGCCAGGCAATGTGCGCGAGTTGCGCAATGCAGCGGATCGCTTTGTGTTGGGGCTTGATCCAGTAGCCACCCGAAGCGGCACAGAGGATCAGAGCCTATCAGCGTGCATGGCTGCTCACGAGAAATCTCTAATAGGTGCCGCCCTCACTGCTCATGGCGGCAGCCTCAAGCAGACCTACAAGGCACTGGGGCTGTCGCGCAAAGCACTTTATGAGAAGATGCAAAAGCATGAGCTGTCAAAAGCAGGCATTAATACCATCGAATAAAATGTACCCTTTGCGACCCATCCAATTCCGATTTTGCACCCTTCCCGACCCATTGCACATTATTTTTGCAAAATGTTAACGCAAACAGTCCGTCCGAATGGTTGTTTGGTATGCCCAGATCATGGACGTCTCATGCATCCGACCTAATTGCTTAAAACGTGATTATGTCACGACCCGATCCGGGAGAGATCGGATAATCTTATTGGAGGAACCACACATGAAACTAGCAGCGCTTATCGCGACGACCGCTTTGACAGCAACAACAACATTCGCAGACGGCCACATTGACAAGACCGATTGGCCTACCAGCTTTACAGTTGGCACAGCATCCCAAGGCGGCACATATTTCGCTTACGGTTCCGGCTGGGCAAACTTGGTTGCAGAGGAGCTGGGCCTGACAGGCGGCGGCGAAGTCACCGGTGGCCCAATGCAGAACATGGCACTTGTGCACACAGGTGACGCGCAGTTCGGCATGACGACAATGGGTCCAGCAGCTGAATCCATTGCCGGCACAAACCCAATCGCACCCGGTCTGCAAATGACCAACGCATGTGCGATGTTCCCAATGTACCAGACACCGTTCTCGGTCACTACTCTGGCCTCATCCGGCATCACATCCATCGCGGAGATCCCTGATGGCGCACGCATCGGCTTTGGCCCAGCGGGTTCCACATCTGACACATACTTCCCACGTATGATGGAAGAGCTGGGCGTTGATTTTGAGCGTCGCAACGGCGGTTGGAGCGATCTTGGTGGCCAATTGCAGGACGGTCTTCTGGACGTGATCGCGTTTGCAGCTGGTGTACCTGTTCCTGCCGTCAGCCAGTTGGAAGTGCAAACTGACGTCAACATCATCGAGTTCACGGAGGAAGAGCAAGCCACAATTCAAGCAGCATTCCCGGTCGCAGCATTTGACATTGCAGCTGACACATACACCACATTGGAAGCACCAGCACGTTCGGTATCCATGTGGAACTTTGCGATCGCAAACTGTGATCTGCCAGCGTCCTTCGTCAAAGCAGCCGTTGATGTCGTCATGTCCGACAACGAGCGTATGGTGAACATTCACCGTGCCGCCCGCTCGACTCTGCCAGAGAACTACACAAAGAACGCAAGCGTTCTGCCATGGCACCCAGGTGCGGCTGAATGGTTCATCGAAAATGCAGGCGCTGATATTCCTGCGGACCAGATCTTCGGCAACTAAGCCCTGATCATCCCCGAGGCCGCGTTTTGAAAATGCGGCCTCGGCACTTTTGACTTTTTCCGATACGATTAATGCACGCTTACCGCCCGCAAGGGTACTCTAGCCGCATGCGAGGACCCCAAAATGACGACCAATACGCAAAAAGACGACCTGACCGACGGCCCAGTACTGGCGGAAGGGGTCGACGAAGAACCGGTAGAGCATAACCGACGCATTTTCGAAGGCCGCACCTATCTGATCATCGCAGGGGTCTCTGCGTTCTACGCGTTGTTTCACATGGCGGCCCTGAACGGCTGGTCCATATACAGCTGGACAGATATTAGTATCCCGTTTTTACCCGTGTTTCCGATGGAGACATGGAATTTTCGCATCGTTCACATCGCGGGCGCGCTGATCTTGGGCTTCCTGTTGTATTCCGCACGCGCCTTTCCTGTTGACGCTCCAAAGAAGAACAGCTTCGTTCCGTTGGCCGCGGCGGCGCTTCTCGCACTGCTGGCCTTAGTATCGATCGCGACGGCCATTAGTTTTATTTACTTTCTTGCTACTGCCGAAACGATAGAAATGATTGGCGTGACGCTTTGGATGTCATTGCCGGCGAACAGCGAACGACTGACCAACTTTTCTGTATACCAAGGGATCTATGAAACTGAGATTTTTTGGTTTGGTGTTCCGCTGATGATCGCTAGCTTCGGAGCGATTTTTTTAGGTTGGGTAGAGCAACGTGAGAGGGGAAAGTTTGCGTTCTCTGATATTGTTTTAGGTCTATGTAGCGTTGCGGTAGCAATCTACCTCATTGCGATCTACGGGACCTCCGGTAGAAATTCGGTTGGCACTGGAGAGGTACCGATTGGTGTCGCTTTCGCCGCAACTGCGGGCACAGCGATGATCCTAGAACTTACACGTCGCGTCGCAGGTTTAGCGCTCGTTATCATCACGGCCGTATTTCTGGTTTACACGTTTTCCGCACATCTACTACCTGGAATATTGGCGGTTGATGAAGCCTATACATGGCACCGCTTCTTTGGAGCCGTGTACTCAGATATAGGAATATTGGGGCCAACGACTGCTGTGTCCTCGACGTACATCATTTTGTTCATCATTTTTGCAGCCTTTTTGCAGGCCTCAAAAGTGGGAGATTACTTTGTGAACTTCGCCTTTGCGGTCGCAGGCCGTTCCCGCGGTGGCCCTGCAAAGGTTGCAATCTTTGCATCCGGCCTGATGGGTATGATCAACGGCACATCGGCAGGCAATGTTGTGGCCACCGGATCACTGACCATCCCTTTGATGAAAAAGGTAGGCTACAAACCGACGACTGCAGGTGCGGTAGAAGCAGCCGCATCAACTGGCGGGCAAATTATGCCTCCCATTATGGGTGCGGGTGCCTTCATCATGGCCGAGATCACAGGCATCCCTTACACGGACATCGCAATTGCCGCGATCATCCCTGCGATCCTCTATTTCGTGTCGATCTACTTCATGGTCGATTTTGAGGCTGCAAAACTTGGTATGCGCGGCATGCGCGAAGACGAACTGCCCAAAGTCAAAGACATGATCCGCCGCGTGTTCTTATTCCTACCTATCATCATTTTGATTTATGCATTGTTTATGGGCTATTCAGTCATTAGGGCCGGTACACTGGCGACTGCATCTGCCGCTGTGGTTAGCTGGTTCACGCCCTACCGAATGGGCTTTCGGTCTGTGACCAAGGCATTTGAACTTGCAGGCATCATGTCGATCCAGATTATCGCGGTCTGTGCCTGCGCGGGTATCATCGTTGGTGTGATTTCACTCACTGGTGTCGGTGCGCGTTTCTCTTCGGTGCTTTTGAACATCGCTGAAGCCAACCAGTTACTGGCGCTCTTCTTTGCGATGTGTATTGCGATTATGCTTGGCATGGGCATGCCGACAACAGCCGCCTATGCGGTTGCGGCTTCAGTTGTTGCACCGGGGCTTGTGCAACTGGGTATTCCAATGCTGACTGCGCACTTCTTTGTGTTCTACTTTGCGGTAGTGTCGGCGATCACCCCCCCCGTGGCGCTCGCCAGTTATGCGGCGGCGGGCATATCGGGTGCCAATCCGATGGCCACGTCTGTGGCGTCCTTCAAGATTGGCATTTCGGCCTTCATCGTGCCGTTTATGTTCTTCTACAATGGCGCGATCTTGATGGATGGCACATGGCTCGAGATTGTCCAGGCAGGCGCAACCGCAATCTTTGGCGTCTTCTTGCTGTCATCGAGCGTACAGGGCTGGTGGGTAGGTGACCGCGCGGCAGCACTAATCCGGATTGGGCTCTTGCTGGCTGCACTGTGTATGATCGCAGGTGGTTTGCTGACCGACATCATCGGCATCGGTTTGTCGGTCGGGCTTTACTTCCTTGCACAGATGAGTAGGCCGAAAAAAACAGCTTAACTAGAACCTAAATCTATTTTAAAAGAGCGGCCATTGCGCCGCTCTTTTGCTGTTTCATCAGTCTTACCTTTAAAGCATGGCGCAACACCTTACATGCAGTTTAAGACTAACAATGCCTATTACACTTTGCTGCAAAATCAGCTATTTGCCGACGAACCGCATAACGCATGTGACCACTACACAGGAAGTACGACTTGTTTGAATTAACCACCTACGAGCTTTTTGTGTTGTCTGCAGGCGCTATAGCTTTTGGCCTTTATCTGCTGATCAAAGGTGGCGATTGGATGATCGAAGCGGCGGTCTTTATGGCTAAGCGCACGGGTCTTTCACCACTTTTTATCGGGGCCACGATCATCTCTTTCGGAACGTCAGTGCCAGAGTTGTTCACATCCGTAAATGCGAACCTTTCGGGTTATCCGGGGATTGCGCTTGGCAATGTGCTGGGTTCAAACGTCGCCAATATTTTGCTGGTCCTTGGTGCAACAGCTTTTGTGTTTACGGTTACAGCCAACCCCAAACACATAGCGAAAGACTTGGCGATGATGTTGGCCGCCACTGCGATCTTGGCCCTCGGTACACTGACCGACAGCTTTGGCCGCAGCTTTGGTTTGGGCATGTTTGCAATTTTAGTCACCTTTGTTTTCTACCGGTACAAAACCGACAGCTTACCACTGGACGATGATGACTGCGAAGATGCGGCCCCCATGATCGCAACGATGAAGGGCGCTGTATTGATGCTGCTTGGCGGCGTTGGCGCATTGGCCGTAGGATCCGAACTGCTGGTCAAGGGGGCTGTGGAAACGGGCACAGCGCTTGGCGTACCAGAGGCTGTGATCGGCATGACTGTTGTGGCTTTCGGCACGTCATTGCCAGAGCTTTCAACCTGTATCGCTGCCGCCCGCAAGCAATCCGTGGGCCTGATTTTGGGTAATATTATCGGGTCGAACACCTTCAACATTCTATCAATCATCGGCCTGACCGCCGCAATCCAGCCTTTGGCGGTCGATCCGGTCCTTCTTGGTATGGAACTTTGGGCGACAATCGCGGTGGCCGTAGTCTTTGCACTGTGGATGATGATCGTTGGCAAGCTGACTAAGCCGATAGGAATTGTGATGATGCTGGCCTATGTGGCCTTTATCGCGGTGCAATATCTGCAACCACAGATGGTCAGCTAAGCGCCAAATATTCCCCGAAAAGGAGCCACGATGAGTAACGCAGAAATTGGCCTGATTGGTCTTGGCACGATGGGCGCGGCGCTTGCGCTGAACATCGCGGACAATGGCTTTGACATTGTGGTCTGGAACCGGACGACGGCCACAACCCAAAGCTTTCACCAAGGCGCGGGTGACCTCGCTCCCCGGATCACACCGACCGAGACACTTAAAGAATTTGTATCTAAAATTAAAACACCGCGTGCGATCATCTTGATGGTGCCTGCTGGCGATGCCGTGGATGACCAAATCGCGGCTTTGCGGCCACTGCTAGACGCTGATGACATGATCATTGACGCAGGCAATGCCAACTTCCACGACACCAACCGCCGCGCCCGCGATGCAGGCGACCAGCCTTTCTTGGGTATTGGCGTGTCGGGTGGCGAAGAAGGCGCTAGGTTCGGCCCGTCCATTATGGGCGGCGGCAGGCGGGTGTATTGGGACCGCGTGTCACATATCCTCGAAACGATTTCAGCCAAGCACAGGGGCCAGCCTTGCGCCACATGGATGGGCGAAGAAGGCGCAGGTCACTTTGTAAAAGCGGTCCACAACGGGATCGAATACGCCGATATGCAGATGATTGCAGAGGTCTACGGGATCATGCGCGACGGCATCGGCATGGACAATGCAGCCATCGCAGAGACCTTTGCCGCGTGGGATAATGGCCCGCTGAAAAGCTACCTGATCGAAATCTCTGGGAAAGTTGCCGCCGCTATAGATCCCGAAACTGGCGCGCCTATGCTTGATGTGATCGTCGATGCGGCCGGCCAAAAAGGCACTGGGCGCTGGACCGTGATCGAGGCCCAGCATCTTGTAGCTCCGATCCCTGCGATCGAGGCCGCTGTCGTGGCCCGCAATCTGTCATCGCAACGCGATGCCCGCGCCGCTGGTGAAAAGCTGTTCGGCAGCGCGCCGCGCCGCATGCCCCACGAGAGCCTTTCACTGGCGACGCTGGAAAGCGCGCTCGTCGCGGGTAAAGTAATTTGCTATGCGCAAGGCTTCGAGATGATTTCGAAAGCCTCAGAAGACTTTGGCTGGACCCTGCCCTTGCCGGAAATCGCTGAAGTCTGGCGCGAAGGCTGTATCATTCGCTCTGACATGCTGGACAATATGGCCACTGCATTGCGCGGCGACGCGGGTCGCAATCTGATGATGGCGCCAAAGTTCGAAAGCATTTTGAAAGAAACCCACGGGGCATTGCGCCAGACAGTGGCCCAAGCTGCCCTGCACGGATTGGCCTTACCCGCGCTGTCATCTGGACTGGCCTATTTTGATGCCATGCGCACCGCACGTGGCACGGCCAATATGATCCAAGGACAGCGTGATTTCTTTGGAGCACACGGTTTCGCGCGGGTCGATGGCGGGACAGGTCACCATGGGCCTTGGGGGAATTAACCCCTACCCAAGCGCGTATCCGGCACCGCGCACTGTGCGCAGCGGATCACTGCCGCCGTTCTGTGTCAGCACCTTGCGCAACCGTCCGACATGCACATCCACTGTTCGCGTATCCACATAGATATCGCGCCCCCACACTCGGTCGAGCAGCATATCGCGCGACCACACGCGACCGGGTTTTTCCATAAATGTGGTTAGCAAGCGAAACTCGGTCGGTCCTAGTTTCAACGGTGCTTCTGCACGGGTGACGCGGTGAGTTTCGGCGTCCAGCACAATGTCATCATAGGTCAACAATTGGCCTGCCATCGCAGGCCTCACGCGCCGTAGCTGCGTGCGCACGCGCGCCATCAGTTCTGAAACGGAATATGGTTTGACCACATAGTCATCCGCACCCGTTTCCAAGCCACGCACCTTGTCGACCTCTTCTGATCGCGCAGAAAGCATAATTATCGGAATGCTGCGCGTTTCGGGACGAATTTTAAGGCGGCGACAGACCTCGATGCCAGACAAATGCGGCATCATCCAGTCCAAGACAATCACATCCGGCGCGTCTTCTTCAACGCACAGCAAACCCTCTTCGCCGTTTTCAGCGCGGGTAACGCGAAACCCTTCGGCCTCTAGATTATAAGCCAGAACTTCACGTTGTGCGGCTTCGTCTTCAACGATCAAGACATGAGGTTTCTGTGCCATATGCCTTAGCTCGGGGTCACGGCAAAGGCTGTCTTGTCACCTTTCGGGCGAGCCTCTTCAGGCATTTCGCCGGTGACCAGATAGATGACCTGTTCGGCCATATTGGTCGTCAGATCACCCATGCGTTCGATGTTTTTCGCCATGAAATGCAGGTGCATACAGGATGTGATGTTGCGCGGGTCTTCCATCATGAAGGTCAGGAATTCACGAAACAACGCATTATACATGTGATCAACTTCTTGGTCGCGCTGGCGCACGTCCTCGGCCAAGACGGCGTCACCACGCACGTATGCGTCAAGCGTGTCTTTCAACATCTGCTCGACCTCACGGGCCATCCGGCGCAATGCGGCATCCGCACCGCTCACAGGGTTCATTTCGACCAATACACTGGTGCGTTTAGCGATGTTTTTGGCATAGTCGCCAATCCGTTCCAGCGATGCCGCCAGACGCAGCACCGTCAAAAGCGACCGCAGGTCTTTTGACACAGGCGCACGCAGCGCGATTGTGCGCGCGGCCTCTTCGTTGATCAGGATTTCAAGCGCATCGATCGCTTTGTCGCCTGCGCGGACCTCTTCAGCCATTTCAAGATCACGATCGGCCAATGATTTAGCTGCTTTCAAGATCGCCTCTTCAACAAGACCACCCATCTTCATAATCAGTGTTGTGATCCGTTGAAGATCACGATCATAGGCTGACGAAATATGTTCATTCATGTGGCTGCTCCTTACCCGATCCGGCCGGAAATATAGCTTTCCGTGCGTGGGTCCTGTGGGTTAGTAAATATCTTGTCGGTATCGTCGAACTCCACAAGGTTACCCAAATGGAAAAACGCGGTTTTTTGGCTGACACGCGCCGCCTGCTGCATCGAGTGCGTGACAATCACGACCGAATAGCTTTGGCGCAATTCGTCAATCAATTCCTCGACTTGCGCTGTGGCAATCGGGTCGAGTGCCGAACATGGCTCGTCCATCAACAAGACCTCTGGCGCTGTCGCAATGGCGCGGGCAATGCACAAACGCTGCTGCTGGCCGCCGGAAAGACCTGTTCCGGGCGAATCTAGGCGGTCCTTGGCTTCGTTCCAAAGTGCTGCTTTGCGCAGGGACTTTTCGACAATTTCATCCAGATCGGCCTTGTTGCGGGCCAACCCGTGGATCTTGGGACCGTAGGCCACGTTGTCGTAGATAGATTTAGGGAACGGGTTCGGTTTTTGAAATACCATCCCGACCTTGGCGCGCAGTTGCACCGGATCGACCTTGGGGTCATAAATGTCTTCGCCATCAATGCGGATGTCACCGGTCACGCGGGCAGCATCAATTGTGTCGTTCATCCTGTTGATACAACGCAAGAAAGTAGATTTACCGCAACCAGACGGACCAATAAATGCAGTCACTGTCTTGTCTTCAATCTCGACGTTGACGTCTTTGATGGCGTGGTTGTTGCCATAGTAAACTTGCACGTTCTTGGCCGAGATTTTGATGTTCTGCTGTGTCGTCATTGCATGATCCACATGTGTCATATCTTCCATATTCTGATCCCCTACCAACGCCGTTCAAAGCGGCGGCGCAGGTAGATTGCGACCGCATTCATTATAAGCAAAAATACCAGCAAAGTTATAATTGCGCCTGATGCGCGTTCCACAAATGCCGGATCAGAGCGTTGCGTCCAGTTGAACACCTGCACCGGAAGTGCAGTGGATGCTTCGCCAAACAGTCCTGCCTCTGAGGTGTAAGCTGCCGGGTATTCGCGCACAAAGGCCACCATGCCGATCAATAACAAAGGTGCAGTTTCGCCTAAGGCCTGCGCCAAACCGATGATCGTACCCGTCAAAATTCCCGGAGCCGCCAAAGGCAACACGTGGTGAAAGACTGACTGCATCTTGGACGCGCCCACACCCAGTGCAGCATCGCGAATTGACGGAGGCACCGATTTCAGCGCCGCGCGAGTCGAGATGATGATCGTCGGCAAGGTCATCAGGGTCAGCACCAAGCCGCCAACCAGTGGCGAGGATTGATTGAACTCCATGAAATTAATGAAGATCGCAAGACCCAAAATACCGTATACAATCGACGGCACAGCCGCGAGATTGGAAATATTCACCTCGATCACGTCCGTGATACGGTTCTTAGGGGCAAATTCTTCAAGGTAAATCGACGAGGCCACGCCGATAGGCAAGGCAAGGAACAGCACGACCAGCATCATATAAAGCGAACCAAGGATCGCGACGCCCAGACCTGCCGCTTCTGGTCGCTGGACGGATGCGTCAGGGTTGGTGAAGAAGTCCCAGTTGAACTTGGTATCCAACACGCCTGCGTCTGCAAAGGCTTGGGCAATCATCAACGCCTCTGGCGATGTGTTGCCGTCAAGGGCCGCACTTTCCATCGTCACGCGACCTTTGAAAAAACCATCAATCCGTCCTGATGCCAGCAAGTTAAAGGTCACCGTCTGGCCGACCAAATCAGGGTTGGCTAAAACGCGGTCGCGCACTGTTGCTGCGGCCTCTTTCGAGATCATCTCGGCTAGGTCTTTGTCGGACAAAGTTGTTGTCAAACCTTGGCGTACGACCTCTGCTACGATTGCAGCCTGCAGCACGGGCGCGTAACCGATAGTGGTCGTTTTGGCCATTTCTGCTGGTTCACGGTTGCCTTGCTTATCAAGCCGGTCAGCGCTTAGCTCAATCGGCAGGTTAATAAATGTCTGCTGAAAAGAGCTGGCACCGTTCCCAATCACCGACGTCAGCAGTGTGACAAGCGCAAGCATGGCCACAATGATCGCACCAAGCCCGTAAGCTTTGAAACGTGCTTCGGCTTTGTTGCGCTGGCTCGTGCGCGCATCACTGACAAGAAGCGAGTTCTTCATTCGTACTGCTCCCGATATTTGCGTACGATATAAAGCGCAAAGACGTTTAAGGCTAAGGTGATAACAAAGAGGGTCATCCCGAGGGCAAAGGCCACCAGTGTTTCGGGACTGGCAAAATCGGTGTCACCTGTGAGCTGGCTGACGATTTTGACCGTCACTGTCGTCATGGCCTCAAAGGGGTTCAGCGACAATCGGGCCGCAGCACCCGCGCCTAAAACCACGATCATCGTCTCACCAATG
>JBLHTS010000004.1:0-37065 GCA_047627695.1 Yoonia sp. | reverse complement strand
ACCGGCGCAGGCGATGTACCACTTCTTGTCTGGTTTCACTTCCAAAGTTGCAGGCACAGAACGTGGCGTGACAGAACCAGAACCCACATTCAGCACCTGCTTTGGCGCGCCTTTCATGCCGCGCCGGCCAGAGGTTTATGGCAACCTTCTGCGCAGCAAAATCGCAAGCCACGACGGGGCAACTTGCTGGCTGGTAAACACGGGTTGGACTGGCGGCGCCTATGGCACCGGATCACGGATGCCGATCAAGGCAACGCGAGCGCTGTTGTCTGCGGCCCTCGATGGAACTCTGATTGAAAGCACCTTCCGCAAAGACCCCAACTTTGGTTTTGAAGTGCCTGTGTCTGTCGATGGTGTGGATGATGGACTGCTGAACCCGCGTGATACTTGGGCTGATAAGGCGGGCTATGACGCCCAAGCCGAAAGACTTGTTTAAATGTTCAGTGACAACTTTGAAAAATACGTGCCGTTTATTGATGACGACGTCAAAGCGGCAGCGATTGGTTGATTTTCAGGTAACGCGGATCAAGGTTCGCGTTACCCTATAACACCGCGGCGGATCAAGTTTGTGCCTGCGACAATCAACACCAGCAAGGTGACCCGGCGGAACCGCTCTTGGTCGAACCGGTCACCTAATCGAAAGCCCAACCACATGCCCGCCAGCGCCGGCAGCACAAGGATAGCTGAAAAGCCCCATGTTTCGGGGGTTAGAATGCCAGACTTCAAATGCCCCGCTAAAAGCATCACTGAACCCAGCCCGTAAATCACACCCTGCACTGCCATCTGGCGTTCGCGCGGTGTGTTCAGCGCCAAAAGATACAGCACAGTCGGCGGGCCCCACGTACCAGCAAGACCGCCAAGGAACCCCGAAACCGTCCCCGCCCCCCATTCAAACGGACGCAGCCAGTGCTGCGCAATCTGGGGACGCCAGCCAACCAGTTGGATCAGACACAGCACCACGACCGGCACACCAAGCACGATAAACATAGCGTCCGCTGGAATATGCCGTACGAATTGCGCAGAAATCAAAATCATAACACAGACTACAAGTACGTAGCGCCAATGCTCATTCAAGGCCGTACGCGCTGGACCAATGCCTGCGCGGGCGACCTGCATGATGTTTGTCGTAACAATCGGAAAGATAATTCCTGCTACAACCAGTTCCGGCGCAATAAAGATGCCCATGCCGGAAATCATGATCAACGGCATAGCAAACCCAATGGCACCTTTGACAAACCCGCCCAGCATCGTCACGCAGCACGCGAAAACGAACAAAGCAGGGGTCAGCATGGAAAGAAATTCAGGCATACCTCTTATTTACGACATTGCGCTCAATGCACCAGACCCAAAATCCACTGCGACGCTTTTGTGCGCCATTCGATATCTAAACAAACAATTATTGCGCTGCAGTTGCAAAGTGATTATCTCTGCACCTGCACATTGATAGGAGTCGCATAATGCCGCATGATGGTCAGGACATGACGTTGAACAAAAAACCTGTGCTGGCTGATTTGCTGTCATTGACAGCTGCTGCGTTGCCTGCTGTAGACGATATCGTCGCCCGCGCAACGAATTCGGTGCGCGCTTTGGTGTCCGATGGCGAGCGCGTTTCGGGTAAACTTATCGAAGAGAATCAAACTGCCACACATGGTTTGGCTTGGCTTGCGACCTACCAACAGTCGCTTCAGCAAATGCAAAACTGGGCGATGCGCTTGCAGGACCAAGGCAAGTTTGGCGAGGTCGAACAGCTGATCCATCAGATCGCATTCGGCGAATATCTGTGGCAAATCTACGGTGGCATCCCGATGAGCCAAAGCGAAATCCTGCGCCTGCAAGACATCGGCTTGACCCAAGACGATGCACGCGCGCTGATGCAACCCGCCGTGATGACCCTCACCCAATCCGGCAACACCCAAGCCGCCCGCATGCGCCTTGTCGCCTTGATGCAGAAACAATCTGCAAATATCACTGTCGGCGTCTCCGGCCTTGATGACGAACTAGAGATGATCCGCGAACAGTTCCGGCGTTTCAGCATTGAGAGAGTCGAACCCTATGCGCACGACTGGCACCTCAAAGACGAATTGATCCCGCTGGAAATCATCGACGAGATGGCCAAAATGGGCGTCTTTGGCCTGACCATCCCCGAAGAATACGGTGGCTTTGGTCTGTCCAAAACCTCGATGTGTGTGGTCTCTGAGGAACTATCGCGCGGATATATCGGTGTCGGGTCTCTTGGCACGCGGTCCGAAATTGCGGCTGAACTGATCCTCTGCGGCGGGACCGAGGCGCAAAAGCAGCATTGGTTGCCAGGTCTGGCCTCTGCAGAAATTCTACCTACGGCTGTTTTCACCGAACCCAACACTGGGTCCGACCTTGGTAGCCTGCGCACCCGTGCCGTCAAAAAAGGCGACGATTGGGAAGTTACAGGCAACAAAACCTGGATCACTCACGCGTCCCGCACCCATGTGATGACCCTGCTTGCGCGCACAGAACCTGACACCACAGACTACCGTGGCCTGTCGATGTTCCTAGCTGAAAAGACACCCGGCACTGAAGAAGACCCATTTCCTACCCCGGGGATGACCGGCGGCGAGATCGAAGTTCTGGGCTACCGCGGCATGAAGGAATATGAACTGGCGTTCGACGGCTTTGCCATCAAAGGCGAAAATCTTTTGGGTAATGAGACCGGCAAAGGTTTCAAGCAGTTGATGCAAACGTTCGAATCCGCGCGCATCCAAACTGCAGCCCGCGCTGTTGGTGTGGCGCAGTCCGCCTTGGATGTAGGCATGAAGTACGCCCAAGACCGCAAACAGTTCGGCAAATCCTTGATCGCATTCCCGCGCGTTGGGGGCAAACTAGCGATGATGGCTGTCGAGATTATGGTCGCCCGCCAGTTGACGTATTTCAGCGCAAATGAAAAAGACAATGACCGCCGCTGCGATCTAGAGGCGGGTATGGCTAAGCTGCTGGGCGCCCGCATCGCTTGGGCCTGCGCCGACAACGCCCTGCAAATCCATGGCGGCAACGGCTTTGCACTGGAATACAAAGTCAGCCGCATCTTGTGTGACGCGCGCATCCTGAACATCTTTGAAGGTGCTGCAGAAATCCAAGCTCAAGTCATTGCGCGCCGCCTGCTTGATTGAGATTGACCTCCTGCTAAGTGTTAAACCAACACGTTAGCAGGAGCTTCGCAATGACCCAGACCGTCCTTCTGACCGGTGCCCCTGGCTACATCGCCAAACACATCGCGCTGCAGCTGCTTGAAGCAGGGTATCATGTGCGCGGCGCGGTCCGCGAACTTGGTCGCGGGGCGGAAGTGACCTAGGCGGTCCGCCCACATCTGAGCGACGACAACGACCTCGAGACGCGCCTGACATTTGTCGCACTCGACCTGACCGCAGACGCGGGGTGGACTGAGGCCATGGATCGAACCGTCGTCCTGATGCACACGGCCTCGCGATTTCCTTTAGATCAACCCACGCATGAAGACGACTTGATCCGGCCTGCGGTTGACGGTGCCATGCGTGCGCTACGAGCAGCCACGCGTCGGGGATCACGCGGGTTATATTTACGTCGTCGACTGCCGCAATTAGCGGTTCTGCACTGCCCGCTGGTGACATATTATTTGACGAGACAAATTGGACCGACCCGACCGATCCAGACACTGGGGCCTATGTGCGTTCAAAAACCTTGGCCGAGCAAGCGGCTTGGAATTTTGTACGCGATGATGCACCTGACTTGCAGCTAACGACGATCAATCCCGGGTTTGTGTTGGGGGCACCATTGGATGCGCATTTTGGCACATCGATTGACCTCATCGCGCGCCTGCTGCGCGGCAAAGACCCCATGTTGCCCGAAATTGGGTTTTCGACGATAGATGTACGGGGCGTGGCTGAGATGCATGTAACAATGATCGACAAGCCAGAGACATTCGGCCAGCGCATCATGACAGTCGACAGTTTTTTGACCTTCAAGGATATCCCGCAGGCAGTGAAAGCGGCCTTTCCCGATCGTAGAATCCCTACGCGTGGTGCGCCTAACTTCCTGATCCGTTTTCTGGGGCGGTTTGACCCTACGATTAAATCAATCGTACCCAGCCTTGGCCGCGTTGACAAAATTGAACACCCGCGCGCGCGCCACCATTGGGCGCGGCATGCGGCAAGCGCGCAAGTCTGTCGTTTCATCTGCGACGTATCTGATCGACAATAAACTGGTCTAGCTGACCGGACCAAGCGCGATCACCTCTACCAGACGCGCCCTTGCAGGGGGCAATGGGCGATCGCTCAGTCCCTTGATCAGCTTGTTCTCGATGAAGAACCCGGTTGTTCCCAAAGCGCACTCAATCTCGGCGGGGGTGGCGTCACCTTTCCCGGCCAAAACAGGCGGCAATGGCAACATGCGGTCTGCCCACTCGCCCGCACCTTCACGGCTGACCGCGCGGCCTGACTTTGGCGACACATAGATCAGATCCTCGTTCACACCACGCACAGCACAGGCTGACAAATCTAAGCCAAACCCCATTTCCTCAAGCAATGCCTGCTCCCAGCGCAAATACGCCAGCGGCCACACGTCGGACTGCCCCAAAAGATCCAGCAATGCGATTGTGCGATCATAAAGCGGGGGGTGCGCCTCGCGTTCGGGTAGAACCATCACCAACAGGCCACAGACCGCATTCAACCCCGCAAGTGCCAGCCTGTCGCCCATCGCAGCCGCGGCACGACTGCGGATTGGTTCAACAGTAAAGCTACCCAGATGGCTATCCAACCGCGCCTTCCAAGTAACCGAAAGCTGTGCGCCTGGCTGCAACGATGGCGCAACTTTGCGGCTGGTCCCCCCACGCACAACACCGGCGTGGCGACCATGCGCTTCGCTGAATACCTCGATGATGACTGACGTTTCGCCGAAGGGGCGCGCGGCCAGCAATGCGGCTTCGTCCTGCCATTCAATCATGTGGAATTGTCCTGCTCATGGATGCATAACAGACCGGACACCCCCCAGTTACAAGAGGCAGCGTATATCGATGGCGTGGATGCCTCCGGCGGGAGTTTGAAGGGCAAGATGATAAGGGTTCCTTAACCAACGTAGTGGATAAAGATTTTGTGGTCCAAGGCTGGAGAGCGGAAGATCGTGCAAGGTGATGAGCAAACACTCATCTCTTATGGGGCAAGGTGGCATTCAACATCTTGCCCTTCAAACTCCCGCCGGAGGCAAGAATTATTCTAATCCCGGTTCATCCAGCAGATGCCTACCTTGGCGGTCTTCGACTTCAATCACCCAAAGGTCTGGATCGAAACTGCATTGTTTGGTGACAGAGGTATCGACGGTTGGTTCGTTGCCTTCGACCAAGACCATCCACTTGCGATCACCCGTCATCAGATCAAAACTGCGTTGGTAGCAACACGCCATGCCATCCAATGTATTCATCTTTACCAAAACAGCGCCCGCCGTGTTATCGCCGCGCTTGACGATAAACGCGGGTATTTCGATCAAACGCAGGCGGGTCAGATAGGCCGCGACCCAGATATCAGCGGTCAGTCTCATCGTGGCTTAGACGTTGCCGTCTTTGAAATCGAGACCCATTTCAGTGTAGCGTTCGGATTCTTCCAACCAGTTTGGCCGCACCTTCACCTGGAGAAAAAGATGGACACGGCGCCCAAGGAATTCTTCCAATTCCAGCCGTGACGCTTTGCTGACAGACTTAACAGTCTCGCCGCCTTTGCCCAGCACGATGCCTTTGTGGCCATCGCGGGCCACATAGATCAACTGGTCGATGCGTGCCGATCCATCGGGGCGTTCTTCCCAATTCTCGGTCTCGACGGTCAGCTCATATGGTAATTCTTGGTGTAGTCGCAGGGTCAGCTTTTCGCGCGTCATTTCTGCGGCGATCATGCGCATAGGCAGGTCGGCGATCTGGTCTTCGGGGTACAGATACGGGCCTTCGGGCATTTGTGTGACCAACCAGTCGCGCAGGGTATCACAGCCATGACCGCGTTCAGCCGAGATCATGAAGGTTTCGGCGAACGGGTAAGCTTCGTTCATCTCTTTAGTCAACGCCAGCAGGGTTTCGGATTTAACCTTGTCGATCTTGTTTATCGCCAAAGCGACGGGTGACTTGCCTGCCCGCTGTGTCAGTGTTTCCAAAATGGCTTTGACGCCTTCGGACATGCCGCGATGGGCTTCGATCATCAAAACGACGACATCCGCATCAGCGGCCCCGCCCCAAGCTGCGGCGACCATCGCGCGGTCCAAGCGGCGGCGTGGTTTGAACAGGCCGGGCGTGTCGATGAAAATAAGCTGCGCGTTTTCGGCCATTGCGACACCGCGAATGCGTGCGCGCGTTGTCTGCACCTTATGGGTGACGATGGACACTTTCGCCCCAACCATCTGGTTCAGCAGCGTCGATTTACCCGCGTTAGGTTCGCCGATCAGGGCCACAAAGCCCGCTTTGGTCTTTACATCAGTCATGTGTCGACTTTCTTTAAGAGGGCTGTAGCGGCGGCTTGTTCTGCATGGCGTTTGGAACCGGCGGTGGCTTTTTCACTGGGCCCGGAAGCAAGCCGGACTTCAATGGTGAAGATCGGCTGATGATCCGGGCCGCTGCGGTCAATTTCAACGTATTCCGGTGGGACTTCACCGCGGGCTTGCGCCCACTCTTGCAGCGCTGTCTTCGCATCACGTGCATCGTCGGCCACATTGTTAATCCGCACGCCCCAAAGTCGCAAGATCGCAGCACGTGCCGCATCAAACCCGCCATCTTGGTAAATCGCTGCAATCACGGCTTCCATCGCATCTGCCAGCAACGCTTCTTTGCGCCGTCCGCCTGATTTCATCTCGGATCGGCCCAGTTTCAGGACCGCACCCAGATCAATGCCGCGTGCGACATCGGCGCAGGTCTCGCGGCGGACCAGTGCGTTATAGCGCGGCGCAAGCAATCCTTCGGGGGCGTTCGTGTCAGCCTTAAGCAGCGCTTCGGCCATCACAAGACCCAGCACACGGTCGCCCAGAAATTCCAGCCGTTGATTATCGTCGCGATGCGGGCTCATCATCGAAGAATGTGTGACGGCCCGTATCAAGGTCTCGGGCTTAGTGAAATCATATCCCAGCCTGCCTGAAAAGGCCGCGAGTTCCGCTGAGAGTTTCAATCGAGTGCCTTAAAGAAACGATCTGACCGCCACGTCCAGAAAGCGAACATCGAAGTGCCGGCGGATGAGAACACCACGCGGTCAGCGCGACCAACGATATCCTTACGCTCGACAAATCCGACGCCTCGTTCGGCTTGGGAAAAGCGGCTATCAGTGGAATTATCGCGGTTATCGCCCATGAAAAAGAATTGGCCTGCTGGCACGGTAAAGACACCGGTATTGTCCGATCGGCGCGGGCCGATGTTCAAGATCGAGTGGCTTACACCATTGGGCAGCGTTTCGGTGAACCGTGATTTGGTGCATTCCGCGCCAAAGCCGACAGCACCGTTTTCACACTGTGGACGGATGGCCAGCGGTCCTTGTGGTTCCATGACTTCGCTGAAGGTACCCGTTGCTTCGACGTGCACGGGCACGTCATTGATATAAAGAAGGCTATCGACCATCTGGATACGGTCGCCGGGTAGGCCGATCAGGCGTTTGATAAAGTCACGGCCATCAACCGGGTGGCGGAACACGACAATATCGCCCCGCTCAGGGTCAGAGCCAAACAGGCGCTTGTCGCTGTCTTCGGCAAATCCACAAAAATCGTCAGCGCCAAGATCAATTCCTACCTGTGGGATCCGGATCGATGGGCAAGACGCATAGGAATAACCGTAGGCCATTTTGTTGACGAACAAAAAATCACCAATCAGAAGCGTGTCTTTCATTGACCCCGACGGGATCCAAAAAGGCTGAAAGAACAAGGTCCGAAAAATGCCGGCAATGAGCAGCGCCCAGAACACTGTTTTCAGTGTCTCAGTAAGCCATGCGATGAACCCAGTGTTTTCAGCCATTTTCCATTCCTTCGTGCAGTTCGAGGCTACATGCGCGTGTGTGCCTGCCCTGTCAAGCGATGGGGCAGGCCTCTATGACCACAAAGGCCTGTGCCCAAGGGTGATCGTCGGTCAAAGTCACGTGAATGATCGCCTCGTGGCCCTTAGGGGTCATCTCGTCCAGCCGTGTTTTTGCCCAACCGGTGACGGACATGACAGGCTGGCCGCTGCGCAAATTGGTCACGGCCATGTCTTTCCACGAAATGCCCATGCGCAGACCCGTGCCCAGCGCTTTCGAGCACGCCTCTTTCGCGGCCCAGCGTTTGGCATACGTCCCTGCAACGTCCGCACGGCGCTCTGCTTTTTGTTGCTCGACTTCAGTAAAGACCCGATTGCGAAAGCGGTCGCCGAAACGATCAAGCGTGCCTGCGATACGTTCGATATTTGCAAGATCAGTGCCTATGCCTAGAATCATGAATTGCGGGCCGCATCCATGACGCGACGCATTTCGGTAATTGCCGGACCAAGGCCGCGAAAGATCGCCTCGCCGATGATGAAATGGCCGATATTCAACTCGATCACTTGCGGCAGGGCCGCGATTGGGGGCACGCAGTCATAGGTCAGGCCGTGGCCTGCGTGTACCTCTAGCCCCAAATCATGGGCAAAGGCGGCCATATCGGCCAATTTGCGCAACTCGGCATCACGGATGTCAAAGCGCCCTTCGGCATGGGCGTCGCAATAGGCGCCTGTGTGTAACTCAATAACCTGCGCGCCGATGCGGTTGGCTGCTTCGATCTGGCGTTGGTCGGCAGCGATAAAAATCGACACGCGGCTACCTGCCTCGCGCAATGGGGCGATGAAATGCGCCAGCGCATTTTCTTCGCGGGCTACTTCCAAACCACCCTCGGTCGTGCGCTCTTCGCGTTTTTCAGGCACAATGCAAACGGCGTGCGGTTTGTGGCGCAGCGCAATTGCCTGCATTTCCGGCGTTGCGGCCATCTCAAAGTTTAGCGGCCCATTGAGCGCTGCCATCAACCCTTCAATATCCTCGGCAGCGATATGCCGGCGGTCTTCGCGCAGGTGCGCCGTGATCCCGTCAGCACCCGCTTCTTCCGCGATAACTGCGGCACGCACCGGATCAGGCAAAGCACCGCCACGGGCATTCCGCACGGTGGCCACATGGTCAATATTCACACCAAGGCGCAGTTTGCTGGTCATGTGTTTTCCCTTTTCATCACGTCACCCGTACGATCACAGGTGGTTGTTGTCCGCAGGGGACGTCTTTTTTTTCAACTGGTCAAGCTTGGCGCGCAGCACCTTTTTGCGACGCATTTGGTAGGCGCGGATCAAAGGCACGGCGAGGTAATAAGAAATCGTCGCTGTGATCAGCCCAGGAAGTAGGCCCCCGATAAGATATGGAAAGAACACATCGTCATAGAACACCTGCATCCCGCGCCAGTTGATTCGCTCTGAGGTGAAAATTGCAAAGAGGTTGTGCCAGACGTCATAGCTGGCATCAGCAAATTTTTCACCCAAGCCCACTACTTTGGCCTGCGGCAGATCAAGCATCCAAGACCCAAGCGTAATAGAGACCCACCCAATTGGGGGGAATGTCACAGGGTTTCCGAAAAACGTCGCCATAATGGCCGCAAAGATATTGCCGCGCAAAAGCCGCGCAATGATGGCGCTGAAGACAAAGTGCAATCCGAAAAGCGGAGTAAAGCAGATGAACACACCGGCCCAAATGCCACGGCTTATCTTTTCTGGTGTATCGGGTAGGCGGCGAACACGGTGCTTGACGTAGTTGAATGCACGCGTCCAACCACCACGCGGATAGAAAAAGTCGAGAACGATCCGTCCGATCGCCCTTCTATCCCTGCGCTTGAATACCAACGGTTGTCATCCTTCCCTGCGGGATGTGCCCGCCCCCAGAACAGCAAGTCCCGGATCTTTTTGCCGTACGATCGACGACACGTTGCTTTCAGCCTCAAGCGCTGTTCGCACGCGATGCAAATGTTCCGCGTCGCGCAAATCGACATCTATCAACAACCTAAAATAATCAGGCTTGCGGTCAATGAACCTGAGGTCAGAAATATTGGCGTTCTGTTCGCCAATCAATGTGCAAATTCGTCCCAGGACACCAGAAGCATTTGCAATCGTAACGTCAAAAGTGACGGTATTCACTGCACTGTGATTGCCTTCTTGCCAATGCAGGTCGATCCAGCGCTCTGGCTGTTCTTCGTAGTCGGCCAAGGCTTCGCAATCAATTGCATGGACGACAACGCCCTGACCTCTGAATGCAATGCCCAAGATACGTTCGCCGGGGACAGGTTGGCAGCATGCGCCGCGATGCTGCACTTGATCGGGGGACAGACCGACAACGGCGCGAGCTTGCTCAATCTCGTCGCCATGCTGGCTTTCAAGCTCTGGATAAATCGCTGTTACGACGCTGCGCCCGGTGATTTCGGCACTGCCCAATTGCGCCAGCAACTCGTCGACGCTGTCGATGGCGAGCGCTTTGGCAGCTGTGCGCAACGCCTTATCGGTCGCCCGCTTGCCAAGGTTTTCAAAGGCAACACGCGCGAGTTCGCGTCCCAATCGGACAAATCTATCCCGATCTTCTTCGCGCAAGGACCGCCGAATCGCAGTTTTTGCGCGGCCAGTGACCGCAATATCGGTCCAAGTCGCTTGGGGTTTTTGGCCCTCTGCAGTGATGACTTCAACCGATTGACCATTCTTGAGGCGGGTCCAAAGCGGCACCCGCAATCCATCAACTTTTGCCCCCACACAAGCCGATCCGATGCGTGTGTGGATCGCAAATGCGAAGTCAATCGGCGTCGCTCCGCGCGGCAGTTTGATCACGTCACCTTTGGGCGTGAAACAGAACACCTGGTCATGATACATCTCTAACTTGACCGCTTCGAGGAATTCGTCGTGGTCTTGATCTTGGTCTTCGTCCAGCCGCTCGGTCAATGACGCAATCCAACGTACAGGATCCACGGCAAAGCGGTTCTCTACACGCTCGCCATTCTTGTAGGACCAATGGGCTGCCACACCGGTTTCAGCAACTTCGTGCATTTCACGGGTACGGATTTGGACCTCGACCTGCTTGCCATCACGACCCGATACTGTGGTGTGAATTGAACGGTAACCGTTGGTTTTTGGCTGGCTAATGTAATCCTTGAAGCGTCCTGGGACCGCACGCCAACGTTGATGGATTTCGCCCAAAGCGCGGTAGCAATCTGCCTCGGTGGCGACAATAACGCGAAATCCGTAGATGTCGGACAGCCGGCTAAAGCCTTGTTCCTTTTCCTGCATCTTGCGCCAGATGGAATAGGGTTTCTTGGCGCGGCCGCTCACATCGGCGGTGATGTTGGCCTTTTCCATCTCGACACGCATGTCGGCGGTGATTTTCTGAAGCACATCGCCAGTTTCACGCTGCAACGTGATAAAGCGCCGGATGATCGAATTGCGACCCTCAGGGTTGAGAACGCGGAACGACAAATCCTCAAGCTCTTCGCGCATCCACTGCATGCCCATGCGGCCCGCCAGCGGTGCAAAGATGTCCATGGTTTCGCGCGCCTTTTGGACCTGCTTGTCGGGGCGCATTGACTTGATCGTTCGCATGTTATGCAAACGGTCCGCGAGCTTGACCAGCGTTACCCGCAAATCACGCGACGTGGCCATGAACAGCTTGCGGAAATTCTCGGCCTGCTTGGTCTGGGTCGAGTTCAGCTGCAAATTCGTAAGCTTTGTGACGCCATCAACCAGATCGGCGATCTCGCGGCTGAACCGCTGTTCAACCTCCGAAAACGAAGCCTTGGTATCCTCGATCGTGTCATGCAGCAAAGCCGTCACGATTGTGGCGTCGTCCATCTGTTGTTCTGCCAAAATACAGGCGACTGCGATGGGGTGGGTAAAGTAGGGCTCGCCGGAATGGCGAAACTGGCCTTCGTGCATTTCAGCACCAAAGACGTAGGCGTCGCGCAACAGCGACGGATTTGAATTGGGGTTGTAGGTGCGGACCAGTGCGATGAGATCGTCTGCAGTCGTCATCTGGTCCTGCGCCTATCCGTTCAAGGCCGGTAAACCGCCCTTAGCGCTGCCCTTGCGCTTCCATCAGCGCGCGCAGCAATTTCTCTTCAGACATATCGTCGTCGGCAGGCTTGTCAGGCTCGGCGCCCATCAGCAGGGACATGCTGTCCTCTTCTGGCTCGTCAACTTCGATCTGAGTCTGGTTCGCTTCGATCATACGCTCGCGCAGATCATCGGCAAGCTGTGTTTCATCAGCGATTTCACGCAACGACACGACAGGGTTCTTGTCGTTGTCGCGGGGCACTGTGATCGCCCCGCCTGCGGATATTTCACGCGCACGGTGTGCGGCAAGCATCACCAGTTCGAACCGGTTAGGAACTTTATCGACGCAATCTTCTACGGTGACGCGGGCCATGAGCGTACTCCAGTCAATCAAGAGGGACTTAGGAAGTGGCCTATTTAGTGGCTTCGTGCAGATTTGACAAGGGCCTCAAAGAGGACAAACCGCAGAAATCGAAAGACTGCTTTATAGGCCAATTGGAACGACTGCCGCGCGGTCGTGTGCGGGCAAAGCGGCGAAGATTTCGCGGGCGGTCAAACCCGTCACCGGATGCACCCAACGCGGTGCAACATCGCACAAAGGCACCATCACGAATGCCCGATCTTGCATGCGAGGATGCGGTAAAATCAGCTGTGCCGGTGCGTGTGACATCTGCGCCGCGAGGGGTAGATCGTGCCAGTGCATGTATCCGGCGACGTCAGGAAATACGCTGTCCCCCATAGCGATCAGGTCCAAATCCAGCGTGCGTTGCCCCCAACGGGTTTCACGGATCCGCCCGGCCTCTGCCTCGATCTGGTGAAGTGTAGCAAGCAGGTCCAGTGGGTTCAGGTCCGTTTCAATCGCCATAACCGCGTTCACAAAGGCAGGCCCCGACCCTGCCGGAAAGGCCGGTGTCGCGTACAAAGGACTGCAATCAGGCGTTGAAGACACGATTTCTGCAATGCAATCTATCGCCTTTTGGACAGTCTCCCTAGCGTCACCCCAAACAGAAAGTTCATTGCTACCAAGGGCGATAAGCGTGTTTCGGCTCATTTGGGTATCCTACGGCACTTGCCTCGATTCGGCTTTACATTAAACTGTTCAAGTTATTGCGCAGAAATTAGCACCCTCGGGACACGAATGCATGCGTAAGGTAGTTTTGGAAGGACTATTTATGTTTTATCGGGACGAGCGCTTGGCGCTCTTTATCGATGGATCTAATCTCTACGCGGCTGCAAAGTCACTGGGGTTTGACATCGATTACAAATTACTGCGGCAGGAATTTATGCGTCGTGGCAAATTATTGCGGGCATTCTATTACACAGCCTTGCTAGAGAATGACGAATATTCGCCGATCCGGCCACTCGTGGATTGGCTGAATTACAATGGCTTCTCGATGGTGACAAAGCCAGCCAAGGAATACACCGACAGCATGGGACGGCGGAAGGTGAAAGGGAATATGGACATCGAACTGGCGGTCAATGCAATGGAACTTGCCCCGCATATCGACCACGCGGTGATCTTTTCAGGCGACGGCGATTTCCGCCCGTTGGTCGAATCACTGCAACGCAGCGGCGTGCGTGTCTCTGTCGTCTCAACGATTCGCAGCCAGCCGCCAATGATCGCGGATGAATTGCGCCGTCAGGCCGACAACTTTATCGAACTGGACGAATTGCGCGACGTCGTTGGAAGACCGACCCGCGAACCACGGTCAGAAGAGACGCCAGAGATTGCTCCAGTAGACGCATAACGATCTTGCGCAAACGAGGTGCAGCGATGTACCTCGTCCAAGCAGCCCATCTGATGCTGGACCTGCCCTCGTCAATTGCTTACTTCTGGGACCGAATCCGGAGCATGACATGACAAAACCACCCCTCACCCTTTATCTTGCCGCGCCGCGCGGGTTTTGTGCTGGCGTCGACCGCGCCATCAAGATCGTCGAATTGGCGTTGGAAAAATGGGGCGCGCCCGTCTATGTACGCCACGAAATCGTCCATAATAAATTCGTGGTTGATGCGTTACGCGACCAAGGCGCTGTCTTTGTTGAAGAACTTGACGAATGCCCGGATGATCGCCCTGTGATCTTTTCAGCCCACGGCGTGCCCAAAGCGGTCCCTGCCGCCGCCGCCAAGCGCAAGATGATCTACGTTGACGCCACCTGCCCACTGGTCAGCAAAGTCCACATCGAAGCCCAGCGCCATTCTGACAACGGCCTACAGATGATTATGATCGGCCACGAGGGTCATCCCGAAACCGTCGGCACGATGGGTCAACTGCCCGAGGGCGAGATTCTGTTGGTTGAAACGGTTACTGACGTCGGCACAGTGGATGTGCGCGATCCAACTAAATTAGCATTCGTCACCCAAACGACCCTATCGGTCGATGACACCGCCGATATCGTGACCGCCCTTTTTGATCGCTTCCCGCGGATCGTTGGCCCCCACAAAGAAGACATTTGCTACGCCACAACCAACCGCCAAGAGGCCGTCAAAGCGATGGCCCCCAAATGCGACGCGATGCTGGTCGTGGGTGCGCCCAATTCGTCCAACTCCAAACGGTTGGTCGAGGTTGGCGCGCGCGCAGGCTGCAACTATGCCCAGCTAGTGCAACGGGCGACCGATATTGACTGGCGTGCGCTTGAGGGGATTACATCGATGGGGATCACCGCAGGGGCGTCTGCGCCAGAGGTGCTGATTGCTGAAGTGATCGACGCCTTTAAAGACCGCTATGACACTACCGTCGAAATGGTCGTAACCGCTGAAGAAAACGTGGAATTCAAAGTGCCACGCGTGTTGAGAGAACCAGCGTTGTGATTAGTCTGCAATTCCTGATCACCGCGATTGTTGTCTGCGCTGCCCTAGGGACAGGCGTGATTTACACACTAGCGCTTGGGCTTGGCCAAGGGCGACGTGCAGCGATTGCAGCGGCAGTGGGATGCACCATCGGGATTGTGCCGCACTTGGCGGCAGCAACGCTTGGATTGGCGGCCTTGCTACATACCAGCGCCATGCTGTTCCAAGTGGTGAAATTCGCGGGCGTTGCGTACCTTTTGAATCTCGCATGGCAGGCGCTTAAAACCGATGGGGCATTATCCATCAGCCCCGATGCCAAACCACAGCCAGCCTTCAAAATCGCGCGGCGTGGCGCATTGATCAACATTCTGAACCCGAAGCTTTCAATCTTTTTTCTGGCCTTGCTGCCGCCCTTCCTAAGCGGCAATCCAGCGACCGCCACCAACGAGATGATCCTTATGGGCGGCATCTTTATGGCGCTGACACTCGTTATTTTCGTCCTTTACGGTGTCTTCGCCGCCTTCGCGCGGACATGGCTGCTGCAAAGCAAAACCGTCATGACATGGCTGAACAGATCCTTCGCGGGCATATTCACGGCGCTCGGTCTGCGCTTGGCGTTTGAAAAAGCATGAACCAGATCCCACGATCCGCGCTGATCCTTGGCCTTGCGGGGCTGATGCCATTCCTTTGGGGCGCTTTGACGGTGACTGTGCCTTCCATCGCGCTTTGGGGGCAGTCCAACTTGGGCGGACGGTTTATCGGACCTTACGTGCAGCTGTTTTACGGGGTAATTATCCTGTCTTTCATGTCCGGCGTACTCTGGGGATTTGCAACCAAAGCAGCCGGCCAATTGGCGACTGCCAGCTATATACTGTCGGTCATTCCGGCACTTTGGGCGTTCGTCATGACAGGTGGCGGACCCACCACCGCCGCGGTGAATTTGATCGTCGGGTTCTTGGGATTACTACTGCTTGATTGGCATTTCTGGCGGCTGAGGTTGGCACCACCTTGGTGGATGCACCTGCGCGGATTGCTCACAACGATCGTGATTTTGTCTATGCTGCCGTTGGTCTTTTGATGACTGACGCTAAAACCATTGCAACCTACAATAGCAAAGCCGCAGACTATGCCGAGAATTTCACATCCGACGGACCTGACAAAACTCTCAAAGCCTTTCTGAATCTGATGCCGAAAGGCGCGCGTATACTGGACCTTGGCTGCGGGCCGGGAACCGCGTCAGCACAGATGCGCGACGCAGGGATGGACCCCGACCCGATGGACGCCTCAACGGGGATGATCGCGCTGGCCCGCGAACGCTATGACTTGCCAGTGCGCCTTGGGACCTTTGACGACATCAGCGGCACTGCGGTTTATGACGGCGTCTGGGCTAACTTCAGTCTGTTGCACGCTGCCCGCGCGGACTTGCCAAGATACTTCGCGGCCCTTGGCACTGCGACAAAACCAGACGGCATAATCCACATTGGGATGAAAACCGGCGATGGTGTGATGCGCGATGCACTCAACCGGCTTTATACCTTTGTCAGCGCTCCCGAATTGCAGGGGCTGCTAGAGGACGCAGGTTTCACCGTGAACTATATCAAAGAAGGGGCAGAGCGCGGCATGGCCGGAACTATCGACCCTTTCGTTATTATGCGGGGACGCAAGAATGCCTGAACTAATCGCCTACACAGACGGGGCCTGTTCGGGCAATCCGGGTCCGGGCGGCTGGGGCGCGCTCTTGATCGCGCGCGACGGTGACACCGTTCTCAAAACCCGCGAACTGTGCGGCGGCGCGGCAGACACGACAAACAACCGGATGGAATTACTGGCGGCGATCTCAGCACTCGAAACGCTAGAGCGGGACGCGGCGGTCACGATCATCACCGATAGCGTTTATGTCAAAGACGGCATCACCAAATGGATTCAAGGCTGGAAAGCACGCGGTTGGAAAACCGCCGCTAAAAAGCCCGTCAAGAACGAGGACCTTTGGCGCAGATTAGAGACAGCGACCGCACGCCACCGCGTCACATGGGAATGGGTCAAAGGCCACGCTGGTCACCCAGAGAACGAAAAAGCAGATGAGTTGGCCCGCGCAGGGATGGAGCCGTTCAAGCGATGAAAGATCCTCTTGTCCTTCTTCCCGGCATGATGTGTGACGCGCGGCTTTTTGGTCCGCAAATTTACGCATTCTCGCATGAACGCGCCGTGATGGTGGCGCCCGTGGGCGACCACGACACCATTGCGGCGCTTGCGATCGACATCCTGAACGCCGCCCCGCCGACATTTGCACTTGCTGGGCTGTCGATGGGCGGCATCGTCGCGATGGAGATGTTTCGCCAAGCACCCGAACGCATTTCGCGTCTCGCGTTGCTCGACACCAACCCCAAGGCCGAAACTGAAAAGATCACCCAATTCCGCGAACCGCAGATCGCCAAAGTCTGCGCGGGTGAACTCCGGTCCGTCATGCGCGACGAGATGAAGCCAAACTACCTTGCAGACGGGCCAAACATGGGACAAATCCTTGATCTATGTATGGCGATGGCTGAAACGCTGGGACCGGACGTCTTTGAGCGCCAATCCCGCGCGTTACAGACGCGCCCCGACCAACAAGAAACACTGCGCGCCGTGAAGGTCCCCACGCTGATCCTGTGCGGCGAGAGCGATCGCCTTTGTCCCCTCCACCGCCATGAGCATATGCACGACCTGATCCCGCATTCGACATTGACTGCGATTAAGAACGCCGGTCACCTGCCCACACTCGAACAACCTGACCCAACAAACGAGGCTTTGGCAAAATGGCTGAGCCAATGATCCCCGACGCATTGCTCGCACTCTTGCAGCGCGTCGACACACCGACCGTTTGCAACGCCATCGAAGTGGCCCAAGGCAAACGCGGGTTTGACGCCTATACCAAAGGGACAATGCATTGCTCTGCCCCGGGGCAGTCCATGGTCGGCTTTGCCCGCACGGCAAAAATCGCAGGCCGCGAAGCCCCAACCGAGGCCCCAGACGTGATCCGCGCGCGCCGCCTAGATTATTTCCGCAATATGGCGGGCGGCCCGCGTCCTGCAATCGCTGTGCTGGAAGACGTCGATTACCCCCATTGCGTCAGCGCCTGGTGGGGCGAAGTCCACACAAACGTGCACAAAGGACTTGGACTGAACGGCGCACTGACCAATGGCGTGATGCGCGACTTGGGCGATCTGGCAGAAGGCTTTCCGGTGGTTGCAGGATCAATCGGACCAAGCCATGCTTTCGTGCATGTGCGCGAACTTGGCACTCCTGTGAATGTGATGGGGATGACCGTTAACCAAGGCGACTTGGTGCACGCTGACCGTCATGGCGGTGTCGTGATCCCGCCAGAAGTGATCCCGCATCTGCAAGAGGCGATCGAAAAGATGTTTGCAGGCGAACAGATCATCCTTGGACCAGCACGCCAACCGGACTTTGATCTCGATAAACTGCTTGAGGCTTGGGCCGCATTTGAAAAGGCGCGGACCTAAGCAACCTTTAAAACGATCTTGCCAATATGCGCACTGCTTTCCATGCGGGCATGGGCAGTGGCGGCATCGGTCAGTGCAAATTCCTGATCCATAACGGGAGCGATTTTACCCGCAGAAATCAGCGGCCACACTTGCTCACGCAAAGCATCTGCGATCCGCGCCTTGGCAAGATCAGATTGCGGGCGCAAGGTCGATCCGGTGATCGTCAGGCGCCGTGTCATCAACTGCACAAGGTTCAAGTCTACTTTTGGCCCTTGCAGAAATGCGATTTGCACCAAGGTTCCGTCGTCGGCCAGCGCCTTTAGGTTGCGCTGGATATAC
Organism: Yoonia sp.; assembly: GCA_047627695.1. Taxonomy (GTDB): domain Bacteria; phylum Pseudomonadota; class Alphaproteobacteria; order Rhodobacterales; family Rhodobacteraceae; genus Yoonia. The sequence continues at coordinate 18,420 of JBLHTS010000004.1, read as the reverse complement.
GGACCGCCAACCATATCGAGGATCAAGTCAGCACCGCCAAGTGCTTGCATTTTTTCAACAAAATCGTCTTCACGGTAATTAAAGGCAGCCTCTGCACCTAGTCCCTCACAGGCCGCGCATTTCTCGGCCGATCCGGCCGTGGCAAAGACGCGCGCACCAAACGCTTTTCCCAATTGGATCGCGGTCGTGCCGATCCCCGAACTGCCGCCATGCACTAAGAACCGCTGCCCGGCTTGCAGCCCGCCGCGCATGAAGACGTTGGACCAGACCGTGAAAAATGTCTCTGGCAGACAGGCGGCCTGCTTAAAGGTCAAACCCGCAGGAACCGGCAAGCAGTGGGCTGCAGGTGTGGCTACATATTCCGCATAGCCACCGCCGGGCAGCAACGCGCAAACTTGGTCACCAAATTTGACCGACGACACACCAGCGCCGCAGGCGACGACCTCGCCCGAAGCCTCAAGCCCAGGTAGATCGCTGGCACCCTTGGGCGGGTTATAGAGGCCCGCGCGTTGCAGCGCGTCCGGGCGGTTCACTCCGGCGTATGCGACCTTGATAATCACCTGATCGTTTGCTGGTTCCGGCATGGGCCGGTCGGTGAGGGTCAATACCTCCGGCCCACCGGGTTTTGAAATCTCGATTGCCTGCATTGGTCTAGCCCCTAATCTGGATCGCGCCACATACCTGGCAGATCAACATTTGGCACTTTTGATGGCGCTTTAACAGAGGCGGTCATGCGCCCAAACGTTTCTGCGAAAGGCTTGAAAATCGGGTTTGCTTTGGCTTTCGCTTTGAATTTTTCAAGCTGCATCACGTTTTCAATTCTGCGGTCGATGAATTCGTCGGTCGCCTGCATGTCCAAGCTATCATCCCCTAGCCAGAACAGCACAACCGAGCTGTATACGCCCGACAGCGTAAGGCGCTTTGTATACCAGTTCATATCGCGGGAGGTATCACCAAGTGCATTCCAGATTGCGTCCGCAGTTTCCCAAATTAGTTTTGCGCCATCCGGTGCCATGTGCGGCAGGGCGAACATGGCAGTGCCGCGGCGCACAGCCTCCTTATCATCAACGGCGCGGATACGCAGACGCACCGCTTGCGCGACTTTGTCGCGAAAGCGCATCGTGGACAGGTCGGATTCCTTCAGGGCAGTGACCATCGCGGTATCACCGCGCTTGTGAAAGGCAACGGCCAAATCAATCGCACCGCGCGGGCAAAGCGTTTTAGCATGCATCGGGTTAACTCCCGTCTCTTTGATAGCGGCAGCAAAGGCTGTCGGCGACCATCCATCAAAGGCAACATGCGGCAACGCGGCATCCAAAAGCTGATCCAGCATCGGGTCTGTTGGGGCGTTTAACATGTGTTTCTCCATATGCCGCATAGACTCGACAAACTAGTCTACCTTTGCTAACTGACCACTTCCTGCAATTTTTGCAAATCCAACTTAGAGAGGTGGTGAAAACCACATGCAGGTTAGTGTTCGTGATAACAACGTTGATCAGGCGTTGCGTGCTCTGAAAAAGAAGCTCCAGCGTGAGGGCGTTTTTCGTGAAATGAAGCTCAAGCAACATTTCGAAAAGCCGTCCGTGCGTAAAGCGCGTGAGAAAGCAGAAGCCATCCGTCGTCAGCGCAAGCTGGCACGTAAAAAGCTTCAGCGTGAAGGTATGCTTTAAGCAACCTTCCAACGTGAAGATAAATACCCCCGTCTGTGCAAGCAGGCGAGGGTATTTCATTCCGACGTTATAATCAAGTGGGCGGGCGTAGGGCAATTCCCCACGAGATCCTGAACTTGAACTAAGCAGCCTGCCATGATTGCGGCTCTTCTGATTCCTTGCGTTCCAGTTTAAAGTCACAGATCAAGCCCGCTAATTGCTGTGACCGCAACGCGATTTCTTGCGATGATGACTTTGTGTCATCTGCCATGGCAATATTGCGACCTGCCAGTTCGTTGATCGCGTTTACCGCGGTCGAAAGACTACGTAGACTAGAAATCTGCGATTGCGAACCCACGGCAATACGCGCCAGAACATCGTCAACCAACATGATACCTTCCGAGATTTCATCCAATGCCGCGCCGGTTTGATCAACGAGGTCACCACCAGCTTTTACGTGGTTGCCGCTTTCATCGACAAGTGACTTGATGTCTATGGCCGCTTGGCTTGCGCGCTGTGCAAGGGCAAGTACTTTAGATGCAACGACAACAAACCCCAAGCCAGCCGAACCGGCACGTGCGGCTTCCACCCCGGCATTCAAAGCCAATGGATTTGTTTGAAAAGAGATGTCTTCGATCATCGAAATAATTGCCCCGATCTGTTCAGAGGATGACCGAATACGGCCCATTGCTGCAACCGCGTCGCGCATGACCGCAGCCGAAGACGCCGCCTGTTCACGCGCTTTCCCGGCGAGCGACGAAGCTGATACAATTTCCTGCCCAAATATTTCGACTTCAGACGTTAGATCATTCACACGTGAAGCGGTTGCGCGGATCGTTTCCACCTGTTCATTTGTTCGCGATGCAAGATCCAAGGCCAAAACGTTCATTCCTGATGCCGCCTGGTCCAAATCTGCAACCGTGGTCGCAATTGCTCGCAGGACATCGCGCAGGCGCGACGACGCCGAGTTGAAATCTTCCCTGATCTGATCATATCCACCCTCGATATGCTGACCGAAGTGGCAGGTCAGATCAGACCGCGCCAAAGCTGCAAGGCCTTCTGTGACTAACGCGACCACTTTGCCGCGTTTTGCGTTCAAATCTGCCTAATCCGAGGCTTTCATTTCCTAAGCCTCGCGCCGCAATGCAAGTGTCTCTTGTTTGAAATGATAGATCGCTCTGGCCATTTGGCTGATCTCGTCCTTGCGATTAATGCTTGGAACAAACCCCGTGAAGTCGCCTTTTCAAATCCATTGACTAGAATTGTCAAAGCCTTGATGCGATGGCATCATCCATTCAAAGCTAGCAATTGCGAAACCTCCAATGGCAAGAATGGACAATGCACCGAACAGCGTCGTGTACTGTAACTTTGCATCGCTTTGCATTTGGTTTGATGCTGAAAGCGCGCTGATTTCAGAAGTTTTTCATTTTCGGCGTCGCGCAATATATCGATCCACGAAGATGAGATTTGAATCCATTGGGCACCCATCAAAGTTCCGTAGTCGCCAGACTCCGTGCCGCGCACAATCATCTCGCGGGCCCGTTGCAGCGCCGCATATTCAGCCGATGCATAAAGCGCATCGTTAAAACTGGTGCTATTCAATCTCTTCGCTGTCTCGCTAAGCAAGGCCTGCTGCGCGCCGACGTGCTGCAGGAATGTCTGGTAAACTGGCATCGAAAATCCAGTGCTTAACCCTGTTGATCCCATCGCTTGCTCTAACCCTGCACGTTCTTTTGCTACAGCCAAAAGCGCAGGGGATGCTTGGAGGGCTGAAAGCTTCTCACCTTCATTGTCATAGCTCAACGGGTAGGCTGCAAGCATAAAATCATTGATAATGCGCGTGTAGTACCCAGCCACATAGGGGACGCTCACTCGTAGGTTTTGCACATCTGATCGAAATCCCGAAAGTTCATCCAGCGCGGCAGCGGCCCGCCCAAAGTCTGCCAATCTTTCTGATGCGATCACATTGATCTGCGCCAATGGCGATACGAACCGGTCGGTCGCTTGCCACTGTTGCGCAAGATCACCGGCGAAGTTCCCGCCAGATGACGCAATTAGCCCAGCCGAATTGCCCCGCTCTTTTTGCAACTCATGTATCAAGTCGTTGAGTATGATCTGTTCGTTCGCACGTACTGTGGAACTTTTCGCAACAGCCAAACGGCCCTGTTCCACCGTGATCGTTTGCGATGCAAAAAAGGCGGCCAATGCCAAAAGTGGAAGAATGATTACCACCATTACGATGCGTAATTTCATGCCCGAACCCGTCAGTTGATAATTTCCGACGACACTCGCACAAAAAGCCTAAGACTTGTTGAACACGTCCAAGAATGCCTTTTCAGGTCCCGAATCCACGGTTTGAAAATGATCTGCGGCACGTCGACTTTCGGCCGCGTACTAGGCCGTCTCTCGGACGGTCAGCCTTCACTTTGTCAGCAGGCCCTTTGAGCAGCTGAAAGTTTATGTCATGGTGGCACACCAACGCGCCAGTTATGGCGTCGCGGCTATTGCATCGACGCGCATCAAGCAAGATGCACCAAGGGTCGCGTCGTCATACCCAATGGGTTGCAGACATAGATAAGTTGACTGAGGTCGGTCATGGTCGTCACACCTGCCTAATGCCGTTCAGGCACCAGAATCTCGCGCTTGCCGACATGGTTCGCGGAACTGACGACGCCTTCGTCTTCCATCTGCTCAACCAGCTTGGCGGCTTTGTTATAACCGATCGCCAGTTTGCGCTGGATGTAGGACGTCGAACATTTGCGATCCTTAATCACGATGGCCACTGCCGTATCATAAAGCGCGTTTTCGCTGTCAGACCCGTCACCCAGTCCAAGTACCAGATCAATACTACTCTCGGATCCCTCGGCAGGCCCTTCTACGACACCAGACATATACTCTGGTGGACCAAAGCCCTTGAGATGGTTGACGATTTCTTCGACCTCTTCGTCGCTGACAAACGGGCCATGCACACGCATAATCTTGGAACCACCGGCCATATAAAGCATGTCACCCATGCCCAAAAGTTGCTCTGCGCCCATTTCGCCCAAGATCGTTCGGCTGTCGATCTTCGAAGTCACTTGGAACGAAATCCGCGTCGGGAAATTCGCTTTGATCGTCCCGGTGATCACATCTACCGATGGACGCTGCGTGGCCATAATTAGGTGGATACCAGAGGCACGCGCCATTTGTGCCAGACGCTGGATGCACGCCTCGATCTCTTTGCCGGCGACCATCATCAGGTCAGCCATCTCGTCCACGATCACGACGATGTAAGGCAGCAATTCCGGTTGGAATTCTTCGGTTTCAAAAATCGGATCGCCGGTTTCATCGTCAAAGCCCGTCTGTACGGTGCGGCTGAACATCTCGTTCCTGCCCAGCGCATCTTTAACGCGACCATTAAAGCCGTCGATGTTCCGCACACCCATTTTGGACATTTTACGGTACCGTTCTTCCATCTCGCCCACGACCCATTTTAGGGCGACAACCGCCTTCTTAGGATCGGTCACAACCGGGGATAGCAGGTGCGGGATGCCGTCATAAACGGACAATTCCAACATCTTGGGATCGATCATAATCATCCGGCATTCTTCGGGTGTCAGCTTGTAAAGCAGCGACAGGATCATCGTGTTGATCGCCACAGATTTACCTGAACCGGTTGTACCCGCGATCAGTAAGTGAGGCATCTTGGCAAGGTTCGCAATGATCGGCTCACCGCCGATGTCCTTGCCCAAGGCAAGCGGCAGCTTTTGATTGCCGTCACCGAAATCACGGTGCGACAGGATTTCACGCAAGACCACCTTTTCGCGGTTTTCATTCGGCAATTCGATACCAATGACCGATCGACCCGGCACAGTAGAAACACGTGCAGACAGCGCCGACATTGAACGCGCGATATCGTCGGAAAGGCCAATCACACGGGATGCTTTTAAACCCGGTGCAGGCTCTAGCTCGTACATCGTCACAACAGGGCCCGGACGGACCGACACGATGTCGCCTTTGACGCCGTAATCATCCAGCACGCTTTCCAACATCCGGGCGTTTTCCTCAAGCGCTTCGTCGCTTAGGTGATGGCGCTGAATTTCAATTGGACTGGTCAAAAGACTCAATGGCGGGCGTTCGTAGCTTGCGTATTTTTCGTCGAACTTCAGCGCAGGCTGGGCCTCTGCTTTGGCTTGGGTGGACGGCTGGGCTGTGCGTTTCGGTGGATGCTGCACGACACTGCGTGGCTCCTGCGTTGGCGCTGGGGTCGCCACTGGAGAAGTTGGCACGAATTTCTCGGGAATTGGCCGGTGAGGTGCGGCCATACGGGGCGCATCAATGGGCACTTCGATCAATTCTTCATCGGCGGACAGGTCTTCTTCCAAGGGTGAAAATACCAGTGGCTTAGGGCCACGACCCGCGGTCAAAAACGGTTCAATCCGCACGCCTGTTGGTGACGGTGGGACAGATCGGTTTTTGATCGCATCCGCAATCCGCGCACTTACGCGGTCGGTGTTGCCATCCAACGGGATATCCATATCCGGCAGGTCACGGGTCACCAACTCTGGTTCTGGCATCACATCGTTCCGCTTAAGCAAACCTGCTAGAAACCCACCGCTTTGCGGGGTTTCCGGTGTCGGCATCTTGCGGACCGGCGCAGCAAGTGGGGCGCTGCGCAATGGCGGCGCTGGCGGCAGTGATCTTGGTGTCAACGGTGGTTCAGCCGTTGGCGTCGCAGCGTTTGCACGCACGACGGCAGCGCCGCGCATGCGACTGTCATTGATAGGTGGAACCGAGAACGAGTCATCTTGCTCCGGGGCTTCGACGCGCGGTGCGCGGGTCTCGAAAACCGGCGCACGGCGGGCTTGAATGGTGGTGTTCACACCTTGCGCGGCTTGGGCCGACAAGGCAGCGCCCTTACCAACAAACCGCAGGGCGAACGCATAAAGCATCACTGTGCCCAGCAAGGCGAAACGGCCAGCGACCTTCAATTCGAGGCGTGTAAAGCCCACAGCAAAGGCCATCAGCGCCAGCAATCCGACACCTGACAGCAACGACAGCAGCTTAACCCCAAACACCGGTCCAAATGGCACGATCGTCAGGATAACCCCCAAAACGGTATCGCCAAAAAGCCCACCAAGGCCGAAATTCGCGGGCCAATCGGCGGTGGGGGCCAACGTGGCCGCATGAACCGACGCCAAAATGATCGCTACAGGAGCAAAGATCAGACGCCCGACCGCGCGTTCTTGGCCGTGGTGCATCACAAAGCGCGCACCCCATGCCATCAGTACAATTGGAACAACCCAAATCCCAAGACCGATAATCATCATCAATGGCGCGGCAAGTGAGGCCCCAAAATGGCCCAACCAGTTTTGCACTGGCGCATCAGTGGCCGAAATCCAGCTAGGATCAGTTGGCGCATAACTGCCCACCATCACAGCAATGAAAAAACCCGCAAAAGCCAACGCTAGGCCCAAAAGCTCTTTGGTGCGTTTTTCGATCGCAGCCTGTGTTGCGCTGTCCAAAAGCGGGTCACGCCGCCGAGATTGGTAAGATGCCATACTGTTCTTCCTCAACCATACAAACAGTCGCGGATCAGGGTTAGACCGCGCTGCATTTCTTGTGTTGGGGCCACCATGGCGACCCGAATGTAATTTTCACCGGGGTTTTTCCCGTTTGCCACTTGGCTCAGATAAGCGCCGGGCAGGACCCGCACACCAGTTTCTTGCCAAAGCTTCACGGCTGCCTGTTCGCCATGCGCAATGGGCAACCACAAAAAGAACCCCGCCTGCGGGGACTGATAGCCATCGACGTGGCCCAAAATATCGTCGGCAACCGAGTACTTGCGCTGATAAAGCGCGCGGTTTTCCTGCACATGCTCCTCATCCGCCCAAGCAGCGGCGGCAACAGCCTGCAAAGGTTCTGGCAGCGGCGCACCTGCAAAGGCACGCAAAAGGCGAAGACGGGCGATGGATTTTGGACCGCCTGCACAAAACCCGGACCGCAAGCCCGGCAGGTTTGATCGCTTGGACAAGGAATGAAAGATCACCACACGCTCTGGGTCGGCACCCATTTCTTTGGCGACTTGCAAGGCACCGGGGGGCGGCGTGTCGCGGTAAATCTCGGAATAACATTCATCGGCTAAAATGATGAAATCGTGCTTTTCGGCCAGCGTGATCAAATCGCACCAATAGGCCGTGTCGGCCACAGCCCCTTGAGGGTTGGCGGGTGAACATATGTAGGCAATCGCGGTGCGGTCCAAAATATCCGCAGACACTGCATGGAAATCCGGCAAATGGCCCGAAGCCAAGGTCGCGGGCACATAGATCGGCTCTGCCCGGACAGACAGGGCTGCGACGGCATAGACCTGATAAAACGGGTTCGGTGTCAGGATAACGGGCTGGCCGTTCTTTTCTTCCCGGCATAGCGCCATGGCGGCGTTATAAAGACCTTCGCGCGTGCCATTGAGTGTCAGAATTTGTTCAGCCGGGACATCAAGATCGTAACGGCGTCTCAGAAATCCGCCAATTGCATGCAAAAGCGGCGCAGTACCATAGTTGTCAGGATACTTACCAAAACCGGCAAGATTGTCCGCAATGATATCGCCCACAAAAGCGGGAAATGCGTGGCGCGGTTCGCCAATTGTCATGTTGATCGTCTCGGTGCCTTGGGTCGGCACGTCAAGAAGCGCACGCAAGCGTGGCCACGTCGCTGCCGGAAGGTCCGAAAACCGCTCAGGAAATACCATAACTGCCTCAATTTACGGGATCATTTCGCCCCGCTTTTTTTCAAACTAGCCCGCCAATAGGTGTTCTGTCCAGAACAAGACACGAATTGGGTTGGTTTTTGTGGCTTTTGGGTCAGTGAATGAGGTCGTCGGACAAAGACTTACGACAATGCACGTTCTGCCGCCGCGCACAAACGCAGCAACGCGGACTCTGCCCCGTTCTGCCCGTTCAACATGATCCCGCAAGACGGTACACCCGTTGGCAGAGTCATCGAACAGACATCCAGTAAATTCGCGATCCGCGTATTACGCAGCGCTAGCAGGTTCTCGGATTTGTAGTAATCTTCGTCTGTCAGCAGGCGCTTCGCGTTTGGCGGCAGCATCGCGGCAGTCGGCATGATCACCGCGTCAAACTGCACCGTCGCGGCAGCATAATGCTTGCGAATTTCGCGCAACGTGTTCCAGCCTGCGCAATAATCGGCGGCGCCTACAGTTTTTCCGCCGCGTACGCGTTCCAAAATCTGCGGGAACATCTTTTCAGGGTTGGCTTCGACCAGATCACGCCACCAGCCATAGCTATCGGCAGCGTAGAGGTTCCCCGCCACCGCAAAGGCATCATTGAGCCACGAAAAACTATGGTATTCGACCACGGTACCAGCAGCTTGCAAACGCTCAACAGCACTTTCAAAAGCGGCACGGGGCGCATCGCGGACGCCCTCTGGTGCAATGGTGTCAAGGACCATCAAGCGGACGCCTTCAAGGCTGCTTCCCTCTAGATCAGCAGGTTTTCTGCCCTCCAGTGCAGCCAGCAACAGGTTCGCGTCCTCCACTGAACGGCAAAGCGGGCCAATGGTGTCAAAGGTTAAACACAACGGCACAGTGCCTTCCAAAGACAGACGCCCATGGGTCGTTTTCAACCCAACCAAATCATTCCAAGCTGAGGGGATGCGCACAGACCCGCCCGTATCAGACCCTATTCCAGCCGCTGCCAAGCCAAACGCAACCGAAGTCGCTGCCCCCGATGATGACCCGCCCGGCACAGCCTCAGGATCATTCACGCAAGGCGGTGTGGCTGTGATCGGATTTAGACCCAGCCCCGAAAATGCGATTTCGGACATATGGGTTTTGCCCAGACACACCAAACCCGCCGAAGTCGCGGCCTTCAGAACCGCTGCATCCGCATCAGGAACACGGCCTTCCATCAACGCAGTGCCTGCTTCAGTCGCAATACCCGCCGTATCAAATAAATCCTTCCAAGAGATCGGAACACCATCCAAGGGGCCACGACGCATGCCAGACTTTGCGCGTTGCGATGCGGCTTTCGCCTCTGCAGTCGCACGGTCATGGGTGACCCGCGCATAAATGCGGTCGCGGTGTTCATGCGTGTCGATAGCGTCCAGATAAACCTCTGTCAGGGTCACAGGATCAATGCCCCCTGCCCCAATCGCGCGACCCAAATCCGCCGCTGTCATCCATCGCCAATCTTGCATGCCATACTCCTTTGGTTGGGCAGACGGTAGCGGCCAAGCGGCGCATGGACAATCCCACACGAGCGGCCATATTGAAGCTTATGGATAATGATTTGATCATCGTAGGCGGCGGGTTGAATGGACCCGCTCTGGCGCTGGCCGCAGCGCAATCCGGTTTTCGGGTAACCATCATCGACAGCTTGGCCATAGACACCCGCAAAGACCCTGATTTTGACGGGCGCAGCTATGCGCTAGCGCTGGCCTCTATGCGGCTCTTGCGCGGGATTGGGGTTTGGGATGCGATCAAGGATCACGCCCAGCCGATGCTGGAAATCAAAGTCACCGACGGGCGCATCGGCGAAGGACCCAGCCCTTGGATGATGCATTTCGACCATGCCGAGATCGAAGAAGGCCCGATGGGTTATATGGTCCAAGACCGGCACCTGCGCCGTGCGTTTCTGGACGCAATGGCAGCGGACGACCGGATTACGCAACTGGCCGAAGAAACAGTCGTTGCACAATCCACCGACGCCAGCGGCGTCACGGTGACATTGGCGTCAGGCAAGGTGGTCCATGGCTACCTTTTGATCGGATCAGACGGACGCAAAGGCGGTACTGCGACACGCGCAGGGATCAAACGCACTGGTTGGGGATACGGCCAAACGGCTGTTGTCTGCGCGGTTGCACATGAAAAGCCACACGGCGGCATTGCGCATCAGTTCTTTATGCCCGCCGGTCCTTTGGCAATACTACCACTAACCGAAAACCGCAGCTCGATTGTGTGGAGCGAAACTGACGCTCGCGCAGCAGAACTCATCGCAATGAACGACGCTGACTTCATGGAAGCCTTGCGTCCGGCATTTGGCAGCTTCCTAGGACAAATCAGCCTGACAGGTGCGCGGTTTAGCTATCCATTGGGGCTGACACTCGCCAACAGCTTCATCGCGGATCGCATGGCCTTGATCGGCGATGCAGCCCACGGCGTGCACCCGATCGCAGGGCAAGGGCTAAACGCAGGTTTGCGCGATGTTGCAGCATTGGCAGACGTTCTGGAAACTGCGCGCGCGCGCGGCGAAGACATTGGCGGTGCGCAAGCCTTGGCGCGCTACCAAGAATGGCGGCGGTTCGACACGGCTACACTTGCGCTAGCGACCGACACGTTCAACAGACTGTTTTCCAACGACAACCCGCTGATCCGTGCAGCGCGTGATCTGGGCATGGGTGTGGTGAACGCAACACCAAGCTTGCGGCGCGGTTTTATGCGCAGGGCAGCAGGGCTGTCCGGCGATTTGCCACGGTTGATGCGTGGGTAACACCGGCGCTTAGCTAGGCTGGACTTGGGCCTTTCCCGACCCTTGGATGGACACGCGTGCCGTCTGATAAACCAATGCAAAGCACGATTTCATCCGCACGTGGCGCGTCAGGCAAGCATAGCGTCATCGTGTCGATGTGATCAAAAGACCATGCTTCGTCCTTATGGCCAAGCGGCAAGTCGATGCAGGTGCCAAGCCCGACAACTTTATGGTTCGATGGCATCAGGGATTTGCCGCCGCCTACAGCTTCGCGCACGGGTCTACCAAGTTTGGGATGCAGGACAGCCGCGCCATGTTCCATCACCCCGGACGCACCAACGAGCGCGGCCTTGCCATAGCAAACAGGCGGCCCGGCCAGCATGCCAACCAATTCAGGTGTCAGGCTTTGACCAAGTTTTGCGCCAATTTCGAATAGTTCTGACAGATCATCCAAAGCGATCCCCGAAACCGGATTCTTCACGATCGCCATTGCTGCAACGCGCGTGATCGCCGGACAAGACTTACCCATTTCATCAGATGTGATGACTTCTTTGATAAAGACAGTTTTGCGAATGATCATTCCATTGCCTTCTATCCAAAGCCTGTCTGCCACTCAAAGAAGTTGGGCGCTAGTCCAGCTTACGCGCTTCATCCATCAACATAACAGGAATTCCGTTGCGGATCGGAAAAGCGACATTCGCAGATTTGCTGACCAGTTCTTGCTTGTCAGCATCATAGACCAGCGTGGCTTGGGTCATCGGACACACCAGCGCCTCGAGCATTTTTGGATCGAACTGTGTCTCGCTCATTGCATGATCTCATCATTTGATCCGCCTCGCAGGGCATATTCTATTAAAGTCATGAGCGTTTCACGGCGCGTGGTCAAGGACGGAGCTTCTAGCAGGGCCTGCTTATCCTCTGGCGCGAACGGGCAAAGCATCGACAGGGAGTTGATTAGCAATTCATCCTCTGCCTCGCCCAGACTTTCCCAATCTGTGGAAAGCCCTTCTTCGGTCAGGAACCGGCCCAATGCATCCATGAACGCAGGACGATCAAAGGTGTCGTCCGTTTCAACGGGGCCAAGGTCGTTCTCAAACCCCTGCCAACTGACCTTACAGCGGCGGTATGGTGTGAAACCTTCAACCTCTTCCACGATCCGAAACCGTGACGCGCCCGACATGGTGATCATATAGCGCCCGTCTTCTGTCTCGGAAAAGGCTGTGACCTTACCAGAGCAGCCAATGGCATGCAGCTTGCTGCCGCCACCGCTCGGTGCCTCATAGGGCTGCACCATCCCGATCAAGCGCGACGATGTTTTCAAGACATCGTCAAGCATGGCCAGATAGCGCGGCTCGAACAGGTGCAAAGGTAAACGCGAACGCGGCAAAAGCAGTGCGCCCGGCAGGGGGAACAAAGGGATCGTGTCGGGCATGTCAGTCTTTGAAATCATGTTATGCAAGATAGGCCGAACGGCGCATCAGGCAAATATCAAAGATGAAAGTTTCCGGCGGCCATTCAGAACAATCGGGTCTTTGGCTTCGCGGGCATCGAAAATCTTGAAAAGCTGTGACTTGGCAGCGGCATCATTCCATTCACGATCACGGCGGAAAAGCTCGAGTAGTTCTGCAACCGCTTCTTCTACTTTACCGTTAGCATGCAAAGCAATGGCCAGATCAAACCGCGCCTGATGGTCGTCAGGGGTGGCATCAACTGCGGCCTGCAATTCATCGACGGGACCGGCGTTCTGTGCCTCACGCGCCAGCATGATTTGCGCATGCACGGCTTCAAGCAGCGGGTCCGTTGAAATTTCTGCCGGTGCGCCGTTCAACACGGCCTCTGCCTGATCAACGTCGTCCATTGCCAGATATGACCGGACCAATCCTGCATAGGCGGGCGCATTGGCGGGATCTTCTTGCAATATCGCGGCGAATGTTTCGGCGGCATCGGCCGCAGCACCTTCCTGCAACATTTGCTCTGCAGCCTCGATCGCGGCAGTCAAACCGTCATCTTCCGGCTCACCTGCAAGTGCTGCGATTTTTTCGATGAAAGCGTCGATCTCTGACGGAGGCAGCGCACCTTGGAAGCCGTCAACTGGCTTGCCTTCAAAGAAAGCATAAACCGTTGGGATCGACTGGACCTGCAACTGGCCTGCGTAGGCTGGGTTTGCATCTACATCGATTTTGACCAGCTTCACACGGCCGCCGGCTTTGGTAACCGCCGCCTCGATTGCTGGTCCAAGCGTTTTGCATGGTCCACACCACGGTGCCCAGAAATCAACGATCACAGGAACGGTTTGGGATGCTTCGATAACATCGACCACAAAGCTCGCGTCCGTGGCGTCTTTGATGAGGTCGTTGCTAGGGGCTTTTGGCGTTCCGCCTAATTCGAGCATGGTTCGTCTCCTTCAACTAGTGTTGGCTCTTATATGTGCGCTAAGCCGCGCCGCGCCAAGGGGGCAATCGTGCTTTACCAATTCACAACCGACACATAGCTTGTGCGTATGATTAAAACAGTCCTGACATTCGGTGACAGCAACACCTACGGCACCCCGCCTGCACATGCGCGCGGCGAAAACAGACGTTTCGGCGCGGATGTGCGGTGGCCCGGCGTGATGCAATCCGCGCTTGGCCCCGACTGGACCGTGCTAGAGCAAAGCCTGCCCGGGCGCACCACCTGTCTGGCAGACCCGATCATGGGTGTGCATATGGATGGGCAACTGGGACTGCGGATCGCGCTGGAAAGCCAAGGACCGATTGATCTGCTAGTGATCATGCTGGGTACGAACGACGCGCAAACGCATCATGCCCGCAGCGCAGAGCAGATTGTGGGTGGTCTGGCCTCCCTGCTCGCCATTGCACGCTCGGAACCTTACCAGACGCGGCATGGCGGTTTTGATATCCTGCTGATCGCCCCGCCCCCGATGCTGGAGCAAGGCACCTACCGCGATACGCTGATGGGGGCTGCGGAAAAAACCAGCACCTTCGGCCCAATGATGGCCGAACTGGCCGCCCATTGGGGGATCGCATTCCTTGATGCGGGCGCGTTAATCGAGTCCAGCCCCATTGATGGGATACATTTCTCGGCCGAAGATCACGCGATCCTTGGCACGGCCGTCGCCGAAAAGGTCCGCAATATATGAGCCGTCCCAAGCTGGGTGCTATTGCCGTTGTTCATCATCAAGGGCAGATCTTGCTGGTCAAACGCCGCAATGAACCCAACGCCAATACTTGGGGTTTTCCAGGTGGTCATGTCGAGTTGGGAGAGACGGCACTGGACGCTGCAGCCCGTGAATTGGCTGAGGAAACCAGTGTAATTGGCACGCCGCTGGCCTATCTGACCAACATTGATGCAATCACTTGGGATGATGCTGGGGCGGTCCAGTTCCATTACCTACTGGCAGTGGTCGCTTGCCGCTATGAAAGTGGTGTGCCGCACGCCGCCGATGACGTCAGCGACGCGGGTTGGTTTACACCTGACGCAATCCAAGCCCTGCACCAAAGCCCGAACCTGCAAAAGATTATCGACCTGTTGGATTTTTCATTCGGAACTTGATCTAGCTTACTGAATCACAGCGACCATCGGCCCCAATCGAAAGCCAAAATCACTACGGCCCAATTCACGGGAATAAAGCCGCGAGACTTTGCCGTCGAAATAAAGCGCATTGGGCAAATCCAGATAGTCCCGAAACAGACTGCCAAATTCGTGAAACGTCACACTGTTGTTTGAAATCGCAAATACGGCAGTACGCCCATCCGCCGATGTGCCGACCCCGTTGCGGATAAACCGTGATGTGCTGTTAGGCAAAAACCGCGGGTGAAGCGCCCCGTCAACGACCAGCATCGGGCCTGATTGGGTTGCATCACGACAAACGGGGGCTTGGTCCAAATAGCGCAACGTCTCGTAGATTTGCGCCGTGCTGTCGTTGATACAAAACACCCCATTGGGCAGCAGGCCAAAATTGCCCGGCCCCGCATTCGGGATCACGCGCATCACCTCGACACCATCCTCGATGTAATGGCCGACAGGGTGGCGATCATCATGATACATCCCCGCGTTCATCGCAAAATCAAGCTGGGTTACATCGGGCTGGGCGGCAATCCCGTTGAAGCTGCCGATCACAGCATCGTCGGCGTCTTTGTAAAACAAGCGCAGGTTCTCTGACGCGGCATCGACCGTGCAAATGGTGTAGCTATTGTCCGCATAGGCGACACCTTCACAGGTTACCGCAGCGGCGGGCACCGCCCAGAACAACAACAGGGCCAAAAGCCCACGCATTATTCGTCGATATCCTGACGCACGTGCTGTTCGGCCAACAGGGCGCGGGTGGCGTCCATTTGGTCAAAGGTGCCGTCAATTTCGAACCGCAATTCAGGCGCGAACTTCATCGACCCGCCTTTGACAACCAAATGCCGGATCTCGTAGCGATTACGACGCAAGGCAGACAACGCCTCTTCTTTGCCTTGTCCGCCCAAAGGCAGAATAAAGGCTGTTGCAATGCTCAGGTCCGGTGTCATGCGCACTTCGCCGACGGTGATCGACATACGCTCTAGTTCTGCATCATGGACATCGCCACGTTGCAGGACTTCTGAAAGGGTGCGACGGATCATTTCGCCCACGCGCAGCATCCGCTGTGTGGGGGCTTTGCCGTCTCTGTTTGTGTTCTTAGCCATAACGCCCATGTAATCGCAGATTGCCCCATTGCCAAGCAAGCCTTTGCGTCACGCGCGATCCCCCGCTAAGACGGGGGCAAGCACAAAGGAACGGACCAATGACAGACACACCAGGCATCGTGATTACCGGCGCATCCGGCCGGATGGGGCAAATGTTGATCCAGACGGTCTTGGGGTCTGACAAATGCCACCTTGTGGGGGTGTTGGAACGCGCGGGTCACAATTGGATCGGCCAAGACATCGGCACCGCGATGGGTGGTCAGCCCGTTGGCGTCACGGTCACCGATGATGCAGTCGCGGTTTTCGCGAAGGCCCAAGCCGTCATTGATTTCACGGCCCCTGCGGCGACGGTCGGTTTTGCCGGATTGGCGGCACAGGCCCGCGCGGTGCATGTGATTGGCACAACCGGCCTGTCCAAAGATGACCTGAAAGCCGTCAATGCCGCTGCCCGTCATGCGCCGATCGTGCGTGCAGGCAACATGTCGTTGGGTGTAAACCTTTTGGTGCAACTGACCAAAAAGGTCGCCGCCGCACTTGATGATGATTTCGACATCGAAGTGATCGAGGCACACCACAACCAAAAAATTGACGCCCCCTCCGGCACTGCGCTGATGCTAGGCGAAGCTGCCGCCGAAGGGCGTGGCGTAACGCTCGCAGACGTCAGCGATAGCGGGCGCGACGGCATCACAGGTGCGCGCAAAAAGGGCGACATCGGGTTTAGTGCCATTCGAGGCGGCGATATCGTTGGCGAACACGATGTGATGTTTGCTGCAGCAGGCGAGCGTATCATCTTGCGCCATATCGCAACCGACCGTGCGGTTTTTGCACGCGGCGCGCTTAAGGCCGCCCTTTGGGGTCAAGACAAAGCCCCCGGTGAATATGATATGGTGGATGTTCTGGGGATTTAACGATCAAAACTGAACCAATACGGCTCAAAGAACGTAACAACTGCACTTAATGCCATTCGGAGTGCCCAATGAAATACGTTGCCCTAGCTTTGATCATCGCAATGACAGCAGGGCCCGCACTGGCGGACGGCTACGCACCCGTGAAGGACAAAGAGAGGTTCATAACGCTGATCCAAGGAAAAGAACTACGGAACCTTCTTTACGGTGTGCGCCTGAACGTGATGGAAGGCGGCACTATTGCGGGCTCTGCTATCGGATGGGAGATCGTCGGCAACTGGACCTGGCAAGACGGCTTTTTTTGCCGCGAAATGTCATGGGGCGGCGATCCAATCGCCTATAATTGCCAGCTGGTCGAAGCACGCGGCGATGACCGTATCCGCTTTACGGTCGATCAAGGTGCAGGCAACAGCGCTTCATTCCGGCTTCAGTAATCAGCCCAGTCCGGCTGATCCGAACCGCAAAATTACTGGCACAATCAATTCTTCTTCGTCCACCAAATGACGATCTAGCAGGCGTTCCAGTTTGCGCAGTTCTTTTTGGAATTTGCCTGCGCCTTCGTGCAGCTTGGCCGCATTATCACCGCTATGGATGACGCCATTGGCACCACCGACAAAATCCGACAAGAGACTGTCTAGATCGTGGTGATCCTTGTCCAGAATATCAAAGCCACGTTTGATCCGGCGGTCTTTGGTCGCCAGTTTCGGAAAGTAATAAGTGTCTTCAATGGTGTGGTGTTCGTGCAGACCATTTACGAAAATGCCACCATATTTGGACAACAATCCGGCGTAACGCTCTGGCGCAATCTTCTTGTCCAAGAGCGCCTCTGTTGCACTTCCCATCTCGCCCATCAGGCGGCGGAACATCAAATGGCGGTCCAGCCAGAACTTAACCAACCCGTCAAAGCCAGGATCCAATTCCCACCCATCGCGCGGGTATTCCGCTAGCAGCACGCGCAAAGCATCGGGAAGCTTTTTGCGACCGATTAACGCAAGACTGCTCATGGATATTCTTTCTGGCTATTCGTCTGATAACTAGGCCATCATGTCAGCCTTTCAACGTAATTGCCGCCAAATCTTTGAAAGACGCGTTCATAGCCCTGTCTTGACCCATACAGCCAAAGGCCCAGTTTCCTGCCAGCCGTTTGCCAATGCCTCTGTTAGATCATCACCCCGTTCATAGCCGACAAGCGGCTTTCCATGCCCGAATGCCGCGCAAAGGGCGGTGGTCGCTGGACGCGCATCGGTGCCAAAACAGTTGGACACACTAACACAGTCAGCCGACACATTCGCAATGACGCCAGCGTCAAAACCGCCATCTATTTGGCGCCCCCAAGTGCGGACATCACTGCGCTTCAATATCTGGTCTGGAAACTGCCGTTGATCCAAAAACTGCGTCCCGCGCCACGCATCTTCCCATCGCAGCAAGGCTTCTGGCGTCGCGATATGCTCCCAATCGGCAACATCGGCTACGGCATCAGGCACATGCCAAAGCCATGTCGCCTCAAACATCTTTGCCAAGCCGACATCAGTCAAATCATATATGCCAGAGGCGTCCTTCACCCCAAACCCGCGCTGCCTGATCAACGGCGCAATCAGATCGCAGATCGGCGCATCAGGCTTCGTAACAACCGCCCAGCCATGAAAAGGCATCGGCGAGTCGATAGCGCGAAATCCATCAGCATCACGCGTATAGCCCAAACCGTGGACGTCTAACATCATCGCATACC
>JBLHTS010000003.1:0-37483 GCA_047627695.1 Yoonia sp. | reverse complement strand
ATGATGGTGATGATCCATCCAAAGTTTCTATATCCTTTTGGGGCGGACGTTTTCGAGAACAATGAATTCCGGCACGAAGTCGTCTCGGATCGTGGTGTGGCGATGTCTACGGCACCCGGAGAAGACCCGCTTGCGGTTCTGTTCTTTATGGGCAATGGCGGCGCACTGGCCTATTTCACAGACACGCTTGAGGCCCACCAGACCGCGGGCCGCACTGTGTCAGCGATGGAATATCCGGGCGGTGGCGGGATCGCGGGCAATCCTTCCGAGATTGGATTGAAGGCGGATGCATTGGCTGCCTATGATTGGCTTGCGTCTTGGCATGACGGGCCGATCGCGGTTCATGGCTATTCAATGGGCACGGGGCTTGCGATCCACGTGGGTGCGTCGCGACCAGTAGTGGCGATCTTGCTTGATGCGCCATATGTCCGGATGTGCGAGCTGATGACAAAGGCGTCTTGGCTGCCTGCCTGCAATATGCCAGGCGTGCAGAAATGGAACTCTGCCGCTGATGTTCCAGCTTTGTCTGCACCCGTATTGATCCAACATGGTACCGCCGATCAGCTGATATCGATCACTTATGGGCAGCGTTTGGCGGGTTTGATGCGTGATACGGGGCTAGACGTGACGTTTCAGGCGGTTGACGGCGCAAGCCACAATAATCTTGCAGGCCAAAGTGGATACACTGACCGGATTGACACGTTTCTCGCGCAATCCGTGGTCAGGTAGCCAAGTACGTTGGGCGTTTGTTATCCGTAGATCGTTTTGCTTGCGATCTTGCCAGCGTCTTCGCGAAACATACCAAGGTCAATGGCTGTTTCTAGTCGCATCGTTGCCAGTTCATGCTTGAGGCGGCTATAGGCTGCGCGCTTTTCGATGGCGGTGCGAACTGAATTGAATATGGTCATTTGCGTGCTCCTTTTAAGTCATCGCTGTTGTTGGTCTTACTCTACCATGTAGGTATGCTGCACTGCAGCGCAACGCACAGTTAGCGCTACCAGGTATGCGTTCGATGCATGACGAAGTTCGTAGACTGCCCAATAAAAAAGCCGACCCAAAAGGGTCGGCTTTTCAAATCCGATTGGTCGAAAGGCTTAGATCAGTTTGCCCATCGCAACGGCGGTATCGCTCATCCGGTTGGAGAAGCCCCATTCGTTGTCATACCAAGTCAAGATGCGCACCATGTTGCCGTCAAGCACTTTGGTTTGGTCCAAGTGAAAGATCGAAGAATGTGGATCATGGTTAAAGTCAGAGCTGACAAGGGGCAGGTCAGTATAACCCAAAATACCCTTAAGCGGACCGTCAGCGGCTGCGATGATTGCTGCGTTGACCTCTTCCACTGTGGTTGCGCGTGAAGCTTCAAACGTCAGATCAACGACCGAGACATTGGGCGTCGGGACGCGAATTGCGACACCGTCAAGTTTGCCGTTGAGTTCTGGCAAGACCAGTCCAACAGCCTTGGCCGCACCAGTTGACGTAGGGATCATCGACAAAGCTGCCGCACGTGCGCGGTAAAGGTCTTTGTGCATTGTATCCAGCGTTGGCTGGTCACCGGTATAGCTGTGGATCGTCGTCATAAAGCCTTTGTTGATACCGATGGCGTCGTTCAGGACTTTGGCAACAGGGGACAGGCAGTTGGTTGTGCAAGACGCGTTTGAGACAATGATATCGTCTGCGGTCAGCATATTGTCGTTCACGCCAAACACGATTGTTTTATCTGCGTCCTTGCCCGGAGCCGAAATCAACACGCGGCTAGAGCCGTTATCAAGGTGGGCCTGACAGGCTTCTTTGGATGTGAAGATCCCCGTGCATTCCAGCACGACGTCCACATTTGACCAAGGCAGATCTGCGGGGTTGCGGATTGCTGTAACCTGCATCGGTCCACGCCCCACGTCGATTGTGGTTTCGGTTGTTGTTACGGTTGCGGGAAAGCGACCATGAACACTGTCGAACCGCAAAAGGTGTGCGTTTGTTTCGACAGGGCCGAGGTCATTGATCGCAATGACCTCGATATCGGTGCGACCGCTTTCGATGATGGCGCGCAATACGTTACGGCCGATACGGCCAAATCCATTGATAGCTACTTTGACGACCATGATAATCTCCTCAAGGGGCAATGTTGGCGCTAACATTGCGATTTATGCGGAAAGGTCAACCTTTGATCGGCATTAACGCCAAACGGCGAGCCATTCGATCAAAGCGATGAGCTTACGCAACAGGAATACCGTGTTTGCCCAGTCATACAGGAGATAATCGACCGCAAGCAATGCGGCGAAAATCAATGCAAGCCAGATGGCAATGGTATTTGTCATAGTCAGATGATGTAGCGGGATGATCCGGAAATGGCAAAGCCCTTGCTTAGTGCAAGCGTCCCATCGTCGCAGCCACATCAGCCATACGCGCCGAGAAACCCCATTCGTTGTCGTACCATGCCAGAACGCGTACGGTTTTGCCGCACACGACCTTGGTTTGGTCCGGTGCAAAGATGCAGCTTTCGGTGGTGTGATTGAAATCGATGCTGACTTTCGCCTCTGCGTCGTAGGACATCACCATGCCCATGTAGCCGTTTGCGGCCTCTGCCATGATTGCGTTCACGTCAGCGACGGTCACGGATTTTCTAGCTTCGAAGGTCAAATCAACAGCGCTGACGTTCGGGGTAGGAACGCGCATCGCGGTACCATCGAGTTTGCCTGCAAGTTCCGGTAAAACCTCGCCCAAAGCCTTGGCTGCACCAGTTGAGGTGGGAATCATCGCCATTGCAGCAGCACGCGCGCGGTAGAGGTCGCTGTGATGGCGGTCCAGCGTTGGTTGGTCACCGGTATAGCTATGGATCGTGGTCATGATCCCACGCTCAATCCCGATCGCGTCGTTCAGCACTTTGGCGAGCGGCGCAAGGCAGTTGGTGGTGCACGATCCGTTCGATACCATGCGCTCTGTCGCGATCAAATCACGGTGGTTAACGCCGTAAACAACGGTGCGGTCCACGTTTGTGGCGGGGGCAGAAATCAGAACTTTCTTTGCGCCCCGCGACAGGTGAACTGCAGACATGTCCCCATCATTAAACTTGCCTGTGCATTCCAGCACGACATCAACGCCATCCCAGTTCAACTCTTCAGGGTCGTAAGTGGACATCACGTCGATTGGTCCACGCCCCAGGTCAAGCGTATTGCCGTTCACTTTGATGGGGCTGCCAAAACGGCCATGGACACTATCGTATTTCAGCAAATGCGCGTTTGCCTCAATAGACCCGGTCGCATTGATTTTGACGACCTGCACATCATTGCGAGCGGCTTCCGTGATATGTGCCAGCGTACAGCGTCCGATGCGGCCAAATCCGTTGATCCCGATAGTGACGGTCATTGATGCAATCCTTTGCCGCAAATATTCTTAACTGCGGTATACGGATGCACACTCCGAGTGTGAAGAAAAAACCATTCTTATTCAATATGTTAACGGTAACGTAGGCCGTTAGCGTTAACGAAACGGGGTTTTTTGGCGCTGTTACCGCAAACACTTTGGCTGCTGTCGAATCGATCCGCCAATGGCTTGGGTGGCATCTGAGCTTACCGGCGGACCCGTGCCGCCGAAATTTCACCGACAAGGAATGACCGCTGGACAAAAGCTGCGATAGATTGGCTTCTGCATTTGTTTAGTCGCTAGCGCTTACTCCAGCCATGTGCGTAATTCTGGCAGAGTAAATGACTGCGGCACAAACCCCGCTTCTTCGGGGTCGTTGTCGGGATCCGAAGTAATGCATGGCTCAGCGCATAACTGGCGGATTATCTGGGCCTTATGGTCGATCAACCAAACTCGCCCGCCGGGTGTGGCCACATAACCGTCGATGCCTGCTTCAAAGTCGCCTGTGACATCATCGACAGAGGGTACTTCGTTGTCGTAGCTGTCGGAATAGCCGCCGTGCGTGTGAAATGACGCAAGTGTTGTCTCGTCGGGTTCGGGCAAATCGCAGAAGTCTTCGCCGCCCCGTGTAATGGGCGTGGTAGCAAGCCCTCCGCCGACGGTTTCATAGACATAGCCGCAGTACTCGCGGCTTTTTTCAATCGAGGCGGGCTGCAGACCGCCAAGGACGTTTTTTACAAATGCATCAATATCGTCAGTTTCAGCAAAAACTGGTTCGCGCGCACGATTTTCAGCCACATCCCTAGTGCAACTTACCAAAGTGACAACGCCGATGAGGGCCACTGCGCTAACTGTTTTTACAATAGTCATTGCTGTGGCCCGCACTGTTTACTTCAACAAGGATTTGACTTTATCGGCTGTATCTTTTGCCGTGATGCCGAATTTTTCATATAGTTCTTCTGCTGGCGCAGAGGCGCCAAAGCCGTGCATGCCGATGAATCCGGATTTTTCGCGCTTGCCACGTTCGCCAAAGAGCCAGCGATCCCAGCCAAAGCGGATACCCGCCTCAACCGCGACCCGCACCGGACCACCCGGCAAAACGCGCTTGCGGTAGGATTCGTCTTGTTCTTCAAACAGTTCCCAGCAGGGCATGGACACAACGCGCGTGCCGATGCCTTCGGCCTCAAGCAGGTCGCGGGCTTCCATCGCGATGCTGACCTCGGAACCTGTCGCCAACAAGATCGCCTGACGTTTGCCTGTGGCATCTGCCAAGACATAAGCACCCTGTGCCGTCAGGTTCTTGCCTTTATGCTCTAGCCGGACGGTTGGCAGGTTTTGGCGGGTCAATGCCAGCATGCTTGGCGTCTTGTGTGATGTCAGCGCCAGTTCCCAAGATTCCGCAGTTTCAACAGTGTCCGCAGGGCGGAAAACGTTGAAGTTGGGTGTAGCGCGCATCATGGCCAGATGCTCGACCGGTTGGTGGGTCGGGCCATCTTCGCCAAGACCGATGCTGTCGTGGGTCATCACGTAAGTTGTGGGAATGCCCATCAGTGCCGAAAGACGCATTGCACCGCGTGCGTAGTCGGTGAAGCACATAAACGTGCCGCCATAAGGACGCGCACCACCGTGCAGTGCCATGCCGTTCATCGCAGCTGCCATCCCGTGTTCGCGCACGCCGTAATAGATATAGCGGCCCTTGCGGGTGTTGGGGTGAAAGACACCCATGTCTGATGTCAGCGTGTTGTTGGAACCGGTCAGGTCAGCCGAACCGCCGATGGTTTCTTGCATGATCGGGTTGATCGCAGCAAGGACGTTTTCCGAGGATTTGCGTGTCGCAACAGATGGCGCGTTCTCGCTGATTTGCTTCTTCAACACGCGAATTGTAGAGGCCAAACGCTTAGGCGCTTCACCTGCATAGATGCGCTTGAATTCGATTTGCCTGCTGGCAGACATGTTGTTGAAACGCTCATGCCAGTCGGCGTGTGCTGCGGCACCGCGTGTGCCCATGGCTTCCCACTGGGCTTTTACGTTGGCTGGGACTTCGAACGCACCAAGTGGCGCGCCATAGGCTTCTTTGGCGGCTTTCAACTGCTCCGCATTGGTCAATGCGCCGTGGCCCTTAGAGGTGTCCTGAGCGGCGTGGCCCAAAGCGATATGCGTTTTGCATGCAATCATCGAAGGACGCGGGTCTTTTTTGGCGGCTTTAATGGCCGCATCAATCGCCTCTGGATCGTGGCCGTTGATGGACTGGACATGCCAGCCTGACGCCTCAAAACGCATCGGCTGGTTGGTGATATCCGCGATATCCACTGTGCCGTCGATGGTGATGTTGTTGTTGTCCCAGAACACAATCAGGTTGCGCAGCTTTTGCATACCGGCAAGGGCAATCGCTTCTTGGCTGATACCTTCCATCAGGCAACCGTCACCCGCCATCACGTAGGTATTGTGGTTAACGATCTTTTGGCCCCAAGTGGCGCGCTGAATTTCTTCGGCGATAGCGAAACCGACAGAGTTGGCGAGGCCTTGGCCCAACGGACCCGTCGTCGTTTCAATCCCGCGGGCATGGCCAAATTCTGGGTGGCCTGCTGTTTTGGCGCCCCATTGGCGGAAGTTCTTGATCTCGCTTAGTGGCATGTCTTCGTAGCCGGTCAGATACATGAGAGAATACAGCAACATCGAACCGTGACCAGCAGACAGAATAAAGCGGTCACGATCAGGCCAGTGTGGTGCTTTTGGATCAAACGAAAGGTGCTTTTCAAAAAGCACGGTCGCTACGTCTGCCATGCCCATCGGCATGCCAGAGTGGCCAGAGTTCGCAGCCGCAACCGCGTCCAGCGTCAATGTGCGAATGGCGGTGGCTTTTTTCCAATGGTCAGAGTGGGCAGAACGAAGGGCTGCAATATCCAAGGTGATCAGATCGCTTAACATATCGTATAGCAGGAACGATTCGGTCCATGATTGTAGTTTAGTCCGCCAAAACAGAGCATGAGCCGAAGCGCAGAAATATGCAAGCAAGGGCCTCCTTGCTGCGAAAGGACGGGTAGATGAGTGATATTAGTGCATTAGAAGGACGCATCACCTATGCGCTTGATCGGATAAGAAAAGGCTTGGACAAACGTGCCGGCCAAGGTGCATCTGATGCGACACTCAAGGCAGCACTCGACAAAGAACGCGCTGCAAACGCAGAACTGGTTCAACGGGTTGCGATCCTGAAGGACCGCCAGAACACGCAAGTGGCCACGTTGACAGCACGTGTTGAATCCCAGCGCAGTCAGTTGATGAAACTTGATGCCGAGCTACAGAAGTTGCGGGCGTCCAACGTGCAATTGCGCGAGATGAATACAAAACTGCGTGAAGCAGTGACCACAGGTCTTGCGCCTGAACTGCACAGTGAAGCGGTCGCCGCTGAAATCGCTGCATTGGTCGCGCAACGCAGCGCTGATGCCGCCGAGATGGACGCCATCCTGACCGAACTAAAGCCCCTGATCGAGGAGCGCGCAAATGCCGCAAGTTGAAATCGTCATTGCCGGCCGGACGTTTGAAGTCTCTTGCCAAGAGGGTGAAGAGCATTTTCTACACTCTGCCGCTGCCATGCTTGATGTCGAGGCGTCGCATCTGGCCGAACAGATTGGCCGTTTGCCCGAAGCACGCATGTTGTTGATGGCGGGATTGATGTTGGCCGACAAGACAGCCGGTCTTGAGGACAAAGTGCGCGAGCTTGAGGCAAAAACTGCTGAGGCGCGCGCCTATGTAGAAAACCTCAGATCACAACCAGCACCCGAACCTGTTCGGGTGGAAGTACCAGTCGTACCTGCACATTTGGCCGACGGTCTCGCAGAACTGGCCGCGCGGGCGGAAGCATTGGCAGACCAAATCGAAGCAAGTTAAGGGGATGGAGGGCTAAGCGCCCTCCACCACGTTTACCCGTTTGCTTCGCGGATTTTGTTGGCTGCGTCTTGGTCGAAAGTGACGCCACTTTCGGTGAAGAGGGTGTCGAGTTCACCTGAAAGGGTCATTTCGGTGATGATGTCGCAGCCACCGACGAATTCGCCTTTGACGTAAAGCTGCGGCACAGTTGGCCAATCCGAATAATCCTTGATGCCCTGACGGATCGCATCATCAGCCAGCACGTTCACGTCACTGAATTCAACGCCCATGAAGTTCAAAACGCCTGCGACACGGGACGAAAACCCACACTGCGGCATAGATTTTGTTCCCTTCATGAACAGGACGACGTCATTTGAAGTGACGGTTTCTTTGATTTGGTCTTCAGCGCTCATTTTTCGTGTCCTTTCGAGGGAGTCGTGTGATTTTTGCAGAGGGATTTTATTCCAGAGATAATCGGCACAGCTACATGAAGGGGGTCAAGAATACCGAGTTTAAATCCATTTATCATTGGTCTGGAACCTTTGTTGTCAGTGCCAAAGCGTGCAATTCACCGTTGCTGCCGTCCATTTTGCCTTTGAGTGCTGCATAGACTGCGCGTTGCTGTTGCACGCGGTTTTTGCCGCGAAAGCTTTCGTCGATAACCTCGGCAGCATAGTGTGCTCCGTCGTCGCCCTGGACATTGATTTTAGCATTGGGAAAGCTTTCCCGCAGTAGGCTTTCTATCTCGTGGGGTGTAATCGGCATCGGGTGTCCTTTTAGTCCGTTATTCTCAAACTAGGTTCCGAAATGCTTGCGGACAAGTGGGGAGCCTCCGGCGGGAGTTTAAATGGCATGATGATGGTTAGGCGACAGCACTTTCAAATGACGTGCGGAAGATCCGTGCGAGGTCTGCTAGAGGCGCGCTATGGCTTCCAAACGTTACTTGATCGCCACCTACTTTACCGACCATCGACAGTGTTACACTCGCATGTCCTGCAGCAATCATCAGCGCTTCTGCCTGGTCAAAGTTGCAACCAATCAGATAGCGTGCTTGGTCTTCACCAAACAGCGTGGGCGTGTCTTCGAAGTCCAGCGTGATGCCAACACCTGCGCCTTCTGACAGCTCAAATGCTGCCAGCGCGAGGCCGCCGTCGCTAAGGTCTGTACAGGCTCTGATGTAGGTGTGGTTTGCACGGATGAATTCTCCGTTTGCCCGTTCGGCCCTCAGATCAACCGGTGGCGCATCGCCTTCGGCGCGTCCGTAGACCTCTGCCAATAGGGCGGATTGACCAAGGTGGCCGCGGGTTTCGCCCAAGAGCAGCAAAACGTGCCCTTCGCGGATAACACCGATGATCATCTCGTCAGGGTGGTGGATGATCCCAACTGCACCGATTGTCGGAGTGGGCAGGATGCCACTGCCATCGGTTTCGTTGTAAAGAGATACGTTTCCGGACACGATCGGCATATCGAGCGCCTTGACCGCTTCGCCGATCCCTTGGATTGCGCCTACGAACTGGCCCATTATTTCGGGTTTTTCAGGATTACCGAAATTCATATTATCTGTGCTTGCCAATGGCTTAGCGCCCACAGCTGTCAGATTTCGGTAAGCTTCGGCCACGGCTTGTTTGCCGCCTTCAAAAGGGTTGGCTTTGACATAGCGCGGGGTCACGTCGCTGGTGAAGGCCAATAATTTCTCGGTGCCATGCACCCGCACAATGCCTGATCCGGCACCCGGTGTGCGGGCTGTGTCGCCCATGACTTGTTGGTCGTACTGTTCATACACCCATTGCTTGCCTGCGTAGTTCGGGCTGCTGATCAGCGCCTTAAGGCCGTCGATGGGATGCACGCCCGTGATGTCGCCAAGCGGTTCAGCAGCAGGTGTCGGCACCCAAGGGCGGTCATATTCAGGGGCAGAGCCGGAGAGGGTGGCCAGGGGCAGGTCTGCTTTGATTTCGCCATTGTGTTCAATAAGGAAACGATCCTCTGCGATTGTTTCGCCAATGATAGCAAAGTCGAGGTCCCATTTCTCAAATACGGCGCGAGCTTCGGTCTCGAGTTCGGGTTTGAGAACCATCAGCATCCGCTCTTGGCTTTCGGACAGCATCATCTCGTAGGCGGTCATGTTCTCTTCGCGCTGGGGCACGGCGTTGAGGTTCAGTTTGACGCCCAAGCCGCCTTTGTCGCCCATTTCGACCGCCGAACAGGTTAGGCCAGCGGCACCCATATCCTGGATCGAAATCACGGCACCGGTGGCCATCAACTCCAGCGTGGCTTCCATCAGGCGCTTTTCAGTGAATGGGTCGCCGACTTGGACGGTGGGTCGCTTTTCTTCAATCGTGTCGTCGAATTCGGCAGAGGCCATGGTTGCCCCGCCAACACCGTCGCGGCCGGTTTTCGCGCCGAGGTAGACAACAGGCATACCAACGCCGGAGGCCGCCGAGTAGAAGATCTTGTCTGTATCAGCCAACCCTGCGGCAAAGGCGTTCACAAGGCAGTTGCCATTGTAAGCGGGATCAAAGCGGACTTCGCCACCGACAGTAGGGACGCCAAAGCAGTTGCCGTAACCGCCGACGCCAGCAACCACACCATTCACGAGTTGCTTGGTTTTGTGGTGACTCGGTGCGCCAAAGGAAAGCGAATTCATCGCGGCAATCGGGCGCGCACCCATTGTGAACACGTCCCGCAAAATGCCGCCAACGCCAGTGGCTGCACCTTGATAGGGCTCAATATAGGAAGGGTGGTTGTGGCTTTCCATTTTGAAAACAACAGCTTGCCCGTCGCCGATATCCACGACACCCGCGTTTTCGCCAGGGCCGCAAATGACCTGCGGGCCGGTCGTCGGTAGGGTGCGCAGCCATTTCTTGGAGGATTTGTACGAACAATGCTCGTTCCACATCGCCGAAAAGATACCTAGTTCGGTAAAGGTCGGAACGCGTCCGATAATCTCGAGGATGCGCGCGTATTCGTCAGGCTTCAGTCCATGTGCGGCAATCAGGTCGTCGGTGATGGCTGGCTCTTGCATCGTGGTCCTCTTGGGCTGCTTGGGCGATGCTTTACGGCAAGCCAGCCCGAGGGGCAACGGATTTGCGAAAAAGGGCGAAAAATGAGGCGTTGGACAAAAAAATGCCGGGCACAAGGCCCGGCTAAGTCCAACAGGGAGGTGAAGACAGCGAGCGCGGAGCTTCATTGCCTTCGAGATTGCAGATAGGGCGCAATAATTGTGCAATCAAGAGAAAAGCCGCTGTCCTGCGTGCAATGCCGCTATGACCTGTCTGCATGGCTGAATTTTTTGAGTTTTCGGCGCTCCGAGTAGAGTGGCAGTTCACGCTGAGTTCATCGGCTGAGTGATAGCGGTTCGTGGAGATTTTCTCGCCTCGCATGCTGCTACCGTCCGGTCGTCAGCGAGCGTGTCTAACGCCGAATATTTGAAAAAGAAGAGATTTAGACGATGATTGATTCTACGTTTCGGGCGGGCTTTGATAGCCCCACTGCTAACAACGGCGCACTTAACGTGCCGCCTAGGATAGTGGAAATTGAATTCGTCGCAACAGCTGGTGGTGATTTAACGCTAGACAGGGTTATTGGAGGCACCGATCCGAATACAAGAGTTGTAATCAACGAGACCACGTACACCTTCAATCTGGTCGAAACAGTTGTGTTTCCAGGCAATGGTGCAAGCGGCAGTGACCTTGGTGACAAAGTCCCGACATCACTTAAAGGCCAAATGGTCGTCATTATTAGAATTGAAAGCTATGATGGCGGCGGCCCGCAACAGTTCTTCTTTACACCGGATTATGATGCCACGTCGGCTGAAATGGATGCAGTCAAAGATTCAGGCATCAAGCTTGGATCTCGAAATACGAACCCACAGCCAGAACCAGAACCAGTCTTTTTTCTCTCAAGCACATTTATCCAAACGCCGACCGGCCCAGTCATTGTTGATGATCTGAAAAGTGGAGATCTGGTTATGACCGTCGATGGTGGTGCCCAACCGTTTGCATGGGCTACATCGTCACTTCACACTTGGCCGGGCAGTGACGAAAAGCACAAGCCGATCATGATCAAGCAAGGTGCACTTGGCGCGGATTTGCCGACCAGTGATCTAGCGGTATCTCCACAGCACCATATCGTCATGAAAGGTGCGCTTTGCGTCGAACTGTTCGGTTCTGACGAAGTGCTTGCCCCTGCCAAAGGCTTGACGGGCTTAGCGGGTGTGCGGGTAATGGCCGGTAAAAAAGAAGTGGAGTACTTTCACCTGATGATGGTGCAACATGAAACCCTGATTGCGCAAGGTGTTGAAGCAGAAAGCTTTTATTCAGGCCCCACATCCTTGCAGATGTTGACCGTCGGTCAGCGTGCATCGCTTTTGGCGGTCTTTCCAACCCTGCGCGACGATCCTGAAAACGGCTATGCTCCCACAGCGCGCAAGAAGATCACGCGCCGTCAGGCAGAGCGGTTGGTAGATGCGATGAAGAACGCTGCCAAAAAGACTGAAGCTTTCGCAGGCTAGGCGCCAAGAAAGACTAGAGCGAAGCACTTTCGCGAATTTTGCGGCGGTGCGCAAATATTTCATCCTGCACGAAATCCCTGAACGCGCTGATCCTTTTGGATTGGCGCAATTCTTCTGGGTAGGCCAAGAACACAGGCACTTCGCCGCTTTCCAGATCAGGCAGGACCCGCACAAGATCGCGGAAATCCTCGGTGACGTAGTCGGGGAGGACGCCAATACCGATATCGCTTAGAACAGATTGCAGCACCCCGAAGTAGTTGTTCACGGTCAGCAAGTTCTGGATGTCTTGGGTCATCAGATGCTGCACCAGTGTGGCACCCGCCGCTACTTGGATCGAATTTAGGCTTTGACAGATCAAACGGTGATCGCTCATGTCTTCGATAGTCTCTGGCGTGCCATTCTTTTCGACATAGGCCTTTGATGCATATAACCGCATCCGCACCGACATTAGCCGCTTGCGGATCAGGTCCGCTTGGCTGGGTTCTTTCATGCGGATCGCCACGTCCGCCTCGCGCATTGGTAGGTCCAAGACGCGTTCTTCCAGCATCAAGTCAATTTTTAGGTCGGGGTATTTCTCGTAAAGCTTCGGCAGACGCGGGGCGAGCCAAAGCGTGCCAAAGCCGGTGGTTGTTGTGACCCGCAAATCGCCAAACGCTTCGTCTTCGCTGTCGCGGATGCGCGCCGATGCCGCCTCGAGCCGTTTGTTCATACTTTTGGTGGCGTCAAACAGTAACTCGCCCTGTTCGGTTAGAATCAACCCGCGTGCGTGTCTGTGAAACAGTGTTGCATTCAATGAATCTTCGAGTGCGCGAATCTGGCGACTGACCGCCGATTGGGACAGATGCAACGTGTCGCCTGCGTGGGTCAGCGACCCCGCATCTGCAACTGCGTGAAATATTCTTAGCTTATCCCAGTCCATAAAACCCCGGCCGCCCGATTGTTATCGTTATCATTGACACAACCTTACGCGTGATCGGTGTTTTGATGCAAACGGCGATATCACATATTTTTGTGTTTGTAGGTCAGCGTCTTTGACCTATACTTCGTTCAACTAATTTGACGCGCGGGGAGGTGCGAGATGGGCCATCAGAATGTATCCCTTAATGACCGCTACGATTTGACCAAGTCTCAAATCCTGCTCAATGGCACGCAAGCGCTGGTACGCTTAATGCTGATGCAGCGTGCGCGGGACAAAGCCACAGGACTAAACACTGCTGGCCTTGTGACCGGTTACCGTGGATCGCCATTGGGGGCAGTGGATATGCAAATGACCCGCGCCAAGGGCCTGCTGGATCCAGCACAGGTCACCTTTCAACCTGGATTGAACGAAGACCTTGCAGCGACCGCCCTTTGGGGTGCCCAACAGGCCGAACTGCGCGGCGAGGGCAAGTATGACGGCGTCTTTGGTCTTTGGTACGGTAAGGGGCCGGGCGTTGACCGCTCTGGTGATGTGATGCGGCATGCGAATATGGCCGGAACCTCGCCCCATGGCGGGGTGATCATGGCGATGGGTGATGACCACACTGGCGAAAGCTCGACCACGTTGCATCAGTCCGATTGGGCGATGGTCGATGCTTACATGCCGATTGTTTCGCCTGCTGGTGTGCAAGAAATACTGGACTACGGGCTATATGCCTATGCTTTGTCGCGGTTCGCGGGCGTTTGGGTCGGTCTGAAAACGATGAAGGACACCATTGAAGTCACGTCTGTAGTGGATGGCAGCCCTGATCGGGTGTCTTTTGTGGAACCCGATTTTGCGATGCCCGAAGGCGGGCTGAGCATCCGTCTGGTTGATACTCCGCAGCTTCAAGAAGCACGGATGATCGACCACAAACGCAATGCGGCAGAGGCGTTTGCGCGTGCAAACCGGATGGATCAACGCAAATGGGGCAGGGCGGGTGCAAAGATCGGCTTTGTGGCGGCAGGCAAGAACTGGCTTGATCTGCAACACGCGCTGGCACTGCTGAATATTGATGCAGATGAGGCAGCGCGGTTGGGGCTGACAACCTATAAGGTAGGGCAGGTTTGGCCGCTCGATATGACGTCACTCCAGGAATGGGCCGAGGGGCTAGATCTGATCATTGTCGTCGAAGAAAAGCGCAAACTGATCGAAGTTCAAATCAAAGAAGCGCTGTTTGATCAGCGTCATGGGCGGCGCGTCTATGGTTGGCACAAGGGGGATGTGCTGAAAGATGGCCAGCGCCAAGAATTGTTCCAAACCAAGGCGGATCTTAACCCGATCTCGATTGCGATACGATTGGGCGAAATCCTGATCGAAGAAGGCAGCGAGACCGACGAAATTAGAGCGGGTCTTGCGGGACTGATCGCAGCACATCGCGCCGACAACCTGCCAGAACTGGCCGCACGCTCACCTTATTTTTGTTCCGGCTGTCCGCATAATTCATCCACGAAAGTCCCGGAAGGGTCGCGCGCCTATGCAGGGATTGGCTGTCATTACTTAGTGCAATGGATGGACCGCGAAACCGTGGGTTTTACCCAGATGGGCGGCGAAGGGGCAAACTGGGTCGGCGAGGCACCGTTTTCGACCCGCGACCATGTGTTCCAGAACCTTGGTGATGGCACTTACAATCACTCTGGCTTGCAAGCGATCCGTTTTGCCATGATGGCAAATACCAACATCACTTATAAGATATTGTACAACGATGCCGTCGCTATGACGGGTGGACAAGGCAATGATGGTGGACTGACCGCAGACCAGATTTGCCGCGAATTGCAGGCATTTGGCGTGCGCAATCTGGCGCTTGTTTATGATGAAAAAGAGGATCTTGATCTGGGGCTGTTCCCCAAGGACCTTGATGTTTACCCGCGTGACGAGTTGTCAGAAGTTCAAGAAAAATTTAGCAAATACAAAGGTGTGTCTGCTATTATTTATGTCCAAACTTGCGCCGCTGAAAAGCGCCGTCGCCGTAAGCGCGGGCAGTTTCCTGATCCAGACAAGCGGGTCTTTATCAACACCGACATCTGCGAAGGCTGCGGTGATTGTGGGGTGCAATCCAACTGCGTGTCGATTGTGCCGGTTGAAACCGAACTGGGCTGCAAACGGGCGATAGATCAGTCGTCTTGCAACAAGGACTACTCCTGCGTCCGCGGCTTTTGTCCGTCTTTCGTGACAATTGAAGGCGCGCAAATTCGCAAAGACGCAACCGCTGAAGTTGACTTGCCAGATCTGCCAAAACCGGAACTCCCCGTGATAAATGGCACCCATAACATCATCATCACGGGCGTGGGCGGCACAGGTGTTGTCACTATCGGCGCTGTCCTTGCGATGGCCGCACATATTGACGGCAAAGGTGCGGGCATGATGGAAATGTCTGGTCTTGCCCAAAAAGGTGGTGCTGTCCATATCCATTGCCGTATTGGCGAAAAGCCAAGTGATATCAACGCAATCCGTGTCGCCACTGGTGAATGCGATACGCTGATCGGTGGAGATCTTGTTGTTTCTGCTGGTGCTAAAACGATTGGCTTGATGAAATCTGGACGGACTGTAGGGATTGTGAATTCGCACGAGATCATGACAGGTGCATTCACACGCGACACTGAATTCAGACTGCCCAGCGATCAGTTGCGCCTGTCTCTTGAAGCACGTTTGGGCACGGGACTATCCATGTTTGATGCCTCTGCGCTGGCCAAAGCGTTGCTAGGTGACAGCATTTATTCTAACATGATCATCTTTGGGGCTTCTTGGCAAAGTGGATATATTCCAGTAAGTTACGATGCGATCTTATCCGCAATTGAGCTAAATGGTGCAGCTGTCAAGCGCAACGTCAAGGCCTTTGAATTTGGCCGCTGGGCCGCGGCTTACCCACAGGAGGCGAATGCTGTTTTGCAGACCAACGTAGTGGCTTTACCCGACACGCTTCCTGCAAAAATCGCCTTCCGCGAAACCCATGCCGAGGCCTATCAGGGTAAACGATTGGCGCGCAAATATCGTCGCTTAGTTGATCAAGTTGTGGACGAACCTCTGCAAGAGGCAGTTGCAAAGGGCTACCATAAGTTACTGACTTATAAGGATGAATATGAAGTTGCGCGATTACTGACGCAAACGAAGGCAAAGGCCGCCGCTGAATTTGATGGCGATCTGAAGCTGCGTTATCATCTTGCGCCACCGATCATGTCCAAAACTGGCCCGGATGGGCGACCAATAAAACGTGAATTTGGGGCGCGGATGGCTTGGGCCTTTCCAAAGCTTGCGAAACTCAAGTGGTTGCGTGGAACACCGTTTGATCCGTTCGGTCGCGCCGTTGAACGAAAGATGGAGCGTGCATTGATCAAGCAATATGAAACGGACATCGCAGAAGTTATGACCATCGTACGTCCTGACACGCGCGATGCGGCGGTGGCGCTGGCGGTGCTCCCGCTCGACATACGCGGCTTTGGTCCGGTAAAAGAAGCGAACGCCCGCAAGGCAGCAAAGCGGCGCGAGGAACTGCTTGGAATGCTGCGCACGCCGCCAATGCAGAAAGCGGCAGAGTAGCGGTCATGCATCGTCCTTAGTTCACTGATTTGATGCATGGATTTCCGTCGAAAAGCCTCGTATGAATTACGCCAACAACCAAGATAAAAAAGCAAAAAGCAAGGTACGAAATGGCAATTGGCATATTCGATAGCGGGCTTGGTGGCCTTACGGTGCTAGACGCTGTGTCAAAGCGTTTGCCTGATTTGCCGCTCGTTTACATGGGTGATAGCGCACATGCGCCTTACGGCGTGCGCACACCGGATGATATTTACAACCTGACCACGCAGTCTACGCAGCGTTTGTTTGACGCGGGCTGTGATCTGGTGATCTTGGCCTGCAACACGGCATCTGCGGCGGCCTTGCGGCGCATGCAGGAAGGCTGGATTCCAACCGACAAACGCGTACTGGGTGTCTTTGTGCCCTTGATCGAAGCACTGACCGAACGGCAGTGGGGCGACAATTCGGCACCGCGCGAAGTTAGTGTAAAACATGTCGCGTTGTTCGCAACACCGGCGACAGTCTCAAGCCGCGCATTCCAGCGAGAATTGGCGTTTCGCGCGATTGGCGTTGATGTCGAAGCCCAAGCCTGCGGCGGTGTCGTCGATGCGATCGAGGATGGCGATATGATCTTGGCAGAGGCTTTGGTCAAAAGCCATGTCGACGCGCTCAAGCGGAAAATGCCGGAGCCGGATGCAGCCATTCTGGGCTGTACGCATTACCCGTTAATGGAAAAGGAATTTCAGGCAGCCCTAGGCCCGCAAGTCAAAGTTTTTTCGCAGGCAAATCTGGTGGCTGAAAGCCTTGCCGATTACCTGACACGCCGCCCTGAGATGGTTGGCCCCGGCACCACATCGATGTTCCTGACGACCGGAAATCCGGCAAAGGTGTCCAGTCGCGCCACACAATTTTTGCGACGTCAAATCACCTTTGAAGCCGCTTAACGGAATTTACCAATATTTTTCCCGGGAGGGATCAAACTATGACCTATAACGTCGCTATTCTTGGTGCTTCTGGCTACACAGGCGCAGAACTTGTGCGCATCATTGCAACGCACCCCAGTCTAACAATTGTCGGATTGTCAGGCAATTCCAAGGCTGGCATGGCGATGGCGGATGTATTCCCGCATCTGCGTCATCTGGACTTGCCAGTTCTGACCACAATCGCGGAAATGGATCTGTCAGGAGTTGATCTGGTGTTCTGCGCACTGCCGCATGCGACCTCACAAGAGGTCATTTCCAAGCTGCCCAAGACGCTCAAGATCGTCGATCTTTCGGCTGATTTCAGGCTGCGCGATCCTGCCGATTATGACAAATGGTATGGTAAAGGACACGCGGCCACCGATTTGCAGGCAGAGGCAGTCTATGGCCTGACCGAATTTTACCGCGCAAAGATCAAAGACGCGCGACTGGTTGCTGGCACGGGCTGCAACGCTGCCACGGGCCAATACGCATTGCGTCCCTTGATCGAAGAAGGGGTAATTGATCTTGATCAAATCATCATTGATCTAAAGGCTGCAGTATCCGGCGCAGGACGTAGCCTGAAGGAGAATTTGTTGCACGCTGAACTGTCAGAAGGGGCGCATGCGTATGCCGTTGGCGGCACGCATCGGCACTTGGGCGAGTTCGATCAGGAATTTTCGTCCATCGCTGGACGCCCTGTGCGGGTACAATTCACACCGCATTTGATCCCCGCCAACCGCGGCATTTTGGCCACCACCTATGTGCATGGCGATCCGCAGGTCATATATGACACTTTGGCCGCAGCTTACGCGGACGAACCGTTCATAGAGGTGCTTCCGATGGGACAACATCCGTCCATCAAACATATCCGTGGGTCGAACTTCTGCCATATCGGCGTTGTGGCCGACCGCATCGAAGGCCGCGCGATTGTCATTGCTACTTTGGATAACTTGACCAAAGGGTCGTCAGGGCAGGCGATACAGAACGCCAATTTGATGCTGGGCTTGCCAGAAACGGAGGGGCTGATGATGGCACCTGTATTTCCATGAGCCGAGGATTCAAAAGCCTGAAAAAGCGCCGTCGCGTACAGGTGTTGTCGATGGCGGCGGTGAGCCTTGCGTTGGTTTTGGCGCTGCTTTGGTTCTTGCCTGATGATAGCTTTCAGTTCTTTCGCTCGCCCAGTGAAGTGGCCGAAGCGCCGCCGCTGCCGAATGAACGGTTCCGGATTGGTGGACTGGTTGCAGAGAATTCAATCGTGCGCGGGCAGGGTGAACAAGTTAGCTTTTCTGTGACGGATGGCGGCGCGATAGTGCCGGTTGTCTACACCGGAATTCTGCCGGACTTGTTTAAGGAAGGTCAGGGCATGGTTGCCCAAGGAAACTACATTAATGGCCGATTTGAAGCTGTTGAAATCCTTGCAAAACATGACGAAACCTACATGCCATCAGAGGTCATTGACGCCTTGAAGGCGCAAGGCACTTATGTTGATCCGGACGGTTCTATCGTCACCAATTAACCTTTAGCGCGTATCTTTTCCCCCAATTTGATTGGAGGGGCAAAGATGCAAACAGTGACAGATATCGCACGCGAAATTGTGGCCCGCGAGGGCGGCTATGTGAACGATCTTGACGATCCGGGCGGTCCTACGAAGTACAGGGTCACCATTCATACCATCCGCCACCGGCCCTACAGCCTGTGTCATTGATATGTATGTGAATACAGGAGCGAACGCGGTTAAAATCCTTCAACGTTTGATGAATGACATGCGGATCGATGTTGCCGTTGACGGCATGATCGGTCCGCAAACAATCGCGGCGGCCCGCCAAGCGATGGCGGCCGCGCCCGATCATTTTGTTAATACTTATTGCTTTGCACGGCGTAACTATTTTTATGATTTGGCTGCAAAGCGCCCCAATAGCCGCAAACTCGCGCGGCGTAGGACGGGCGGCAAAGGCGGATGGATTACACGCGTGGAAGAATTCATCGCCCCCCGATTTCATCTCTCGGATGCACAACACCGCGAAAGGACTGCGCAATGGGTTTAATCACTGGTTTGATGCGATTTCTGTTCGGGGACGGGCGCAATGTGGTCGCTGAGACGGCGCAGGTTTTTTGCGAAAACGCTGAAGCAGGTGCCGTTAGTGCGGCTGATGCCCGTGCAGACAGCCTACAGCAATTCGCAGCAGTGTTCGCGCACCCGACGCGCGGCGTTTTTGACAGAATCGTTGATGGGCTAAACCGCCTGCCGCGTCCTGCCTTGGCGTTGGGTACAATCTGGCTGTTCGTATCTGCGATGCGCGCACCTGAGGAATTTGCACGCGGCATGCAAGGATTGGCTTTGGTGCCAGAGCCGCTTTGGTGGCTCATGGGTGCAATCGGTAGCTTTTACTTTGGTGTGCGCCATCAGGTCAAAGCATTCGAGTTCAAAACTGCGTTTGCACAAGCACTTAGTGCGCGGCGACAGGGATCCGACGAGGCGTCTGACAACGCCGCACTCCAGGAATGGCAGGGACGTGATGGACAATGATTGGACAGACCGGCTGGAACGCCGGATTAACACGCTTGAGACGCGCAATGCCGTCGATGAAGTTCACCGTATCAATGTTTCCGACCGCCTTGGTGCAATTGAAGACACTCTCAAATGGCTTGTGCGGTTGATTCTTGGTGGGCTGTTGATGGCGGGACTGACCTATGCGTTGCAAGGCGGTTTTATACGCTGATCTGGCAGTTGTGCTGCGCCAATTTGTAACGTGTTTATGAACGTAGTATCTATGTTGTCCGACATCAGAATGCGCTATGTTGTCGGGTATGTTGATAGAACTCGGACACTTCGCTTTGATTCTCGCCTTTGGCATTGCCATCGTGCAGATGATTGTTCCTATGGTTGGTGCGCATCGCGGCAATGCCGCTTGGATGGCATTGGCCGAACCTGCGGCCACAGTGCAATTCCTGCTGACGGGCTTTGCCTTTGCGGTGCTGACATGGGCCTTTGTGACGTCAGATTTTTCGCTGCAATTGGTGTATCTGAATTCGCACACTGACAAGCCAATGCTCTATAAAATCACGGGTGTTTGGGGCAACCACGAAGGTTCGATGCTGCTGTGGATGTTGATCCTGACGCTGTTCGGAGCATGTGCCGCATGGTTTGGTGACGGCTTGCCGACGCGTTTGCGGGCACGGGTTTTATCCGTTCAAGCCACGATTGCCGTGGCGTTTTTCGCTTTCGTCCTGTTCACCTCAAACCCGTTTGTGCGCCTTGCAGTGCCGCCGTTGAACGGACGCGATTTGAACCCGCTGTTGCAAGACCCCGGCTTGGCCTTCCACCCGCCGTTTTTGTATTTGGGATATGTCGGCTTAAGCATGTCATTCTCGTTCGCGATTGCCGCCTTGATCGAAGGGCGGGTTGATGCCGCTTGGGGGCGCTGGGTGCGCCCTTGGACTTTGGCCGCTTGGATGTTCCTTACCATCGGTATCGCACTTGGCTCTTGGTGGGCCTATTACGAACTTGGATGGGGCGGTTTCTGGTTCTGGGATCCAGTAGAAAACGCGTCGTTCATGCCGTGGCTGATATCGGCAGCATTGCTGCATTCGGCGATCGTCGTTGAGAAGCGCGAAGCGTTGAAAAGCTGGACCATTCTGCTTGCGATCCTGGCTTTCGGGTTCTCGCTGCTTGGCGCGTTCATCGTCCGCTCAGGCGTGCTGACATCGGTACACGCCTTTGCGAATGATCCCGCCCGCGGTATGCTCATTTTGATTATTTTAGCGGTCTTCTTGGGCGGCGCGCTGACACTGTTCGCCCTACGCGCAGGCAAGTTGGAAGCCAAAGGCGTGTTTTCGACCGTCAGCCGTGAAAGCGGGCTGATCCTCAATAACATCCTGTTGTCGGTCAGTTGCTTTGTTGTGTTCATAGGCACGATCTGGCCACTGGTCGCAGAGATGCTATTTGACCGCACACTATCGGTTGGTGCGCCTTTCTTTGACGCGGCCTTTACACCCTTCATGGTGGCTTTGGCGATCGTTTTGCCGCTGGGTTCGATGCTTGCATGGAAACGCGGGACGTTCGAACGGGCGTCGAGAGCCTTGCTTGGCTGGTTTATTCTATCGATTGCCTGCGCGGCCTTGGCCTACGCAATCCAAAGTGGCAACTCGGCCCTTGGTCCGATTGGCGTGGCCCTTGGTGTTTGGGTTGTGGGCGGTGCGTTGGCTGATCTGTGGATGCGCAGTGGGCGCGATAGCATCCTGGAACGTATTCGCCGCATCGGGCGTCTGCCGCGTGCGGACTGGGGCAAGGCCACGGCGCATATCGGCATGGGCGTGACCATTTTTGGCATCGCCGCTATGACGGCTTGGCAACAAGAAGACATTCGCGTGGCCGATATTGGCGACCGCTGGTCGGTGGGTAAATTCGAGTTCCAGCTGGACAACGTTAACCAATTGGAAGGACCGAACTATCTGACCACCATGGCGGATATTTCAGTGTGGCGCGGCTTAAAGCAGGTCGGTGACCTGCATCCAGAAAAACGGTTTTATCCGGTGGCGAACATGCCGACCACAGAGGCCGCAATCATTAACGGTGTCTTGCGTGACATCTATGTGGTCGTCGGCGATCCGCAGGACAGCGGTGGTTGGGCAGTTCGCATTTACTTGAAACCTTTCGCAAACTGGATTTGGGGCGGGGCGATGTTGATGGCCTTGGGCGGGTGCTTTTCGCTCTCTGATCGGCGGTTGCGGGTTGGGGCATCATCAGCCAAGAAAATGCCAAAAGCAGTACCTGCAGAATGAGACATCTGCTGGTTATTTTGATGCTGATAGCGTCCCCGCTTTGGGCGGTTGAACCCAGCGAAATGCTGGCTGATCCGATCTTGGAAGAACGCGCGCGTGAATTATCACAAGGACTGCGTTGCCCTGTGTGCCGCAACGAAAGCATCGACGAAAGCAACGCAGCATTGGCCAAAGAGCTGCGCATCCTACTGAGGGAACGGATTGTCGCCGGGGACAGCGACCATCAAGCCGTTGATTTTATGGTGGCGCGTTACGGCGAATTCGTGCTGCTGCGACCAGATGCGCGCGGCGCGAACATCGTGCTTTGGCTTGCCGCTCCGGCGCTATTATTGATCGCGCTTGGCATTGGTTGGTCCACGATCCGCACCAAACGGGCGGCGCCTACGCGTCTCAGTGATGCGGAACAGGTCGAGTTGGAAAAAATATTACGCTCGTGACGCATGGTATGGCTTTCCTGAACCGAACAGTTCACTAAGTTGAACCAAAACGATGCTGGCAACATCATTGCAAGAGTTTCAAAAGGATACCGCGCATGGACTATCAGGCCATCACATTTGCAATTCGTAACGACGTTGCGATCATCACATT
Source organism: Yoonia sp. (assembly GCA_047627695.1). Classification (GTDB taxonomy): domain Bacteria; phylum Pseudomonadota; class Alphaproteobacteria; order Rhodobacterales; family Rhodobacteraceae; genus Yoonia. Next base: position 14,943 of record JBLHTS010000003.1, on the reverse strand, counting down.
GAACCGTCCCGAAATGATGAACGCGCTGAACGCACAGATGCGGGCTGAGATTACACATGCGTTCAAGGCCGCAGAAAATGACGCGCGGGTTGTTGTTATGACTGGCGCTGGCAAGGCATTCTGTTCCGGCCAAGACCTTGGTGATGGCGGCAATGCCGCCGCCCTCGATCTTGAGCGGACATTGCGCGACGAATATGTGCCGATGCTCAAGGCGATTTTTGATTGCCGGATCCCCACAATCGCTGCCGTGAACGGGCCAGCCGCAGGTGCAGGGGCGAACCTTGCATTGGCGGCAGATGTGGTTATCGCATCTGACGCTGCTTATTTTGTTCAAGCCTTTACACGCATTGGCCTGATCCCTGATGCAGGCGGCACCTATTGGTTGCCGCGTCAGGTGGGTGCGGCCAAGGCGATGGGTGCGGCCCTTTTTGCGGACAAGATTACCGCCGAACAGGCTGAAGCATGGGGAATGATCTATGAAACGGCCCCTGCCGCCAGTTTCCACGAACACGTCAACACCCGCGCAGCCCATTTGGCGCAAGGCCCGACTGTGGCGTACCGCGAGTTGAAAGATGCAATCCGTGGATCGTTCGAGAACTCTCTGGACGAACAATTGGCGCTTGAGGCTAAGCTACAAGGCCGTTGCGGCAAGACCCGCGATTTCCAAGAAGGCGTCGTCGCCTTCCTGGAAAAACGCAAAGCCGTTTACGAAGGCCGCTGAGCCGCAATCAGAAAGGCCGCGTCTTCGGGTGGGGCCTGTTCAATCCGACGGTAATTGCTGCCATCGAGAGCGAGTGTGACCATCTTGTGATCCACCAGCGAGCGGCGCAGCAAGGCGTGGTCCTTGAAGCTATGCCGAGCATTCAGCAGGGCGTTCACTTGCTTTTCGGTCATATCTTCGCGCGCGGTTAGGGCCGCCCAAAACACCCACATGCACAGGCCCTGGACAGAGGTCTGTTTGGGCCACCGGGTCATTATACCGTTCTCAAACACACGCATCGCGCGCTCCATCCGTTTCTTTTTAGTTGGGACATAGGTGGATGAGGGAGGCCCGTCGGCCTTGAGGTGCCGGAAGTTGTCGTAGCCCGCCGCCTTGGCCACAAGGCCAAGCATGGTGGCATGTCCGGGCAAGATGTCATGTTGTTTGAGCGTATTGCGCAGGGTTTTTGTAAACACCGACAGATTGTCGATGGTGAGAGAGATCATGTCTCTGGGCATAATCTGGCCTTTCATATCACATGCCGGACCCAGTGTTCTGGGGTGATGGTCGCCCTTGTCGCCCGGCCTGATAAAGGTCAGCGAAGTTGTCTTGCCAATATAAGGTTTAGCGTGACCCAAATGGGTCGGCGACGCCTTGGTGAACTGATGACCAAGGCCCTCTTAGCGCGAAGGATCAGGACGTGGCAAGGCAAAGTAGACGCTGTCGGACCAAACGCCATTGATGCAAAAGGTGTTCTTAGCGCAGTGGGTTTCTTGAAATCCAAGTAACTTCACGAAGTTGATAGAGGCTGTGTTCAAGGGGTCTGCGTCAGCGGTAAGCTGTGATTGTGTCGTCACTTCAAAGATATAAGGATGATGCGCCTGCATCGCCTCGGTCACGATCACTTGGCGCCAGTAGTCTGGATGCAGCAAAAACCCAACCTCATCACTTTGGTGCATGCCCGCGGTACCAATGACCCGCCCGTCAATATCGATCACGAAATATGTGGGGTTTTCCTGGCCCGATGCTATCAGTCGATCAAGATTCTGCTGGGTACGGGCTGGGCTATCGTGCGGAGCCGTAGACCAATAGGCCATCGCACGCAGGTCACTAAAGACCGCATAGAGGTCCATCAGATCATCTTGAAGGGCGGCCCGCAGGATCAGGCGTTTGGTGCGCAGGGTCATGCGTAGAAAAGGCCGCCCAAAGGCAGCCCAAAATCTTAACGCTTTTCGATGTCTATATAATCGCGCTGCATCTCGCCCAGATATAGCTGACGCGGACGACCTATTTTCAACTGTGGATCAGCCAACTGCTCTGACCACTGGGAAATCCAACCGACAGTCCGTGCAAGCGCGAAGATCGGTGTGAACATCGAGGTCGGGAAACCCATCGCCTCTAGGATGATGCCGGAATAGAAGTCCACGTTCGGGAACAGCTTCTTGTCGGCGAAATATGGATCGGCCAACGCCTGACGCTCCAGCTCTTTCGCGACTTGCAGGATCGGGTTGTTTTCAACGCCCATCAGTTCAAGCACTTCGTCCGCGCTTTGTTTCATCACAGTCGCGCGGGGGTCGAAGTTTTTGTAAACGCGGTGGCCAAAGCCCATCAGGCGATAGGAATCGTTCTTGTCCTTGGCGCGGGCGATGAATTCTGGGATGCGGTCGGGTGTGCCGATTTCTTTGAGCATCTCAAGGCAGGCTTGGTTCGCACCACCATGGGCAGGGCCCCAAAGGCAGGCAATGCCTGCTGCGATACACGCAAACGGGTTCGCACCTGACGAAGATGCCAAGCGCACCGTCGATGTCGAAGCGTTCTGTTCATGATCTGCATGCAGCGTGAAAATCCGGTCCATCGCGCGGGCAAGGATCGGGTCCACGTGGTATTCTTGGGCTGGGACAGCAAAGCACATGTGCAAAAAGTTTGCCGCATAATCAAGGTCATTGCGCGGATAGACGAATGGCTGACCGATGGAATACTTGTACGCCATAGCGGCGACTGTCGGCATCTTTGCAACCAGACGGATTGTTGCAACATCGCGCTGATGCGGGTCGGTGATATCGGTACTGTCATGATAAAATGCTGACATCGCACCAACAACGCCAACCATTGTGGCCATCGGGTGCGCATCGCGGCGGAAGCCACGAAAGAAGTTGTGCATCTGTTCGTGGATCATTGTGTGGTTGGTCACCAGCGACTCGAACTTCTCAAGCTCGTCTGCGGACGGCAATTCACCGTAAAGCAGCAGGTAGCATACTTCGAGATAGTGGGATTTGCCCGCCAATTGTTCGATGGGATACCCACGGTGCAGCAATATACCTTCGTCGCCATCAATAAATGTAATTGTGCTGTCGCAAGCGGCAGTCGAGGTGAAGCCGGGATCATATGTAAAGACGTCCGCTTGGGCATAAAGCTTGCGGATATCGATGACGTCTGGGCCACCGGTTGGGGAATGTACGGGCAAGTCGTAGGTTTTGCCTTTGAGCGTCAGCTTCGCGATATCAGTATTCTCGGTCATATATTTTTCCACTTTTCGTACCTGCGCGGGTAAACGGCTCAGGGGTGTCTTCAGTTCCCGGATACACGTTCTTAATGAACATAAGATATCAGGTGCTTGCGTCCTGCAGGCGGGCAATCGTTTCATCACGCCCAAGGACCAACATCATATCAAACATACTCGGTGAAACGGCGCGTCCTGCAAGTGCGGCACGCAACGGCCCCGCAATTTTGCCGAGTTTCATGTCATGAGCTTTGGCAGTGGATGCGACGATCCCCTCAAGTGTCTCCTTTATCCAGCTATCATTTTGCAACTGCGGCGTCAATTCTCCCAGTATACGACGGGATACATCAGTAAGATGGGCAGCTGCCGCGTTTTCGGGAACAATCGGTCGGGAAGACAGAATAAAGGCTGCTTTATCAATAATTTCATGGAAAGTCTTTGCGCGCTCTTTGAGGCAATACATCGCCCGCAATAGCCCGTCACTTTGTGATTCTGTGAGAGCTGCAGCGTCGCTAACGTTCAAGAACGCTTCTATTTCATGGAGCAGTGCAGTATCTTCTGCGACAGCGATATGCTGGCCACAAATATTCTCTAGTTTTTTGAAGTCAAACCGTGACGGAGACTTACCGATTCCCGACAAATCGAACCATTCCCGCGCTTGCGCATCAGTGAAGAATTCGTCGTCGCCATGGCTCCAGCCTAGACGCGCAAGATAATTGCGCATGCCTGCGGCCGGATAGCCAAGCGCCTGATATTCGGCAGCGCCAGTCGCACCATGGCGTTTAGACAGTTTCTTGCCGTCGGGCCCGAAAATAAGCGGAATATGTGCAAGCGTCGGCTTGGCCCAGCCCATCGCGCCATAGATCATGTTTTGGCGAAACGCATTGGCAAGATGGTCGTCGCCGCGGATCACGTGGGTCACACCCATATCATGGTCGTCAACAACCACCGCCAGCATATAAACGGGTGTCCCATCAGAGCGCAGCATAATCATATCGTCAAGCTGGTCATTCGACCACGTAACGTCGCCCTGCACTTCATCATGCAAGGTCGTTTTACCTTCACGGGGGGCCTTGATCCGGACAGCATATGGCGCGTCGGGGTGATCCGCCTCTGCCGCATTGCGCCAAGGCGAACGGAACAGGGTGGATGTCTTGGTCGCGCGTGCTTCTTCGCGGAACGCTTCGATTTCTTCACTGGTGCTGAAGCATTTGTATGCTTTGCCAGAAGCGAGCAGTTCATTGGCAACTTGCGCATGACGATCCGCATTGGCGGCTTGGCTTGTCGGGTCGCCATCCCAATCAAGGCCCAACCACGTCAGCCCGTCCAAAATGGCTTGGGTGTTTTCAGCGGTCGAACGGGCCTTGTCCGTATCCTCGATCCGCAACAGGAATTTACCGCCCCTGCCACGGGCATAAAGCCAGTTGAATAGGGCAGTGCGCGCACCGCCAATGTGCAAAGCACCTGTGGGCGAGGGGGCGAAACGTGTGACGACGGACATGGGGATGTTAACCTTTCGCTAACCAGATTTCCTGTAGGGTTCCAGCTTGTGTTGGGGATACGAAACTGCGGGGTGAAGAACAAGTGCGTGCAATGATTTCAGACGCGCTGTTGGCCCAACCGGACAATCTGTTTGGCTGGATTCCCGTGTGTTTGGGCACAGGCATCGGTTTATACTTTACGCTTGGGCAAGAACCTTCGGTGCTTATTTTTGCGGTTGGGGGATTGATTGGCCTAGCGCTATTGGTTCTCGCGCGACTGGCCAGCACAGCGATTGCCCCCCTGATCCTTGCAGGGGCCGGCCTCGTGAAATGGCGGGTCGGGGCTGTTTCAGCACCTGTTCTGACATTTCGCAATTACGGCCCCATTGAGGGGCATTTAGCCAATATTGACCGATCCGCAAGCGACGCGGTCCGATTGACATTGGACAATGTCGTTTTGGCGCGAATGTCGCCAGACCGCACCCCCGCGAAAGTACGCATCTCTTAAACGGGTCACAGCCTTTTACTCAGTTTAGTCCCGGCGACATCCTGACCCTAACTGGGCATCTGTCGCCGCCTGCGGGCCCTGCAGAACCGGGCGGTTTTTATTTTCAACGACACGCATGGTTTCAAAGGCTTGGCGCGGTCGGCTACACCCGCACACCTGTTTTGCGTTTAGCCGTACCATTGGTGCAAAGCTTCGCAACGCGGGTGTTTTCATTGCGCATGAACATTTCGCAAGCGGTCCAGGTCGCCATGCCGGGCGAGACGGGCGCGTCTGCGGCTGCGATTATGACAGGGGACCGTTCCGGCATGGGGCAGTGTACTTTGACGGATTTGCGGGCGTCCAACCTTGCGCATCTCTTGGCGATATCAGGGCTGCACATAGGGCTTTCGACAGGCTTTGTCTTTGCCGTGATCCGTTATGGCCTTGCACTTGTGCCGGCCATAGCGTTGCGGTGGCCAGCCAAAAAGGTAGCTGCAGTTTTCGCGATGATCGGTGGCGCTTTCTACCTGTTGTTATCAGGCGGCAACGTCGCGACTGAACGGGCGTTTATCATGGCGGCTGTTATGTTAGTCGCGGTGTTGCTGGACAGGCGTGCGTTGACCTTGCGCGCGGTTGCGATTGCAGCCGTTATCGTGCTGATTTGGCAATCCGAAGCGATGACCGGGCCGGGTTTCCAGATGTCATTTGCCGCAACAACAGCCCTGGTGGCGGCATTTGCGGGCTTGCGCCGCTTTGACCTGTCCAGATTGCCCAAATGGACACGGCCGATCCTGTCTGTCGTCGTATCATCATTTATTGCTGGCCTTGCCACGGCGTCGTTTGCTGCGGCCCATTTCAATCAAATCGCGCACTACGGACTGATCGAAAATCTGCTTAGCGTTCCCCTGATGGGAATTCTGGTCATGCCAGCAGCCGTTCTGGCGGTTTGCCTTGCGCCATTTGAGCTTTGGGGGATCGGTTTATGGGCGATGGAGCAGGGCCTGCGGTGGATCTTGTTTGTGGCTAGCTTTGTCGCGGGGCAGGACGGTGCCCTTAGTCAAGTCTGGGCGCCAAGCCCTTGGGTCCTGCCGTTGATGACTTTGGGGCTGCCTTGGGCGCTTTTGATCAAAGGGGCCGGGCGTTTTGCGGGACTTGCGATGGTTGCCTGTGCGGCTGTGGTTTGGTTGCAAACGGTGCGTCCTGCGGTGTTGGTTGCTGACGACGGTGGCTTGCTGGGGTTACAAACTGATGCAGGGCGGGCGTCATCAAAACCGCGTGGAAGCGGGTTTGTGGCGGGTATCTGGCTGGAAAATGATGGGGCGCCCGTGTCACAAGAACAGGCAGCAGGTAGAGCGGGCTTGACGATTGAAGGCCGCCGCGTAAAAGTTGATTTGGGAGGCTGGCGCATTTTGCAAGTGACGGGGAAAACTGCCCTTGCTGACTTGGTTGACTGTGACGATATTCTGATTTTAAATCAAACTGATGGGGTTGAACGGCCCTGCAGCGTCTTTGAAATCCGGCGCTCGCGCGAAACAGGATCACTGCCCCTTAACGTAGCACGAAATGGCGATTTGTATATTGAAACAGCACATCATGTTGCCGGAGCGCGTCCTTGGAACACCCAGCAGGGCCCGCGAGAAAGCCGCCTTGTCCTGAATGCTCAAACACGGAAAAGGGTCGCCGAGGCGACCCAGATTTCTGAAATAACACGGCCTTAGTAAGTGCGGATCAAACCAACTAGGCGGCCTTGCACCTTTACCTGATCATCACGATAGACGCGCGTCTCGTAAGCGGGGTTTGCAGCTTCCAATGCGATTGACCCGCCATTGCGGCGGAACCGTTTCAGTGTGGCTTCATGGCCTTCGACCAAAGCCACAACAATATCGCCATTGTCGGCCACAGAAGTTTCGCGGATCACGACAACATCGCCATCATTAATGCCCGCATCAATCATCGAATCGCCTTTGACTTCAAGGGCATAGTGATCGCCAGCGCCGATCATCGATTGCGGCACGGACACGTTATGAGACGCCTCACTGATCGCCTCGATCGGGACACCGGCAGCAATCCGGCCCATCACCGGCAGTTCAATCGCGCCATTGTCGATGGCAAATGCCGCAGGTGGCGTGCTGTCGGGCTTGTCGCCATCAATCACACGCGGCGTAAAGCCAGTTTTGCCCAGCATCGCGTCAGGTAGTTTCAGGATTTCCAAAGCACGTGCACGGTGTGCAAGGCGGCGGATAAAGCCGCGTTCTTCCAATGCCGTGATCAAACGGTGGATGCCTGACTTTGAGCGCAGATCAAGTGCCTCTTTCATTTCGTCAAAACTGGGGGGGACACCATCGCGCTGTACGCGCTTGTGAATGAACTCCAGAAGATCGAGCTGTTTTTTGGTTAACATTGTCTGCTCCGTTGTCACGTTTTACATATGTTCTATGCATGTTCTTGTTTTGTGTCAACTCGGAGGAGTGAACAGGAGGCGTGTGTCTGATGCCTCCGGCGTAAGTTTATTTGGGAAAAAGAAGTTGAAGCGTCAGATAGGGATGATGTCGATTGCATCGCCGCGCGCACGTGCCGGATCACCCGCGGCACGCACGGCAAGGCAATTGGCATTTGACAGAACCGTTAGCAGGGCACTGTCTTGGCGATCAAACACGGTGACCCCCTCTGCATCGATCCGCGCCCGCATATAGTGTTCGCGGGGTCCATTTGCGCCAATGGCGGATGCAAGCCTGCTGGTTTTGCGCTTTGCGGGCACCGCATCAAGCCCTTGCATTTTGCGGATCACGGGCGCGAGGAAGATATGTCCGCACACCATCGCCGAGACCGGATTTCCCGGAAGGCCAATCATCGCAGCCTTGCCGAGCTTGCCCGCCATAAGCGGTTTGCCCGGGCGCATCGCGACTTTATAGAACGCGCGTTGCATGCCTTTGGCTTGGGCCACGCTGCCGACAAGATCATGATCCCCCACCGAAGCCCCCCCAATTGTTACGATCAGGTCTGCATCATCGGCCAGATCGAATGCCAACTCCAATGATGCGGCATTATCGCGCGCGATGGGCAGCAGTCGTGCAACCGCGCCAAGGTCTGTGATTAACGCCGCAAGTCCAAAGCTATTGGAGGCGATGATTTGGTCGTCATTTGGGACCTCGCCCGGTTGTACCAGTTCGTCGCCTGTGGCGATAATGGCCACGGTAGGACGACGGATCACCGGAACGCTTGGTATGTTCATGGCCGCGAGAAGGGCGATGTCTGAGGGGCGCAGCAGGCGGGGCGCTTTGAGCAGGTCGCCCCTTTTGAAGTCTGCACCAGCCGGGCGCACATAGGTTTGGTCGTAGGGGCTGTCGTCGAGCGTGATCACGTCGCCTGTGCGCGTAACGTTTTCTTGAATGATGACATGATCCGTCCCTGCTGGCAGGGGCGCGCCGGTAAAAATGCGTACCGCTTGATCTGGCAGAGCGGTGCCATCCCAGCGGTGGCCTGCGGCAGCTTCGCCAATCACAGTGAAAGACTTTCCTGCTGAAACCGATGCTCCCAAGACCGCATAGCCGTCCATTGCAGAGGCCGCAAATGGTGGTTGATCGCGGGTTGCGGCGATGTCTTTCGCCAATACACGTCCATTTGCCTCGCGCAACGGTACGATTTGCGGCTCGAGCACGGACACAAGCGCGAAAAGATCCGCGAGGGCCTGATCCACCGTGATCATGGGTTTTCGAACAGGCCGGATTTGCCGCCGTCTTTGAATGTCAGGCGCACACCGCCGATTTCCATGTCTTTTTGGACGGCTTTGACCATGTCATACACGGTCAGGGCAGCTGTACTGACAGCGGTTAGTGCTTCCATTTCAACACCGGTTTGGCCGCCGGTTTTGACGGTCGCGGTGATGCGGATGCCAGGCAGGGTAGCATCTGGGGTCAGATCCAATGCGACCTTGGTGATCGGCAGGGGGTGGCACAGCGGAATAAGCTCCGCTGTTTTCTTGGCCCCCATGATCCCCGCAATCCGCGCAATGCCCAGCACATCGCCTTTGTCAGCGCGACCTTCAGTAATCAGCGCGAGCGTTTGGGCTGTCATCTTGATATGACCTTCGGCTATCGCCGTTCGTGCGGTGACGGGCTTGTCAGACACATCGACCATATGCGCGCGGCCTTCACCGTCAAAATGCGAAAGGCCTGCCATTACATCGCTCCTGTAGAGGGGTTGGTCAGTAGACGGTGGGTGGCTGCTGCAACGTCTTCCTGACGCATGAGGCTTTCGCCTATCAGGAAACAGCGTGCGCCGTAACGGGCCATATCAGCCAGTTCTTTTGGTGTGTTCAGACCACTTTCACAAACGATCATGCGGTCGGCGGGCACCAGTTTCGATAGGGTGCGGGTCGTATCAAGTGTTGTCTCAAAGGTTTTGAGATTTCGGTTGTTGATCCCCATTAGCGGGGATTTGAGGTTGCAAGCCCTCTCCAGCTCGGCTGCGTCGTGGACTTCCAGCAGAACGTCCATACCCCAAAATGTTGCGGCCTCTTCCAGTTCTTGCGCTTGGGCATCGCTGACGCTGGCAAGGATGATCAAGATACAGTCGGCGTGCAATGCACGGGCTTCGGCCACTTGATAGGTGTCGTACATGAAATCTTTGCGCAGCGCGGGCAGATCAACGGCGGAACGGGCCGCAGTCAGATAGCTGTCGGCACCTTGAAATGAAGGCGTATCGGTCAGCACAGAAAGGCAGGTCGCCCCGCCGTCGGCATAGGCTTTGGCCAATGCGGGTGGATCGAAATCCGCGCGGATCAATCCCTTGGAGGGGCTGGCTTTCTTGATTTCTGCAATCAACCCGTACCCTTCGCGTGCCGCATTGGCGAGGCTTTCGGCAAATCCACGTGTGAGCGGTGCATCATTCGCGCGGGCCTCGACCTCCGCCAAGGGAACCGCCGCCTTGCGGGCTGCGACCTCTTCCAATTTGTAGGTTTTGATCTGTTCGAGGATATCGCTCATTGGTCTACCTAGCTGGGGTGCTGTTGGCCTTGTTCAATACGCCACAGGTGCACTTTTGAAAATGGCCGAAGGCCGAAAAACCCAAAGGCGCAGCAAAGCTGGCGCTATTTGGCAGCTGACGTGATCCGCGCAAGCGTTTCCAAAGCGGTTTTGGCCTTGCCGCTGTCGATGCTTTCGCGCGCCATTTCGACGCCGTCTTTCAAGGTCTCCACCTTATCGGCAACCATCAATGCTGCCGCTGCATTTAACAATACCGCGTCACGGTAGGCCCCTTGCACTCTGTTCAGCAAAGCCATCAAGGCAACCGCGTTTTCCTGCGGTGTGCCACCAATAATATCACGAAAGCGGTGCACCGGCAGACCTGCATCTTCGGGGTGGATCTCCCGGGATCTGACTTTGCCGTCCTCAAGGGCGGCCACAGCCGTCGGACCGCAGATCGTGATTTCGTCAGTGCCGTCACTTCCGTGGACTAGCCAGGCCTTTTCAGTGCCAAGCTGCTGCAAAGTTTCAGCCATCGGGTGGATTAGGTCAGGGGCAAAGGCACCGGTCAGCTGGCGTTTTACACCTGCAGGATTAGTCAATGGTCCCAAGATATTAAAGATCGTCTTTGATCCAAGTTCAAGGCGAATTGGACCCACATGTTTCATCGTGGGATGGTGCATCGGGGCCATCATAAAGCCGATACCGGCCTCTGCGATTGCTTGTTCCACGACCTCTGGTCCGACCATGACATTGATGCCAAGTTCGGCTTGTACATCGGCGGTACCAGATTTTGACGACAGATTACGGTTGCCATGTTTGGCTACCGGCACACCGGCACCGGCCACGACAAATGCTGTCGCGGTTGAAATGTTTAGCGTGTGTTTGCCGTCACCGCCGGTGCCGACGATATCCATCGCACCTTTGGGGGCTTTGACGGGTACACAGTGAGCACGCATCACAGCAGCAGCGGCTGCATATTCTGACACAGATTCGCCGCGCGCACGCAGCGCCATTAAGAAACCGCCGATTTGAGCAGGGGTCGCGTCACCTTCGAACAAATAGCCAAAGGCTTCTTCGGCTTGCGACCGCGACAACGGGCCTTCGGAGGCTGCGTAAATCAGAGGCTTCATTGCGTCATTCATGCGGGCACCCTTATCATCTTAAGAAAGTTTTGCAGCAACTGATGCCCATGTTCTGACCGGATGCTTTCAGGATGGAACTGGACCCCGTGAATGGGCAAATCGCGGTGTTGTAAGCCCATGATGGTCCCATCCTCAAGCTCGGCCGTGATTTCCAGACAATCGGGCAGGGTCTCACGTTCTACGATCAGGGAATGATAGCGGGTGGCTTCAAACGGGCTGGGCAGATCCGCAAACAATCCTTTGCCGCCGTGCTGCATCGCGCCCATTTTGCCATGCACGATCTCGTGGCAGCGGACGACCTTGCCGCCGAAGGCTTCGCCAATGGCCTGATGACCAAGGCAAACGCCCATGAGTGGCATTTTAGTCTCAGCAGCGGCATGGACAAGTGCAAGGCAAATACCCGCTTGCGCAGGGTCACAAGGGCCGGGCGACAGCATGATCGCGTCGGGGCGCATGGCCATAGCCTCTTGTACATCAAGCGCATCGTTGCGTTTGACCACGACTTCAGAGCCCAGCTCACCTAGGTAGTGAACAAGGTTATAGGTAAAGCTGTCGTAGTTATCGATTAAAAGCAGCATGGTAAAATCCCGCGCAGGTGGAAAAAGAACTACCGCACCCCCCCAAGAGGGCGGTATAAGCCCTGCCATACATGGGCCGGGACGCATATAGGCGTCAAGGTCGAACTAAGAGGTTTAGGCAAGATGCATGCAAGCATAAAGGGCGGTTTCTGGGCACTGGTTCTTGGCGGGGCGGCGTTAAGTGTCGTGTCGTATATGACAGCACCACCAGCAATGACGAACGCAGCGCAGGTTCAAGCGCCGCAAGTCGCAGTGCCTGTTGTTATAGATCCTAAGGCCGAACCTGCGCCTTTCATCGCGGCAAACCTTGATATGGTGTTTGAAGCGCCCGTTCTGGAGCCAGCACCCAAAGTTCCCGGTTTGACGCAAACGCCTTTGATCTTGGCCCTGCATTCAGGTGCGCCCACTGCGCCACAGGTCCCAGACGCCCCCGAGGTGAACACGCAGCCAGCTGCGCCTCAAGGTTCGCAAATCGCAAGAGCGCCTACGCCTGCCGCACCCGCACCTCAGCAAAACAACGCTGTGGTGACCCAAACAGCGCGGGCGCCAGAAAGTGAACCAGGAGTTATGATCATTTCCCCGACACCCGACGCTGAGCCTCAGGCTGAGGCTGAGGTCGCAGAAGAATCTCCGGCTGAAGAAAACGCTTTGCCAGAGGATGCACCTGCTCTTTTGCGTTTTGCAGTGCCGTTTGAGAACCCAGAGGGATTGCCAGTTATTGCTGTTGTCTTGATTGATGATGGCACCCTGACAGATGGCCCTTCACAGATGCTTGAATCTGGACTTGTTGCGACCATCGCCGTAAGTCCATTGATGGATGATGCGACGCTTTGGGCGGAAGCCTACCGCGAGGCGGGATCAGAAGTGGCAATGCAGATGCCATTGCCAGATGGTGCGACACCGATTGATGCCGAGGTATCACTTGCTGCCGCTTTCGAGATTTTGCCGGAAGCAGGGTTGTTCTTTTCAGACGGCGAAGGCGTGTTGCGCAATGACCGTTTTGTCGTAGCACAGGTCATGCAAATCCTTGCGTCTGAAGGGCGCGGTTTTGTGACCTTCCAGCGCGGTCTTGGGTCACTGGTGCGCGAAGCAGAACGCTCCGGCGTGTCCGTGCAAACCGTCTTACGCGATATCGACGGGGCAGGCGAAACCAACAGCGCAATCGAACGTGGGCTTGACCGGGCGGCGTTTCGCGCACGCCAATTGGGCGGTGTCGTTGTGGTGGCACGGTTGAAGCCGCGGACACTGTCAGTGCTGCGCCAATGGGCCTTTGACAACCAACGCAATGGCATCCTGTTGGGGCCTGTGTCGGCTCTGATGATTGAACCACCAGTGGAAGAGCCCGTTGCGATTGAAGGCGAAGTGATCGAGGGCGAAGTGCTAGAAGGCAAAACGCCAGAAGGCGAAACACAAGAAGGCGAAACGCAAGAAGGCGAAACACCAGTAGAAGACGACGCGACGATGCCGGCTGCAACCAAGTAAGCTTTGCGTTAGTTGCCGTTGCTTGCGAACATCCGCGCGTCGGCGGCAGCTTTGCGGATCGCGTTCGATTTATGGACCGTCTCTTGGTATTCGGCCTCTGGATCGCTGTCGTAAACGATGCCACCACCGGCCTGAATATATAGCTTTTCATCCTGCAAGACGGCCGTGCGTAGCGCGATGCACATATCCATATCGCCATTTGCACTAAAATAACCGCAACCACCGCCGTAAACGCCGCGTTTTTCTGGCTCAAGCTCGTCGATGATTTCCATCGCGCGGACTTTGGGCGCACCTGACACTGTGCCTGCTGGCATACCTGCAAAAAACGCGCTCAGCGCGTCTTGGTCATCCGCCAATTCGCCCACCACATTCGAGACGATGTGCATCACGTGGCTGTAGCGTTCGACGATGAACTGCTCAGTCGGGCGCACTGAGCCGATTTTACTGACCTTGCCCGTGTCATTGCGGCCCAGATCAAGCAGCATCAGATGTTCAGCTAGCTCTTTCTGGTCGGCCATCAGATCGGCTTCGTTCGCGTCATCTTCGGCTGGTGTGGCGCCACGCGGGCGGGTGCCTGCGATCGGGCGGATTGTGACCTCTTTACCAAACACGCGCACAAGGATCTCGGGGCTGGCGCCAATGACCTGAAACCCGCCAAAGTTGAAAAAGAACATGAACGGCGAGGGATTGGTGCGGCGCAATGACCGATAAAGCGCAAAGGGCGGTTCGCGGAATTCTTGGGTCCAACGCTGGGATGGGACCACCTGAAAGATGTCACCGGCTTTGATGTAGTCCTTTGCTTTCTCAACCACTTCCAAATAGGCGGCGTGCGCAAAATTCGAAACTGGCGGAGCGGCGGGGGCCGGATCCGAAAGCGCACGTGCTTCGCTGGGCATCGGGCGTTCCAATGCACGTTGAGCGTCCATCACGCGCTCTGCGGCTTGGGCATAGGCCGCGCGTGCCGACAACCCGCCATTTACATAAGCAGGGGCCACAAGAATCACATCGCCTTTGACGCCGTCCAGCACAGCCACGACCGAAGGGCGCAGCATCATCGCGTCTGGCAAACCCAGCGGATCAGGGTTCACGTCGGGCAGATGTTCAACTAACCGAATCATATCATAGCCCAGATAGCCAAAGAGCCCCGCAGAGGCGGCAGGCAAGTCAACGGGCAGGTCAATGCGACTTTCCGCCAAAAGGGCCCGCAGCGCCGTCAGCGGGTCTTGGTCCATTTCGACAAAGTCAGCGTCATCAAACCGCGCATTACGATTGACCCGTGATGTCGTACCTTGGCAATCCCAAATCAGATCAGGGTTCATACCGACGATCGAATAGCGCCCGCGCACTTCGCCGCCGGTCACGCTTTCAAGCATAAAGGCGTTCTTGCCAGCACCCGACAGCTTGAGCATCAACGACACTGGCGTGTCGAGGTCAGCCGCAATACGCGTATAGACGATTTGGTTTGCACCCGCGTCATAGGCTTTGGCGAAAGTGTCGTAGTCGGGCAAAAGTGCCATATCTTAGCCTATTGAAACTGTGCGTTGACCTGGTTGATCGTATTTTGATTGATATTCAACTCGGTGCGCTGTTGCAGTGAGGCCGCGTA
>JBLHTS010000002.1:0-43598 GCA_047627695.1 Yoonia sp. | reverse complement strand
CCGGGCTGTCGCTCGTCAGTGTGTTGTTGGTTTTTGGCGGGCTGCAAGGCGCGTGGCTTTTGGCAATGGGCGGGCTTTTGATAGCGCTGTGCCATCTGCCGATGACAGAGAGAACATCGCAACCACGCATGAGTTGTTCAAAATGCTTACTCAAGATACCTGTCAGTCGCTCTTGGCGGCCAACTACACGCTAGTGATCGACGAGGTTTTGACTTGTTGCGACTTCTTTGATGGCCTCAGCAAACATGACCAAGATGACCTTTTCAACTCAGGCAAAGTCTATATCGACAACGATCCGCGTTGCTTCAAGCTGTCATTGTAGGATGACCAATTCGTAGTCCTATATTTGGTAGGGGTCCAACTGCTCATGCCTTCCAGTTATCACGCTGGATTCATACAGTGAATCCCATCCGAGGATTTGTGCAACAAAGCCCCCGATAGGGAATGGCGACCGGCAACGTCTTCTGTCGCCGACACAAGGTGCTAAAGTCTGGCACTGACCAGTCAAGCCCGATCAATTCCAGCAGACTTTCGACAAAGCCAGCAGTCTGCCTCAAAGGCAAACCCAACAGTACTTTGATCGTCAGGCACGTTTGGATGGCCGCATCGCTGTACGTCTGCTGACGGCCGCGTTGGCCTGAAGGCTTCGCCCCCCACTCCATCTCGGCATCAAACCAAATTGACAAAGACCCGCGCTGCTTCAGCGCTCGGTTATAACTCGACCAGTTCTTGGTCTTATACGCGGTAGGTGTCCAGCTGCTCATGAGCCAAGGCTATCACTCTGGATTCTCTATATGAATCCAAGAAGACGATTTGTGCAACAAAGCCCTGCACCGCCGTCAATGTCGGTTATTGCGAATAAGTGCCAAATTGCAGGTGTCTTTTTGGTCAAAGGCGTGGCTGTTTTAATTCTGTATTTAGCCTAAATCGGAAACAATGATGTGCTTTTCCGGTAATTGGCCTGCAGGCATGACCGAATTTTCAGAGCGCGGCTGCATATGAATCCCTGAAGACGATTTGTGCAACAAAGCCTCGGAGGGGCCCAACTGCTCATTCCACTCATCTATCGCGCTGGATTCATACAGTGAATCCCATCAGCCCATTTATGAAACAAAGCCACACGAATCGATTAGAGCGAAAAAATGTCTTTCTTAATGGGCAATTTTCTTCGATAAGTACCGCAATAAATATACGATAGTACTTATTCGCGCGGAGCGAACTTTAGGAGCCTCCAATTATGGAACTGCAACAGATTTCCAACGCCCCTTCAAGTGGGCGTGGTTCGATACTACAAAAAAATAAGCGCTTTGTCTTGCTTTGCGTCATCGTCTTCGGGCTTGCGATCCAATTTTGGACGACCTCGCGATATCCCAGTTTAAACGAAAAAGCGGCCATGGGTGACGAAGTACTACTTGAGGATCCCCTTGGATTTGATGTCGTCTATGTCGTTGATCGCACTGACGCTGTTCATATCAAGGTTCTAAAGACGACGGTCAACTGGGCCAAAACCAACCAGAAAGGAATGACTTTTGGGGTGCTTTTTGCGGCGGCGTTGATGGGATTGTTCTCAATCCTGCGAAAGCGGAATTTTAAAAGCTCCATAGCGAACAGCAGTCTTGGAATATTGATCGGAGCACCGCTCGGAGTTTGTGTGAATTGCGTGACGCCGGTTGCCCAAGGCATCCACAACGCCGGCGCGAGACTAGAGACCACGCTCGCGATGATGCTTAGTTCGCCCACATTGAACATAATCGTCGTGACGATGATGATTTCTTTGTTTCCACCATATTTTGTTGCCATCAAACTGGGCCTGACTTTGGCATTTATTCTGTTTGGCATCCCATTACTTGCCCGCTATTTCGTTTGGCGCGGCGCAGTGGGCTTGAATCCGGACCTCACGATTGACGATGCCTCTTGCCCGATCGACTTTTCTCCGAAGATTGATCCGAACGAGACTTGGCTGAACGCCGCCATCGAAACGACAAGAACGTACTTCACGAACCTCTGGTACATATTTAGGACTGCCGTGCCCTTGATGCTGCTGGCTGGATTTCTTGGCGCAGTTGTCATCACACTCGTGCCTTGGGATTCGCTTTCCGGGCTTTTCGGGGTACGCGGCGGACCTCTTTACAGACTCGTTGGAGATCTCGGCGTAGCGCTGATCGGTTTGTCTATCATCGCAATAGTCGGCATTTTCCTCCCAGTGCCAATCGCATTTGACGTCATGATTGTGGCGATCTTGTTTGCGGCGGGGATGCCAGCGCACTATGCGATGACGTTGCTTTTCACGCTGGGCATTTTCAGTATTTATCCTTTTTTCATAATCTGGAAAGACATCTCGCGCTCGGTCGCCATCGCATTGCCAATTGTGTTGTCATTGACTGGGGTCGCGGCTGGCCTTGCCGCGATGGGATATCATCAATGGGACAATGGCCGAGAATACGATGACTTTCTTACGAGCTTCGCAGAGTCCACCGGAGTAGCCCCAGAGGTCGCTGCCCGCGACACTCAAAACTTGGACGAACTTCGACAACACTTTGCAGGGAACGCGTACCCTGTCGCGGTAGACGTCTCTAGGTCCGGATCGTTGTCGGTTCAAAGCACGCCGTTCGCAACGCGTTCCGGAAGCGAAGGCATGTCTTTCGAGAAATTCGAAGGCGTCGCTTTGGGTATCGACGAACCATTCAACTTTTCGCTTTTGCTGATTTCGAAACCGGCAGGATACCGCGGCACCATCGCCACCGGAGACATCCACAACGATGGTTGGCCCGATGTTGTGATTGGATCTGTTGATCACATCCTGTCAGTGTACGCAAATCTCGGCGACGGTCAATTTGCGCTTCAGGACGTCGATTTGGCGGGTTTACCTCAGCTTTCTGGCGCGTCGGTCATTTTGGCGTCGCTGGTCGACTTAAACGACGATGGTTGGCTCGACATCTTCTTTACCACCCGAGGTCATGGCCACTGGGTCGTCTACAATAACGAGGGCGAGTTTGGACCGGATACGCTAGAACAGATGCCTCAAATACCATCAACGTTGACCACATCTGCTTCATTCGGCGACATCGACAAAGATGGCGACCTAGACGCCGCTCTTGGCAACTGGTCCGCTAGGGTAAACCGGTTGATGCAAAACGCTATCCTAGAAAACGGGCCGGATGGATTTGAAGTTCGTGAATTGCCTGGCATGCTTGGCGCAACGTTGACCACGCTTATGACCGACTTCAACGATGACGGGAATATCGATCTATTTGCCGGCTCTGAGTTCGGCCAACCCGACGTCATTTATCGTGGCGATGGTTTAGGCAATTTCAATCAGATCGGTGCGAACGAAGGTATTTTCCCACATACCACGCGAACAACCATGAGCATAACAAGTGCAGACCTTAATAACGACCTGATGCCTGAGCTTTACTATACTCAGATTACAGGACGCTCAACCAACACCGATCATGCGCGTGCCGCAACAGGAACAGAGCTCTGCGAAACGCTGTCGAATGCGGAAGACGTTGAACAATGCTTGGAGGACGGCCGGCTATTGACTGCTGTACAGCGTACTTTGACAGACCGCGACACGGCAGCTTGTATGCAATTTTCCGACTCGCTTCAGAGAGATGAGTGCGTTGTCGTGCATCTAAATAGGGCCGCGACTCGATGGCATAGAGATTCTGCGTTCTGCGCTAACATACCTGATCGCTGGTATACTTTGCGAGACAGTTGCGTTAAATCCTTCGAAGACCTTCTCGAATATTCTGAGGAAGAGTACGCCGCGAGCCTTAAGCAAATCCAAAGCCATAATGTCCTGCTGCAGGTTGGCGAAGACGGAGTGTATGTCGATCGAGCCGTCGATCTCAACATCAGCATCTCAGGATGGACCTGGAATTCAAAGTTCGCTGACCTGAACAACGACGGGTGGGTGGACCTGTTTCAAGTTAATGGTAACTTTGCATCCAGAACCCGAGAGTCCAACTACCTCTATGAGAATATTGGCGGTGAACAGTTCGTCGATCGCACGGTTGAATCCGGCCTCGTGGATTATTTTCCAGCAGCTGCATACAGCTATGTGGACATAGACAACGACGGTGATTTGGACATGATCACCGCGCCAATTCACGGCCCAGTCGTTGTTTACGAAAACAACTCGGGCACTGGCAACAGTATCGCGTTCGAGTTGCGAGATTTTCAAGGTAATCGCTTCGGCGTTGGCTCACGAGTCGTGATCCGTTACGGCGACGGAAGCCATCAGATGCGGGAAATACAGTCAGGTGGCGGCTTCGCATCATTTGACCCTGCAATCGCGCATTTCGGCCTTGGCGAGTTTGATCAAATCTCGGAAGTCGAAATCCGCTGGTCTACGTCCGAAACCGATGTCATCGAAGGGCCCTTCATGGCCGGTTCATCGTACCGTATCCAGCGCGACGCTCTTGACGCTGCCGACGGCTAGGGAGACTGGTAATGACTACGCATCCGAACCGCCGCCTTCCAATTGTACACGCCTGCTTTAATTGTGAGCCGCGATGTTTGTAATATAGACGTGCTGGCGTCTATGTAACGCTGAACTGAAGAACGTTTGAAAAGCAAGCCCGTTTGAAAACCCTGCGTAGCCGACAATCAGCCTTAATAACGGTCTAACTTCTTTGGTGCTCTTTTTGGTGTTGTCCCGCCTTCATCGTAGTCGGGTAAAGCTTCACTGGCGCGATACCACCTCAACCTAAGCTGTATGGGGTCACCAAATGATCGCTGATCTGCTGTTCGATCAGCTGCTCGCAACCGAGCTTGTTCCCTTAGAGGCGCCTGCGGTCGACTAACAGCGCAAGGCGCCCGTCAGGTGTAGTGACCGATCTGCACCTGACGGGCGGCAAGAGAAGATAAAGAGCTGGTTGTGGTCCGAGCCCCTTAACGCTCTTCCATTTTGTATAGAGCCCGTCCAACAATAAGCTGGGCAATTGGAGGTGTGGTTCAGTCTTCAGGAATGAAACGCGGCAGGTGTGGCATCAATTCTGTCAGCATATCTTGCAAACGGGCTTCGGCCTGATCGTCGGTTTCATCGGTCGTGATCAGCGTTGTCAGGCGAACGATTGCGCCATCGGTGTTGCCCGTCGTGACCCCGTCAACCATCAGATAGAATTTGGCTGCCATATCCCATGCAACGCGACGTTCACCCTGTTGGAACCAGTAATAAACCATCATTCGCGTGGTGCCGCGTTGGATGATGGCGCGGTTAATTTTAAATTGGGTGGTGGTGCCCGCAATCTCGGTGATGTCGGTCCGTTCAAGCCATGCGATTTCCCAACCTGCCCCCGGCAGACAGATTTCCGGGCTGTGCACGCCGCCACGGGCCTGATCCTGATACCAAGCCATGAACAAGCCTACTTCGACTGCATCATTGGGACTGCGCATGGTCACTTGATGATAGTCGTCAGCCTTCAGGACGGCTTCGATATCGGCGTCGAGCCTCTCGGCCGGACCTATCTGTTTCCAATCTCCTAGCTGACGTGGGAAAACCGTAAAACTATCGCGGTCGACACTTTGGTTGCCCCGATCCGGCATCATCTGCCAAGCCAGCGATGTAAACACCATCAAGAGTGCCGCAGTGATGAGCGCTGCAGACGGGCGGATCAGGCGCACGCGCTTGGCTTGCGTGCCAAGGCCGCTGGTATCCAGATCAAGTGCTTCGGTCAGGCTCATTTTGTTTGGCTGGAAGAACAACAGAATCCACGCCAACAGGAACAACAGGATGATACAGGCCAAGAATATCACCCAGCCTTCAAAGAAATGCGAGAACCCCTCAAGCGTTTCGATCCCCCAAATATTGGCGAGGACTCCGCCAATCGCGATCCGGACAGAATTCATCAACACTGTAATTGGCACCGCCGACACCAGCAAAATCGCCTTGTGCCATGTAGGACCTTTATAAAGGACGGCAAAGATGTAGGAAAATGACAGGATCGGGAACATATAGTTCAATCCAGAACAGGCGTCGGCCACATGCAGCTTCAACACCCCCAAATCGATGATGTTGCCTTGCAGGAAGACGGGCACATTGACCAGACGCAGGAAGTAGACGCCCATCTCCGACGAGATTAACTGCAACGAATTGGTCATTTTGTAATAGATCGTATCGGGCAGCGGCAGCATGTAGACCAGATGCAGCACGGGCGGCCAGAAATGCTTACCAACTTGCCAGCCAAAGCTGATCAGCAAGATGCCCGCGACCCAGATGATCGTGGCATAGATGACAATGTCATCGACGTTGGCCAGTTTTCCCACCGCAGCGACAGTCAGCGACACCGCAATCAGCACGACACCCGTCCAACGATCCCGAACAGGGCCGGGGTTTTCGGGAACCGTTTTCAATTGCCGCAAGAACAGCAGCAGCGACAGAACGGGGATCAGTGGCCCATGACTGTATTCCGGACGGCTCCAGGCACGTACCAAGGCATCAAGACCGCTTGAAAAGTAAAAGCCTGCGCCAATGGTCGCAATGGCCAGCCAGAAAAACCCCCAGTGCATCCGAACACTCATACCTGAATGAGAAGAAGCCTTTGGGGACACCGCCATGGCAAACCTAACTTAAAAATTGTTATCTGATAAAAACTTTATGTAACGTATATAGTAAAAATAAGGAAATAAACCAACTATAGCAGCGCCTGACATCTTTGTGATGCGCTGCCTCAGCGATAGTCCGTGAAACCCTGAAGCGGCGTGCCCTGCAGGACGGCGTCATAGAGTTTACGGGTATATGTCGCCTTGGCATCCCAGTCATACCATTTGCGGGCATACCCGGCTGCGCGGTTCGCCATCTCCTGGTGTTTTTCGGGTGTTTTCAGACACTGTTCCATCGCTTTTTGATAATCTTTGATCAGCCCGTCCATCGGCTGCAGGTCGATTTTGACGCCGCGCCCTGCGGCCGCCAGATCACCCGGCGCGCCATAATCCGTCACCAGACATACCATGCCCGATGCCATCGCTTCGACCACGACACCAGCCCCCAGTTCGCGGATAGAGGGAAAGACAAAGGCATCGCAGCGCCGCATGTAATCGGCCACCTCGGCCTGACTTTTGCGTCCTTCAAAGATGACCCTGTCTTGTGCGCCGGCATCGGCAACCATGCGTTCAAGGCGTGGCTGTTCGGGGCCGTCGCCCAGAACATGCAGCACGGAATCTTTCAGCGCGTCGGATGTGGCAAAGGCGCGAATGGCAGCCTCAGGCACCTTGTAGGGCACCAGCCGTCCGGCAAAAAGAAACCGCGCCTTGTTCTTGCCGCTGAAGGGCGCGTTGCGCGTGCCGGGATGAAAGACGGCAGGGTCGAACCCCACTTCCGGAAAGGGCACAATCCGGTCACTGCATGACGCTGGCAGATCGTCGATGGTATGCTGGAAGGCCGCCATGATGCAGGCGGCGTTGCTAAACGTGCTGCGCGCAAAAGGCAGGTAGCGGTAGGCGCCGCGCAGCTTGCGCATTCCTTCGCGTTCGCGTTTCTGTTCTCCGGCGAACGCCTGTGGCCAGTCGAGATTGCCGTTCAGTGGGCCGATCATGAACGGCTGGTGGGTCCGGCCGGAAAAATAACTAGGCAGTGTCGGGGACATTGGCGTGATGCGGTGCACCAGATCAAATTCACTCGCGTCAAGGGCAGGACGGAAGTGTTTCAAAGCCTGACGCTCGAAGGCGATATAGGGCAGGTAGGCCATGATCTGGTTGGTCGACCAGGCGACCTCGTTACCGCCGCGCAGAAATTTTGACAGCTTGTACATTCGCGCCGCGATCCACTCGTTGTCGATATAGTGGATACGATCGGTCAGCTGCCCAGCTTTTTCAATGTTCTCACGGTTGCGCACATGGGTGACAATCTGCACATCGGCGACCTCTGCCAGCGCGCGCGCGTACTTATAGCCTACGATGGGCAACGACGGCCATTCAGGATTGCAATTCTCTGCCAGGATCAGGACGCGGGGACGGTTGGACATAAGAAAAGGCCTATATGAAAAAAAGGGTAGGAAAGCGAGGGCGAGAGAGGGAAAAACGATTAGGTCCAGCCTGTTTCGGACGTTCAGGGCCAATTCCCAACTATTCGGACTAATCCTTTCACGTTGTGCAGCGTTATCAGTAAAATTCTGATCTGCGATATCTGCAGCTTCTGGCGAGGTGCTATTGGAATGTAGATACCCTTTCAACAGAACTTTTTGCATCCGGTCATGTCTTGCATGACTGTTAGCTTTGCATGATACACACGAGATACTGCGCCAAAATGGATAATAGTACTGTGTCTGCGATCTACCCCCAGAGATATGTCCTGATATCTCCGTGTCGCAACGAGGCGGCGTATATGCGCCGCACCCTCGACAGTGTGGTGGCGCAAAGTGTGCAGCCCGCGCTGTGGGTGATCGTCGATGACGGGTCTACGGATGCCACGGCGGAAATTCTGGCCGATTACATTGCGCAGCACGACTGGATCCGCGTCGTGCCCAAGCCCGATCGTGGGCACCGTGCGGTGGGCCCCGGCGTAATAGAGGCATTTTATGCCGGATTAGAGACTCTTGACCTCAGTGACTTCGACTACCTGTGTAAGCTCGACCTCGATCTGGACCTGCTGCCGCGTTATTTCGAAGAACTGATGATTCGCATGACTGCAGACCCACGGATCGGCACTGCGTCGGGCAAACCCTATGTGCGTGTCGGCGATCGGCTGGTGTCGGAACGGCGGGGCGACGAGATGTCGGTCGGGATGATTAAGTTTTACCGGACGGCCTGTTTTGAACATATCGGTGGCTTTGTACATGAGGTGATGTGGGACGCGCTTGACTGTCACAAAGCCCGCCAATTGGGGTGGAAAGCCGTCAGCTGGGACACACCTGATCTGCGCTTTGAACATCTGCGCCCCATGGGGTCGAGTCAGACGTCGATTTACACAGGGCGCCGTAGGCACGGGTTTGGCCAGTACTACATGGGCAGTGCGCCGCTGTTTTATGCAGCGACCTGCGTGTTCCGCATGGCCGAGCCGCCTTACGTATTGGGGGGGCTTGCGATGATGCAGGGTTATCTTGGGGCTTGGCTGCGCGGCGCACCCCAACATGAGGACGCGGATTTGCGACGTTTCATCCGAGCCTATCAGCGCCGTGCCTTGCGGGTGGGCAAGGCACGCGCTGTCGCCGAGATCGAAGCGGAGCGGGCGCATCTGACGCCACAGGGCATGGTGGCACATCCCACATGAGATTACCGGATTTTATCGTAATTGGGGCCGCGAAAGCAGGCACTACCAGTCTCTATGCCTTGTTGGATCAGCATGAGGACGTGTTTATGCCCGCCGTGAAAGAGCCTGAATTCTTTGCCCGCGACGACCGTTACGCAAAAGGCATTGAATCCTATGCTGCAAACTTTGCCGCAGCGGCCAGTGGCCAGATTGTAGGCGAAGCGTCTACCATTTATTCGCTAAGTCCTTTTTTCCCGCAGACTGCATCACGCATCAAACAGCATCTGCCGCAGGCAAAGTTGATCTATGTGCTGCGCGAGCCAGTCAGCCGTGCCTACTCCTACTACCTCCAGATCGTCAAAAATTACCAGAATACGATGGGTGATCTGCAGGTCCATCGCAGCTTTGAGGAATGTGTCATGCCGTCCGAACATGCCCATGCGGCCCCTCGGGACAAGATATTCTCAACCTCCAACGCCCATTTGCCGGACCACCCTGACCTGTGTCTGGCCGGAAGTGACTACGTCACGCAAATCGAAGCCTATCTGGCATATTTTCCGCCCCAGCAAATCTTGTTCCTGAAGTTCGAGGATTTCATCGCGGACAGGGCTGCGACGCTGCGCCAGATTACAGATTTTTTAGGAATTTTTCCCTTGCCGCAAGCGGTCTTTGCCCAGAAAGGTGTGACGCGGAATGTCTCTCGCAAACACTTCGAAGAGCTTGGCGCAGATATTGCAATACGCCGGCTTCAAAAGGGGGCGGGGCCTGTTTGGGTCCTGCGTCAGCTTGCGCCGAAACGGTTGCGTACAAAAATCAGGGCACTGGTGTCTGCGTCCGCACCCACCGACAAGGCCCTTGTTCCGCCTCCGATGGCCCCCCAGACGCAGTCCGATCTGTTCAAGCGGTTTGCCACGCAGAAAGACCTGCTGAAACATCTGACGGGACTCGAATTCAAGGAGTGGGGGTGGTGAGCGCTTCGGAATGATCTGTTGCACCCGCGCGCGCAGATACAAAACGAGGATCAAAAGACCGAAAAACGCTTTCATGTCATAGCGATCAGCAGCATTTACCTTAGAAGACATAAAATAGCTTTGTGCAAAAATGCTACCACGAGAAGTAACCCGATAAAAGTCTGCCCAGTGCCCTGCTTTCAGGGAGTGCCCGCCCTGACGCAACCGGAGGATTTAGGACGATGACTTTTAGAGCCGACAGGGTTCCTGCATCCGGAGCGGGCGATTACCCTCTGGAGACAGTGCGCGCGTTGGCTGTGGTATTGCTGGTGTCCTATCATGTGATTGGATCTGGGCCGGGGGCTGGTTTGCACCTGGACTATCCACACGTCGGACGGCTTCTGGCGGATGCGCTGGTCGATGTGCGCATGCCGCTTTTTGCGTTCATTGCGGGCTATGTCTACGCGATGCGCCCTGTTGCACGCAGTAATTATGCCGGATTTTTGCGCGGCAAGTTTCACAGGCTTTATATTCCGGGCGTTGTCGCTGCCTTTGCGTTTGCCGTTACGTCGCTGGTCTTCATTCCCTCCAATGGGTTGGATGTATCGGTGCTGTGGCACCTGTTTTTCCTTCCCTTTGCACACTATTGGTTTTTACAGGCGATTTTGCTGATTTTCATTCTTTATGGCGCATTGGATGCGGCCTTGAACCATCGTGGAACGGGTATCATTTTAGCTTTGTCCATTCTGGCTTATTTCTATTACCCCCGACCACTGGTCAATTTTATGTCGTTCAGTCAGGCGGTCTACCTGCTGCCCTATTTCCTGCTTGGCGTTTTGTTTTTGCGCCGCAATATCTGGATCGATGCGCGCTCAGGTTGGATCATCGCGAGCGGGCTTGTCGTCATTGCGCTGGGGCTGTGGTGGAACCTGCAAATTCTTGCAGACACGGGGCATTTGTCGGCAGATCGGGATGATCTTCACAGTCTTGGGACCGGTTTCGCGGTCTGTGCGGTCTGTGTGCTGGGGCTGCCCCGCGTTCGGGCCGTAGAAGTGATAGGACCGTTTGCCTTTACGATTTACCTGTATCACATCTTTGGCACGGCTGGCATGCGCGAGCTTCTTCAGTGGCTCGAGATCACACAGATACCGGTTCTGTTCTTCGCCAGTCTTGCTGCCGGTATCGGAGTTCCGGTGGCGGTGCATCTAACCGCCAAACGCTTTGCACTGACGCGCCGGTTTGTTCTGGGCAAGTCGGGCTGATCAATCGGTCTGGCTGCGCCGGATTTCGTCATAAAGCCGGGCAGCATTGCGATGGTGGTCGAATTTTTCCAGCGCGGTTGCACGGGCCGCGCGGCCCATCTGCGCCCGGCGGTCTGGGCCTATCGCCAGTTTCCGCGTGGCGTCCGTGATGGCAATCACATCCCGTTGCCCCACAAGAAACCCGTCCACCCCGTCCTCAATCATGTCGGGGGTGCCCCCGATAATGGAACAGATTGGGGCAAGGCCGCAGGACATCGCCTCCATCACCGCGACGGGGGCTGCCTCGCCTTTGTTGATGCTGGTAAGTGCCAGCGCATCGCAAGATTGCAAAAGTTCAAGCACCACACCTTCGTCCACTGCGCCCAAAAGTGTCACATGATCCCGCAGCCCCAGTGTGTCGATTTCGGCTTCGATGACCGTCTGTTCAGGGCCATCACCGGCGATGCGGTAATGGATGTCGATCCCTTCGTCACGCAAGGTTGCCATGGCGCGCAGGAAATAGACATGTCCCTTTACGTGGTTGAGCCGCGCAACAGATACTACTTCGAAGCGATCCGTAGGGCGGGCGGCCCGTTTTGCGGGGGCCGGTACAAAGCGCTGCGTGTCTACGCCCATCCATATGACAGGATAATGCTGTGTGGCGCTGATTTCTTCGCGCAAGGATCGTTGCAGAGGCGCAGTCACGGCGCTGACAAATGTGGCGCGGGCCATCTTGGCTTTGTGATCGGTGCCGTAGACCGGCAGATCGCCGTGCAGAGTGAGGCTGCAGTTCAACCCATCCAGAATATGTGCCAGCGCCCCGAGATGGGCGGCATTGGCACATGAATGGATATGCACATGCGAAATCCCTTGTTCGCGGCATTGGGCGGCCAGATCTGCAGCCGATGCGATCAGCGCCATAAACGCGGCGCGGGTTTTAAGCGGCGTTTCCTTTAGTCCGGCAATATATCCGATTGCCTTGGCCAGCCGTGTCGGGCGGGTGGCCAGAAAGCCGGCCGTGCGGGCAAGGTCGGGGGGGAACAGGTAGTGCGTGCGAGCCTGAGCTACATCAGCAAAGGCATGGGGGCAGCTACCTGCAGGAGGCTTGCGCGTGGAAAAGAGCGTCACCGGAACGCCCAATGCTTCGATGGCCTGAAGTTCGCGCCAGAAGAACGCATGGGTTTGTGCGGGGAATTCCGGCGCCAGATACCCGATGGGGCGTTGCGGTGTGTCTGGGACTGTCATTGCGACACCATATCCCCGAAGCCACGCGCCCGCATAGCGGCGGTCAGCGCGTTATAATTGGCGATGACGGTGGACGAATCCTGAGGTAAGATTTTCTTCAGTCCGGCAAACACCGGAGCCGGCGGCAACGCCATAAGGTCAAATATCCGGTTGGCCGTGGCCTGCTGTTGGTCGCCACCTTGCAGGTTTTTTTCGTAACTGATGGCCAGGTGGGGCAGGGCGCGCAGGCAATGTTTTTCGTAGGCCAGTAACATCTGGCTCCATTCCAGCCGGCGCAGGAAATCTTCTATGTCGATATGGATCGGTCCGGATTGATCCGGCATCGGTCTTTTCACCCAGCTTTTCTTACCGCCCGCGGTGCCGTCACTTTCATGAAACACCGCATTGGACTGGGCCATCATCAGGGACAGGGTTTGCGCAAAAGTGTCACGCTCGATGTGAATCAGTTGAAATCCTTCGGCCTGCAGTCGCGTCAGGAATTTTACAGGATCGCGAAACCGCTGAACCTGGACCATCTGATAAGATAAAATCTTGGCTCCATAAACGCGCGTTGGGCTTTTGGAGGCCAGTTGATGCAAAAATTTTACGGGAAATAGCACCCGCTTTGAGAGAAGCTCCCGACCGCAACGCACATCAGGGTGACTGTTGAGCAGTCGGGTCAGAACGGTAGAACCGGATCGTGCCCGGCTGATGATGAGAAACTTGCGCACATCGTGGTTGGATGCAGAGAGGAGACCGCTTGCCCAGACCCGTGCCTCGGTGTGGATGCCGCGCAGCGTTGCACGATCCTTGTGCCAACGCCCGAAAAGGTAACGGGTATCCATGGGCGGGTGTGACAGAACGCGTGCTACTATGTCAGTCATTTTACTTACATCCCTTGCAGCAATCATTCCACAATGAGCTATACCGTTGCATGGTCCCTTCCTGCAAGAAACCAATGCACCACAGTATATCGCAAGGATCAGATGACGTGATGTGATTGCAATTTGGGTATTGGGCCGTCGTTTTATGATTGATCCCAGAGTAAAAGATCTGATTTTGAACACGCTGCCCTGTAGTGTGCTCAACGTTATTTTGCCGCAGATGGCGCCTGCACGATCACCTTGGAAGCCGGGAATCCTGGCACAGAAGGCGATTTTTATTCATATACCCAAAACCGCTGGATCGAATCTGAAAGAACAACTCTACGGAACGGAACTGGGCGGACACCGCAGTCTTGCAGAGTACAGAGCTGTCTGACGTCAGCGCTTATGGGTCCAAATAGCGTTATTTGATAAGAGAGTGTTGTTGGTTCATCGTAACCACTGAGGAGTGGAAGATGAGACAGACAACTGGAACACGTAAAAGCCCTAGCGAGAAGATCGTCAAAGATATCAAACGGGCCACCCGCAAACATGCGGTCACCTTCTGATGCCGCAGACAAGTCGCGGCCAGGAAGCAGGGTTACGTCGCTGAAGTCGGTCGGCGCGACGTTATCCACCAGAACCGGCACCAAAGGCCCGGTTGCCACAGACGCGGCCTCAAAACTGTTCGTCATATAAACCACATCCGCGTTCTCAGCATCGTCCAGAGTGATTACAGCGTCGAAAACGATACCCTCTTCGCCCGCTTGCACAACATGGGTCAGATCACCTGCCGCGCCGTTCTGCTCGCCCCCGCGCCGTATCATGGTTGTCTGATTTGGCGTGCCTGTCGGAAATAACGCCAGACCGGGCGTCAAGGTAATTGTGTCGCCTACGTCCAGCTGTGCGCCTGCGCCGTCATGCGACAAACCGAACGTACCCGGCAGTAAGAATGGCGGCTCGCCGGGGGCCAAAGTGCCCGCAACGATGCCCGCATAAGTCCCATTGTAAATATCATCGGGGGCCGTCAATCCGGCAATGTCGACGTCAATAAGTGCGGCGGGATCGATCGATGGGTTAACCTCGATATTGACGATGTTCTGGGCGGTGCTGGTAATGCGTACCGCAAACTCGACCGTCACAATGTTGGTGTCAAAAACCGCAGGCGCGCTGCCCTGATCATCGGTGACGGTGACTTGGTAGCGCACCATATCACCCTCGTTCAGGACGGTACTTGAATCGGTCACATCGCCCAGCACGGAAACCGATACCTCCTGCGCCCGCACGGTGCCGACGCTCGAGGTGAAATTTGCGAAGTTCGTCATTTGCGCAAAATCTGTCGTGTCCGAAACGGACTGCCCTGCGAAAATCGGCGAAGTAGCAGGCTGCAACACGGCTGAGATTTCCCCCACAGAGGGCGGCGGTGACGCTATCAGAGACACGTCATAAATGCTTCCTGTTGCGACTAGGTCGCTGCCAATGACGAGACCGGGCATCAGTACATCGCCACTAGATCAGTTGCTGTCGTGCCAGTGGCCCAAACCCGGCGCACACGGACCGGAAATGTGATTCCGGCGGCAATCTGAAGGGTCACGGTTTCGTTGCCCAGCGTGGTAACGCGCACGCTGCCTGTCGTACCCACGTTGATACAGCGTGGGGTGAATTAGATTAACCGCATCATCCGGCACGACAGTAAAGGCGTGAGAAGGAGGGCTGCTGAGGCTTTCGGCGTAAGACTTGCATTTATCGTTCATTTACTTCTTCCTCGATGTTTGGAGCGGTGCGAACAGAAGAACCCGACACGGGTCGCCAGCGGGGGACAGTGAGGTGCCGCTTGGTGCGATAGAGTGCCCAATTGGGTCCTGAAAATTAGAACGCCCATAAAAGATCAAAGGCGTTAAAGAGGCTGAAAGCCACCGAACGTTGCGTGCGGCGTGAGGGGGCGATATGCGTATCAGCGCCCTGTACCGAAGCCTTGGAGACACCTATGCGCATCACATTCATTCTCCCCTATGCATCGCTTGCAGGCGGGGTGCGGGTGGTGGCATCCTATGCCAAAGAACTGACGGCAATGGGCCACGATGTTTCTGTTATATCCAAGCCCAAAAAGCGTCCTCGCAGGCTTAAGCGGTGGACATCATGGCTCAGGGGCAAGGACACGCAACCGCATGGCAAAGTCCCCACGTCGCTTTTGTCCTTTCTAGGTGACAGGCACATCGTTTTGGACCGGTTTCGCGATGTGATCGCTGCGGATGTCCCGGATGCGGACGTCATTTTTGCCACGTGGTGGGATACGGCATTTGCCGTGAACGCCTTACCTAGCGAAAAAGGCCAGAAGTTTTATCTGCTGCAGGATTATGAAACCTTCGACTACCTGCCCGTTGATCAGGTTGTGCGGACTTACAGATTACCCCTGCATAAAATCGCAGTCTCCAACTACATCAAGGATAAGATAACCAAGAATCATAACATCTCCGATGTGACGGTCGTGCCGAACGCCGTGGATACGACAGTCTTCGATAGTCCCCCCCGCTCCAAAAACGATGCCTTTACGGTGGGCTTTTTGTGCAATTCCAACCCTCGCAAGCGCGTTGAACTGGCAATCGAGGCGGTGCGACGTGCAAAGGCACTCTATCCCGAATTGCGTGTTTGTGCCTTTGGCGCAAAACCACCAGAGGCACGTCTTGAGATGCCCGAGTGGGTCGATTTCCACCTTGCGCCCGACCAGAAAGATATCCCCGCGCTTTACCGCGCGTGTGATCTTTGGCTTTTCACCAGCGAAGCCGAAGGATTTGGCCTGCCGCTTGTTGAAGCAATGGGATGCGGCACCCCCGTTCTGGCCACACGCACTGGGGCTGCGGGGGACCTGATACATGGCGACAACGGTGAAATACTCGCTGCGGATGGCACTCTTTTTGCGCAGCGGATTGACTATTTCGCCCGCATGCCGGATGCGCAGTGGCAGGCTTTTTCCCATGCGGCTTACACGACAGTGCATGACTACAGCTGGAAGAACGCGGCAGATACTCTACTGCATACCATCGCCCAAACCCCGGCACGGCAGGACGAACCCGTTTCATAAGTTTTTGATTTGCTTGTGTAAGCGATGAGTGGGAAAAGGTTAGCCATGATGCATCCGTCAAATATTTTTTGGTCGGGGCCCCGACCGGACTGCAGCGGTGTGGCGGTCAATGTGCCCTCGCGCGACAGCCTGCTGGCGGATCTAGATGCGCGTATGAAGGCAGGGCAGGGCTACAGCATCGCTACACTAAACCTTGATCACATCACCAAGCTGCGCAATCAGCCGACTTTTGAGGCGGCCTACCTCGCACATACGCATGTAACTGCGGACGGCAATCCGATTGTGTGGCTTTCCCGACTGGCCGGACAGGATGTGGAACTGTTGCCCGGTTCCGAACTGATTGAACCGGTGGTCGCATTGGCCGAACGCAACAACATTGGCGTGGCATTTTTCGGCTCTACTCAAGACAGCTTGGATGCGGCGGCGGACACTCTTGTCGAACGATATCCCGGCCTTGACGTACGTGCCAAAATTGCGCCGCCAATGGGTTTTGATCCTGAGGGAGAGGCCGGTGAGCGCGCAATCAAAGCCCTCCGCGACAGCAATGCAAGGCTATGCTTTGTAGCGTTTGGTGCGCCCAAGCAGGAAATTTTTGCTGCACGCGCCCAAGAAGCTTTGCCGCAGATGGGCTTTGTGTCGATTGGTGCAGGGCTGGATTTCATTTCGGGCAGACAGGTGCGCGCACCGCGCATCGTGCGAAGGCTGGCGGGTGAATGGCTTTGGCGTCTGTCTCAAGATCCGCGGCGGCTTACCAAACGCTACGGGGCATGTCTAATGATCCTGCCGTCCCTTTTCTACGCCGCCCTGCGGCAGCGGGTTCAAAGAAAGATAGGCCAATGACGGGCGTTCGTCGCGACAGGCGTATGGGTACATGATTCCCCCAATGCTCGCCCTTTTTGCTTGGCCTGGCATTGTTCTGGTTCTTCTCAGCCGCTATAGCCCGCAAGTCGGGCTTTGTGCTGCGGTGATCGGTGGATATCTGTTGCTGCCGGAACAAACCTCTACGAACTTACCGATGCTGCCGCGCTTTGATAAAAATTCAGTGCCTATTTTTGCAGTTGCCCTAGTTTTGCTGCTGTACCACCGCAAGGTCGACGCGGCGACATTTGTTGGCAATCAAAAGCTTCCAGGTTTTTTGCCACGCAATTGGTTGATGATAGTGTTGATAGCCTTAATGTGTGTAGCCACGTTTCTAACGATTTTTGCAAATGGAGACCGCCTTGTTTACGGCTCATTAGTCTTGCGACCGCTACGATTTTATGACGGCGCTACGGGCTTAATGTTCGCCTTTGTGGAAATTTTACCATTGCTGCTAGCGCGCAAATACCTCGCCAGCCCAGACGCCCACAAAGTTCTATTGCTAGCCTTATGCATCTCGGCCTTCATCTACGCGTTTCCTGCTCTTTACGAAGTGCGTATGTCACCGCAATTGCACAGAGATGTATATGGGTTTCGGGCGACATCCTGGTTGATGAGCCTGCGTGATAACGGTTTCAGGCCGGTGGTTTTTCTCAATCACGGGCTCTGGCTGGGCATTTTCCTATCGTGCGGTGTGCTTGCGGCATTTGCCTGCTCACGGGTCTTCCCGCGGCGGCGAGTGGTATTTCTGGGTATCGGGGGTGTCTTGCTGATCACCCTCTCTGTATCAAAAACATTTGGTGCATTCAGTATTATGCTGCTTTTGTTACCTGTCGTCTTGTTTCTATCGATGCGCCTACAATTGATTGTCGCCGCCGCAGTAGCTGGGACCATCCTGGTGTATCCGCTGCTTCGCGGAGCGGATCTGGTTCCGACCCAACCAATTATAAACCTTGTCGAACAGATTGACCTTGGGCGTGCGGGGTCGCTTCAATTTCGCCTGATCAATGAAGATATTCTTCTTGAAAAAGCCCGCCAACGCCCTCTGACAGGGTGGGGGGGGTGGTCACGCGCGCGGGTTTATGATGAGACCGGACAAGACATTTCCATCACGGATGGTATATGGGTCATCATCATCGGTGAACGCGGGTGGCTGGGCTATATCGCCCGTTTCGGCCTGCTGTGTTTGCCGACTATATTGCTTGCCTTGCGCGGACGCCGGTATAAAATCACCCCCGCCACATCTGCATTGGCCCTTGTTCTGGCAGCGAACTTAATTGACCTCATTCCGAACGCGACCCTGACACCGGTCACCTGGCTTGTGGCCGGGGCCCTTGTGGGCCGGCTTGAGTGGCAACACGAAGCACAGGATCAAGAAACCCCGGAGGCGTCCGTGCCCACGGGGGCACGCACACCAAGCTATAGCAGAACCCCCCCGCGGCCGGGCCGTCAGACGCGGCCTTCAGGCAGCTATACCCGCGACGCCGGTGGTGTGTAACGAATGGAAAACATCCGCTTGAAATACGGTATTCTAATCTCGATTATTAATTTTCGCACGGCCGACCTCACCATCGACTGCGCCAAATCCGTTCTGACTGAGCTTGCAAATACGCCGCAGATCAAAGGGCAGATTATCATCGTCGACAACCAGTCTGGCGATGGCTCGGCAGAAAAAATTGCGGACTGGATTGCGGACGCAGACGACGGTTTACCAGTCAAACTTGTCTTGTCAGAGACAAACTCGGGATTTTCGGGGGGGCACAATCAAGGCATTGCTGCAGATGAAGCCGAATTTTATCTTTTGCTGAACTCTGACGCTGTTCTCACGTCAGGCTTCATCACTGCCATCGTTGAAACCGCGCGGGATCATCCGCGTTGCGGCCTGATCGCACCACGGATCGACTACGATGATGGTGGCACGCAGGACAGCTGTTTTCGCTTTCCGGGGCCTCTGGGCGAACTGGTGCGCAGTGCACGAAGTGGTCCTGTGACACGCCTGTTCAAACGTCACGAAATATCGCTTGGCCCCGACCCTGCGCCAGATCAGATTGATTGGGCCAGCTTCGCCTGTATCCTGCTACGCGCTGACATGATCCGCGAGATCGGCCCGATGGATGAGGGGTATTTCATGTACTTTGAGGATGCCGAATACTGCCTGCGCGCGCGGCAGGCGGGCTGGCAGATTGTGCAAGACCAGAAGGCCATCGTTATCCATTTTCGTGGTGGGTCCGGACCCGTCAAAATCCTCAAGCAAGACCGGGCCCGCCTGCCACGCTATTTTTACAGTTCGCGCGCCCGGTTTCTGTATCAGGCGCATGGCCGCCTTGGTCTAGGCCTTGCGAACCTCGCTTGGTATCTGGGGCGTGGGATCAAACATTCCACACGCCTGCTTGGCAGATCGGTACAGCCGATGCCACACGCCGAAGGCCGCGACATCTGGACCAATATTACCAACCCTTTAGGACCGCGCCACGCGCCGCACGAAAGATGACGGGGCCGGTCTTGGATTTCATAATCATCGGAGCCATGAAATGCGGCACTACCACGCTGCAGGCACAGCTTGCAGCGCAGCCGGGCATTTTCATGACAACCCCAAAAGAGCCCAACTTCTTTTCTGACGACGCAGTTTATGCGCAGGGGCAGGGCTGGTACCGGTCACTCTTTTATGACGCAGCGCCGGGCGATCTGAAAGGCGAGGCCAGCACACATTACACCAAACTGCCGACCTACCCGCAAACCGTGGCGCGCATGTCGCAGGTTCTGATGGCGCCTCGGCTTATCTACGTCATCCGCAATCCCGTGACCCGCGCCGTTTCACATTACATCCATGAATGGAGCGAAGGACGCATGTCGCAAGATGCCATCGCAGCCTTCGCATCCGACGCGACGCTTCAGGCCTACAGTCACTATCCCATGCAATTGGCACCTTTTATCGATGCTTTCGGGCTGGATGCGATCCACTTGACCAGCCTTGAATTGATGAAGGCCGATCCTGATGGGGAAATGGCAAAAATCTCGACCCATCTCCAGGTGTCCACGCCTCTGGTCTGGGATAATGATATGGGCGCACAGAACGTCTCTGCCCAAAGGGTGCGTCGGCTGCCCTTGCAGCGGTTGATAGTGGACAATCCTGTCGCCACTTTTTTGCGCCACAATCTTGTGCCCAAGGCTGTGCGTAACCGTATTCGCGAGGGGCGCACCATTACCGCGCGTCCCGAATTGCCGCAAGAGTTGCGGCGGCAACTCGAAGATGTTTTTACGCCCGACCGTGCAGCCCTTGAGGCGTTGTTTCCGGGCCACCCCGCCTTACCGTTGTGCTACGGGTTTACAGACAGATGACCATCGCGGCTGTCATCATCGGGCGCAACGAAGGCGCGCGCCTGTTGGGCTGTCTTGATGCAATACCGGATCGGGTATCACCGGTGATTTATGTCGACAGCGGTTCCACCGACCAAAGCGTCGAGGCAGCGGCAGCGCGTGGGGCGGTGGTGGTGTCACTGGATATCACCCAGCCTTTTACAGCCGCGCGGGCACGCAACACAGGCCTTGATCGCTTGCAGGCAGAGCAGACACCCCCAGACTACGTGCAATTCATTGACGGGGATTGCGCCCTGCGCGACGGCTGGCTTGATGCGGCGGAGACCTTTCTGGAGACCCATCCGGACGTGGCCGTGGTTTGCGGGCGGCGGCGCGAACGGTTTCCTGATGCCTCCCGCTACAATGCTCTGACGGATGCAGAATGGGATACCCCGGTGGGGGAGGCGCGGTCCTGCGGCGGTGACGCGCTGATGCGATGGGCCCCTGTTAAGGTTGTTGGCGGCTATAATCCGAGCCTGATCGCAGGCGAGGAACCGGAACTTTGCGTCCGCCTGCGCCAAGTCGGATGGCGGATCTGGCGGCTGGATCAGGAAATGACCTGGCATGATGCCGACATGATGCGGTTTTCGCAGTGGTGGCGGCGCAGTAAACGCGCGGGCCACGCCTTTGCCGAAGGTGCGGCATTGCATGGCGCTGCACCTGAACGGCACAACATTGCCCCGACACGCCGCGCATTACTTTGGGGAGCGAGCCTGCCGCTGGTGGTGGTCGGTGGATTTACACTGACCCCGTGGGCACTGCTTTTGGCCGTGTTATGGCCCATGAAGGTGCTGCGCCTATGGCTACGTGGCATGCCCTTGCAGCGGGCTTTTTTCCTGACATTGGGCAATGTCCCCGAAGCTTTAGGCATTTTAAGTTACTGGGCGCGCCGTCTGATTGGACGTCGCAGCAAACTCATCGAATACAAGTAATTCACGGGTGCGTTTGGGTCAGGCGGCCCCCTGCCATTCGCGATCAACTTAAATCTTTCTCTATACTTGACCCAAATCTCCCTGATTCACAGAATAGTTAAAGTGTGATCAAGGACTTTCAGCATGCGTCATTTTATTTTTACGGCCGCGTTCTTGGGTCTCGCATCCCCTGCGGCGTCATCCGTTGTTACAATTGACCTGACACTTCGTCTGACGGCTCAGGATTGGTATTTTTACGATGTCTACGACTACGAGACCTATGAAAAACTAAGCACATTCGTGACACCCGAGGCCGATGAAACGGTATACGGCATGTCACCCCCGCTGGGTCAACGCGGCTTGGGCGATGTTATCTCTTTTAAAGCCACGATTAGTGATGATTACGATAAGGCACCGACATGCTATCTGGGCGATTATTATTGCGGCACCGGCAGCTATGGCTACGCAAGTGTCAGAGATGACAATATCCTGTCGATAAGCAATGACGGGGGCGATTTCTTCGTAATCACCGGTTCGATGACCGCAGGTGAACAGATCATCTTTGATTGGGAATCGGGCTATTATTCATATTGTGAATATGAGGTGGGGGGCACAATCCGGTGGTACGCAATGATGTGCGGTCACAGAAGTACCTTCACCGTCGCATCCAGCACAAGCGTCGACCCCGCCACTCTTTCCACAGTGCCGCTGCCTGCGTCGATGCCTTTGCTTGCAGGGGCGCTGATCGGGGCAGGCTGGTTTTGACGACGCCGCAAGCGCATGGCCAGCATATGACTTTCGATATTGCGTCAGAGTAACTTGACGATCTCATCCCAGTGGTACCAACAGGCCAGCCCGTTGATGGACAGTCCGGTCGACAGGAAAAACAGATCGCTCACAGGATCCCAGCTTTTGTATTTGCGCGCATAGTAGATCCGCAGCGGGTTGGTCAGGGCGGTCGCCAACATGGGTGCCAGCAACACGCCCAGAATGCCGAACCATATCACCCCAGAAAAAAGCAATATTGTCTGACAGGCGGCTGTCACCGCCGTTAATATAAAGAAACCCCGCGAGTCACCTGCCACATTCAACACGGCGCCGTAAGGCGTCATGACTATACGCTGCACCAACGTAAGCCCCATGACGACAACAATCGGGCCGGCGAGCGCATAGCGATCATCATAAAGCAGATCGACCAGCGCGATGCCTCCGTAACTCATGAAGATAGTCAGTACCAACGAAGCTGCAATGACGAAACGCTTGACGCGAAACACCTTGCGGCGATTGTCAGCGCTCTCGGCCACCGGGCGCATCCGGTAAAGCGGGAAGACCAGCTTGTTGTTCATTTCACTGACCAGCATCACCGGAATGGTACCGAGGTACGCCCCGATGGCATACACACCCAGTTCACCGGGGGTGATGTAGGCCCCCAAAACGGCCTTATCCCCCTGCGTTATGACAAAGGTAACCGCAGTACTGAGAAACAGAAACTTGCCAAAATGGAACAACTCCCAGAAGGCGTCAGGTTCCAGATGCAACCGGTTTCTTATGCCGGGGACCATGCGATGCTGCATCAGCATCGCTGCCGTCGAAGAGATCAGCCCGCCAATGACCAGCGCCCAGATCGATTGCAAAGCATAGGCCAGACAGACCATGATGACAGTGCCGAAAAGCTGCATGGACAAATCAATGACCGTAGTGCGCCCCAAGATCAGCTTGCGGTTGGCGGTCGCAATATTAGTGGTGGTCAACCCGGCGACAATATTGCTCAACCCGACGATCGGCAGCAGTTGCGCTAGCATCGGTGCGTCATAAAGCGCCGCTGCTGGGATCGCGATGGCACAGCACAAAAGCCACAACAGCACACCGCGGATAAGTTGCACCGTCCATGCAGTATTGAGGAAATCCGGATCTTCGCCTCGCTCGCTGCGCATGATGGATGTGCGCACGCCGGTATCGGAAAACATCTTCAAGCCTGCCACGAACACCTGCACCAGTGCCATCAGGCCAAAGGCTTCAGGAAAAAGAATACGGGTCAAAATGAGGTTCGAGGCGAGGCGAATAAGGTTCCCCCCGCCAAGCGAGATAATGACCCACGAAGATGTTCGAACCGTTTTTGCCTTCAGACTGTCGCCCTCAAAATACTTCTTCACGACAGTACTGCCTTGGTGTCGCGGTAAAGCTGCCAATCCGCCGCATAATGCTCCGCCACAAAGGCCCTGACTCCTGCATCGTTATGTAGTGTCTGTTCCAGCTTCGGGGCACCTGGCGTGGTTAGCATGCGCAGGCCGACTTCGCGCAAGGACACATAGGCTTTCATCGGCAGGTATTTTTGCGCGAGCTTCTTGGCGGATTGAACCCGTCCGCTCATCGCGGGCATGCGATAGGTCACTGTCGGGTTCCACTTCTTGTCCCGGATGAGGTGCAGGTCATGCTGCGTTTCCAGACGGTCGAAAAAAGCGTCCATATGCTCGATCGTATAGACATGGTCGACAATTTTTTCTCCTTCAAGATAGACGTAGTCAACTTGGGGGAAAAAGATTGTGTGTCTGATCACATGATCCTGTGCGGGTGCACGCAAGGCAGTAATAATATCTCGGGTATTCTGTAAAATTTCTGCCGGGCGCATGCTGCCTGGATCTACACCCGTGCTGCGCAGATATTGGGCGACGCTCGAGACGAAGCGTTCCAGAGGGTCGCGCGTGATCGCATAAGAGGTGACCGCCCGCAGCGCGTCAAAGTCGTCGGGAAAATATTGCTTGAGAACCGAAAGCTGGGTGTGGTTGCCGTTGATCTTGGTAAAGTCCGGCACCTGTATTGTATGATAGAACCGTTCGTTCAGATCGTCGCGGTCGCGCAGTTGCTGGCGCACAGTCGAACCGGCACACTTCGGGATATGCACGAAGCCGAAGTCATGCACTTTGTTGATGATCATACGTCGTCCCGGCTCTGTGTGAGGTTAAGTGGCGCTCGGGGTTGTGTCCCGATCTCTTGGGCAAAGAGACCGGCGAGCCGCGAAACTTCAGATGTGATGTCATAATCCGCGCGCACCGCCTTGCGCCCCGCTGCGCCCATTTCGTCGCGGCGGGCGGCGTCTTGGGCGATTCCACGGATCGCTGCAATCAGCCCGTCCAAATCGCCCGGCAGGACCAACAAACCGCTTTGCGTATCCTCCACCAGTTCGCCTACACCAGCAACCCGTGTGGCAATCACCGGCTTGCCGCTGGCCATCGCTTCCATCAAGACCACCGGCACGCCTTCGGCAAAGCTGGGCAACACGAAGACGTCACAGGCTTGCATGGCTTGCGCGACCTCCTGTTGTGACAGATAACCGGTAAAACTCACCGCATCCCCCAAAGGGGCCGCAGCCGCTTCCATGTTGGACCGGTCCGGCCCATCGCCGACCAACACCAGATGTAGTTGCGGCAGCTCCGAGATCAGATGCGTCATCGCGTCCAACAGCACCCGTAGCCCTTTGACCGGCGCCAGTCGCCCTACGAACAGCAGCCGGATCTCACTCGCCCGCCGGGGGGGGACGGCCGCGCCTGCAGGCTTTTCATATAACGCCGGATCGACCCCGCAATGGACGATCTTGATCTTGTGCCAATGTGCGGGATCGCTAAAAAACATCAGCTGGCTGCGGGCATAGTGACTGATCACGGCCACAAACTGCGCCCGCGCTGTTTTTTCATCAAGACGCCATCGGTAAGGATCAAACAGGTCCGCAGGACCGTGCAGGGTAAAACTAAAGGGAATACCCGTCAGTTCAGAGGCAAGCATCGCCACCGTGGCGCTTCCGAACACGAAATGGTTGTGGATATGCTCAACCCCTTCACGGCGCAGGTGATGCGCAAGGATTGTAGCCTCAAAAAAGAAGATGATCTGATAAACCAAGGCCGTTAGCCCCGGCGGACGGGTGCGCCAAGCCAGCGCAAAGGCGTTCAGATACCGTCGCGGACGCCGCAGGCCGTCGATTTGCGCGGCGAGAAAACGCATCGGATTGCGCGCTGCTTCCAGAACATAAAACGTAGAGGCGGCGGCGGCTTTTTCCGCAGCACCGGGGTGCTGTTCGGATGGAGTCTGGCGGATCGAACATGTCAGCACATCGGCGTTCATCGCGCGCAGCGCCTCGACCTCGCGCAGGATAAACGTCAGCGACACTTCCGGATACTGGCCGGTCAGATAAGCGATTTTGGGCATGTGAGGCGACAAGGACATAAATGACCGCAAAGTGCTTTCTGTAAAACAACTGATTGAGACATCAATCTACCATTTCATGGGATAAAGTGAAGTTGCTGCGTGGTGAATGCCTACGATTTACGCCGACGCCGTGACAAAAGCGCGTTAATCAGGCGGGGTATCGCAGTGGGACGGGTCCAGGCGGTGTAATCAGGGGCGGCCTTGCGGGTCTGTTCCGGCAGATCGATCGGGTCAAACCGGGTCTCAAGTGCCGTGCTGGCACCATTCGGGCCTGCGCTTTGAATGGCCAAGGTCAGCTCCGTCAGGTGCAGCGTAAAGTCAGGCGGCGGAAAAGCCACACGGTCGGTGGCAATCGCATCCGCAAGTTCCGCCAATCCGATGCATTTGTCCTGCTGGCCGAATTGCGCACGTCGCACCCGACGCAGCCAATCACGCGGGCTGAACGCGCTGCCGTTCATCGGGTCGTACCTGCTGGCCCCCGGCGGCGGCGTCTGGACCAGCGGAATGCGGCGCCCTCCCACGGAAAACAGGCTCTGTAAAAGGGCGCTGGAGCGAACCCAGCGGGCATTTCGTGCCTTCAACGACAGCTCGGAAAACTGCTCCAGATAAACCGGGCAGCGATAATCGCGATAGGTGTCCGCCGTGATCTGGCCCGTGTTGCCGATGATGCGCATGCGGTGATCGGTCGGCGCGGCAATGGAACAGGTGATGCGCCCCACGACGCCGATTTCGAAATCCAAAGTAGCGACGGAAAAGTCCGGCGTATCGACAGGATCAAGCGGCTTTCCGGTCTTGTCGGGCAGCGTGGCCTTTGAAAAGGCGGTCACATGGCGTACGGGGCCAAAGATCGCGCACATCCACGTCAGGTGATAGCCCACATGTTCCCATGTGCAGCCCATTTCGTATTCATGCAGATAAGGCCAAGGCGCGCCTGACCGCGATTTCCACGTTTCCGGGGCCAACAGATAGACTGGGTTGTCGTCAAACTCCGCATAGACCATGCGGGTATCGCCAACCGTACCGTCCTCTACCGCCTTCCATAGGGTCTGCACCGTCGCACTCAGCGCATTGGAGGGCGCGCACGACAGCCGCAAACCGCGCGCAGCTGCCAGATCCGCCAGTGCGCGGGCTTCTTTCATCGTGGTCGTCAGGGGCTTTTCAGAATAGACGTGTTTGCCCGCTTCCAGAGCCGCGCGGGTGATGTCGTAATGGGATTCAATCGAGGTAAAGTTTGCAACAATCCCGATGTCCGGATCAGCCAGCAACGCGTCCACGTTATCATAAACTTTAAGTCCGTAATAGCGCCCGACTTGCTGCGCGCGTGCCATGTCGCGGTCCACCACGCCAGCAATCTGCAGACCCGGATGCCGGGGCAGGGTGGTCATATAATGATCAAACACATAGCCGCAGCCAATGACGCCGATGTTCATGGTTTCTTACCCTTGTCCTGTCTGATTTGATCGATGATT
This sequence comes from Yoonia sp., assembly GCA_047627695.1. Classification (GTDB taxonomy): domain Bacteria; phylum Pseudomonadota; class Alphaproteobacteria; order Rhodobacterales; family Rhodobacteraceae; genus Yoonia. The sequence continues at coordinate 16,253 of JBLHTS010000002.1, read as the reverse complement.
TCCATAATCTCGATGCTTTGTGCCAGCGGCATGCGTGGGTCTTCTGTTTGCCCCGCAGCCACCGCCTGCATCACCGCTTGGGCCTGATAATGATAGCCATTGCCCGAAAACGGGGTCTTCAACCGTGTCTCACCGCGGCCAAGGGCGGCACGTGTCCACCCAAGCGCCACCGACAGGCGCAGACCCAACCCGCTCTCGCGCAAGGCCTCGAAACGGCGCGCGCCAGTGCCGCCCGGTTTTATGGGATTGGTCTGCCTGATCCGCGCCCCTGTCGGACGCCAGACCGGCCCATCAAGATAAAGCGTGGCCTGCGTGCCATATACCGTGCAGCCATTGGGGCCCGCCGCGCGCAAGGACGAGCGCAGGCTTGTCAGCGGCCCGGTTTCATGGCGCAAAAGCACCACGCTGTCCTCATCCACCCCGTGCTGCCCCGTCGTGGCAAACGACTGGATTTGCGCCACAGGACCCAACAAGAAACGCGCCAGTGATAGCGGGTAGACCCCCCGATGCATCAGCGCGCCACCGCCCTGTGCAGGATCAAAGAGGCTTGTTGCTGCGGGGACATTAGCCGCCATGAAGCGGCCCTCAAAGCCGCGTATTTCGCCCAAGGTTCCCGCCTCTATCTCTGCGCGGACAGCGCCCAGCAACGGTTGAAACCGCGTCCACATCGCTTCCATGCAAAACACCCCGGCCGCCTGGGCCGCCTCGGCAATACGGCGCGCTGCGGCGGCGTCCTCTGCGATGGGTTTCTCAATCAATACGGGTCTTCCCGCCGCAAAGGCCAAAAGTGCATGCGCTTCGTGCAGCGAAGGCGGCGTCGCAATATAGACCGCATCGACTCGTGCCTGAACCGCAGCGGCATAATCCGGGGCAACGTCGGGCAGGCCAAGGGTCTTGGCAAAGCTGCGCGCGTTATCAGGATCGCGAGACGCCACAACCTGAGCAACGGTCTGCCCCCCCAACTGTCGCAGATCCAGCACGAACTTGCGCGCCACAGCACCAGTGCCCAAAATCGCCCAACGAAATGGTTCAGACATCAGGTGTCCCTCCTGCAAAATCGAGTGTCTGTTTCAGGGTATGCAGGTCGATTTCAAACGATTGCAGGGAATATTCAAGGAGGAAAACCTCCGTAAGATCTGTCATTTTGCCATTGGCGCAGGCCAAAGCCATCGGCGCAAGTTCCGCTTGCCCTGTCTGGTCGAAGACAAGATTGTTGGGCATCATTTCAAATACTGTTTGCTGTTTTCCTGTATGCGCGCACGGGCACGTTTAGAAAGCCTCCTCAGGCCGGTCCAACGGGTCGTGGCCACCAGCAGCGGGTCGATCAGCCCGTGCCGCGCAATGCGTGTTTTCCACACGCCCCGTTTGTTCTGTACCCATAGATGTATCCGGCGCATTACGCCGGGCGCGCGCGGTGCGGCCACACTGGGTGCGTAGCCGCTGCGCAGCAACAGGTTTCCGGCCTTGTGCTCGACCTCCGCCAATTCGCGGGGCGACAGCTTGTGGCGCCATTGCTCGGCCAGCGCAGGATCAAGTGGCTCGTAGGTCGACGTGGCCGAATAGTCCATCATCCGCTCCGAATAAGGCAGACCGATAAACGTGCAGAGCCTCTCAAGCGTTTCCTGTGGCGCGCGCAGCAATTGCTCGTACTGAACCTCGCAAATTTGATCCTTTGACAGGTCTGCCGTCTGCTCGTTCCAGTCGCGTTCCGTCCCGATCCAATGTGTTATGCCGTACCAACAATTGCCGGCCCACCCCATGCCGATGGACGAGCGCGCCACATCGCGCGGATCGCGGACCATATGAATGATGCGCACATCCGGGATCAGGCTCAGCAGCTGGTCAAGTTCGCGGTGCAGCACCAGAACATGCACCGGCTTGTCGTGGATCCTGCAATCCTGCGCCAAAAGCATCTCAAAGGCCGCCTTACCGTCCGTGGTTTCGGGCAGATCAAGTCCAGTGTCTCTAAAAATACGGTTTTCTTGCAGGCGAGCGGCGTTCAGCACCACTTTCCCATCATCGACTTGCAGAAAATCGAGCATAAAATCACGTTCGCCAGGGCAGCGGATGTCGGGATGCGCGTCCAGGATCAGACGCATCAAAGTCGTGCCTGAACGCAGTGCGCCATACAGGACAACAACAGTTTTGTCATGAAGCCCATTAGGGGTTTTGTCCGGTATCGTCATACTGTTTCCTGCCAAGACCTGTTTTACCCCGTTTCGGCTTAACAATGTAGCTGTTGACTGTCACCCTCAAACCACGGTGCTCTCGCAGAGCTGGCTTGCGTGACGTCCACGGACCGATTGCTGTGCATGATACCGGTTTAAAATAACGCACTTTCATTGGCAGCCATTATTTGTCATGGTTTGCGCATGCTCATATTTTTACAGAATATGGAATTCGCCGTTCAGGGTTTTTTCGTATTGTCAGGATATTTGATGGCTCTGGTTGTTTGCCAAGTCTACGGGTATTCACCTCGTGGCTTCATAGCCTTTGCCAGCAATCGGTTGTTGCGACTTCTTCCCTCATACTGGGTCGTGCTTTGCCTGTCTGTTTTCGTAATCCTGATCGTGGGGAACCAAACCTCTTATACCTTTCGACGCGCAATGTACCTCCCGCAAACCCTGCCGGAGTGGATGCAGAATGCAACGATGATCTTTCCCAGCTGGTTTCCATCAGACGTGAAGCCCCGTTTACCACCGGCAACATGGGCTCTCACGGTTGAGCTTTTTTATTATGCGCTCATCGGTCTAGGGCTGTTTCACTATAAGGCTCTCACTTGGACTATTTTTAGCGCGGCATTGGCCTACCATCTTACAACGATCGTTCTCGGCTATGGGTTTGCGTTTCGCTACTCTTTCATTCTGGATCTAGAGGGACCAACAAAAGGGTGGGACGGGTTCATGTTATTGACGTTGACCATCGTTTTCCTTGCCGTGCTAAGCCTGTTTTTACGACGCTTTGTGGACCGCCATGTCGAACAGCTACGCAAAAATTTCCGACCCTCTCGCAAGAGAACCGCAGCCCCTTCCTCGTAAGGCCCACGCAATCACGGAGCACGCATGTCCCATCCCAATCTTTTTCTCATCGGTGCGGCCAAAGGCGGATCATCCACCTTGGCCCTCCATCTGGCCAACCATCCAGAGATCGGCATGGCAGCCAAGGAACCGAATATCTTCAACCGCGAGACCGTGGCCGATTGCAAAGCGCGCCTTGATGAATTCACGCAGGGCGGGCTTGATCAACGCTGGAGGTTGGACGGCTCTGTCAACTATTCACAATACCCCAAGTTCACAGGCGTGCCCGGGCACATCGCGGCTTTGACAGACCCTAAGCAGGTGAGGTTCATCTATATACTTCGCGATCCGGTGGACCGGGCTATCAGCCAGTATTTTTGGCGCCGTGAGCGGTTTGGTGAAGAACGGTCCTTTGACGCGGCAACAGATCCTGACTCTGTCTATGTCATGTCGGGCCGCTATGACCTGCAGATCCGCCAATACATCGATCACTTCAGCCTCGATCAGTTTTATTTCGTCAAACATGACGACTATTTCGCCGATCCCGCCAATGGATACGCAAAACTCTGCCGTTGGCTGGATATTTCCGATGCCCATCAGCCAGACGTGACCCTGCGGCGCGGATCAACCGCGAAGAATGTCACCAGAGGTGCGCGTTTTCCGTTGATCAACCGCATTTTACGCGCCAGTCCGGGCATTCGCAAACAAATCACGGGACTCTTGCCCATGCGAGTTCAGCGAAAGCTATCCGGACTGATGACAAAACCCGTAGCACGTGAAGAAATTACCGCGGCACAACGGCTCAGGCTGCAAAGTGCATTTATCCCAAGCATCAAAGCAACCGAAGATCTCACTGGGCTTGATCTGTCCAATTGGCGGCAGGCCGATTCCTAACGCCGCAAGCGCTTTTTCAGGCGCCACCACAATGTCTTGAATTTCTTTTTCAGGTGCGTGTTGCTGACCGGAATACCCCATGCAACGACAGGCTTTCCCAAAAACGCACAGACTTTCTCAAAGCTCAGTCCATCTTCAAGACGCAACACCAGTAGGTCATCGGGGCGCTCTGCGAAATAGGCCTGTACGTCGGCATTGTGCCCACGGTATCGGCTGAGCCAGGCGTCTTCGTGCCCTTCGGGATAAGGACTGCCGTAGATAGCCCTATGGATCGCATTGAGATGGCCACTCACGATGCGAACAAAGACCCCCTATTTCCTGCCAACTTCGCATACCTCTAACCTTGTTCATTTTTGAACTGGTACTGAAGTGCTTCAGGCAGATACATACTTTTGCCCTCAAACTGATCCAAAATGGCTTTGTATTTGCGCACGACCATCGGTGCAGACATCCCACACACAGACGCATTTCCTTTGGATGGCCTCGACGGCACTGGCCACATGGATGTGGATCGGTCAAGTTGCAAAGAAAACAAATAGATGATCGAATAGCACATGGAATTAGAGAACGCCCTATTCGAAGATTTACAAGCGCTGAGCGATGATGCCGAGGCCTTGGGGCTGACGGACATTGCTCTTGTGCTGGAATTTGCCATGGATGTGTATCTGCACCAGACTTGCGCGCGGACCGCGTCACAGACACATGACGCAAATGAACAGATTGCCCCGCGACCAGACATGGGTGACCCGTCGGGACAGAAAGACGTGCAGCCCGTTGCCTGGTTATCGCCTGCGTTCCCTCTGGCACAGATTTTCCGCGTCGCATCCTGACTGAATATCAGTTCACCGCGCATGCAGGCACCGCAGAAAATCTTAGAAAAATATTTAAAAAATCATATACTTATGGCGTAATTTCCACTGCACGTTAGGGGGGCACACTCCTTTTGAAGTTGGCAAGACTGGACTTGCCTCTTTAGAACGCACCGTCACAGGCCAGACCCGGCGTTAGGCGATATTCGATCAAACGTGTCGGCGGAAGCGGTACAAAGTTATCGTCAGTGACCAGCGTCGCGATCAGGTCGCCGTTCGCCAGTGTCGTCATTGAAATTCCCTCGGCATTGCCCATCACCGACGGTGCGCTGGTGTAGATCACCTCGCCCAAATCCTTCAGGTCCGACACCCGCCGTATACGGTGCGAAAACCCCGCAACCCAGCTGAACCGGCGGTCCAGCAGGTAAAGGCAGCCGTCTGACCCCATGTCCGCACCCACGATGACAAACCCGTCCGACAGCGGCATGTCTGTGCCAGCGGACCAACCGGTTGCTTCTTGTCGCGGGCCTCGTTCACCGTTCCACAGATAAGCCACCGTGGACCCCGCATTGGGCATGCCTTCGAGGATGGCCAGAACCCGCCCGTCGGGCAGGGTCGCGACAGCCTCGAAAGCTTTGTTGCCGAAATAGGGTCTGAAAGTCGTCCACACATGCGTCGGACGCGGGGTAGCCTCCAGGTTTTCCAGAGTGTCAATGCGCGCAAACCGCTCAAACGCCAGCACAAGACGGCCGTCCAGCATCCGCGCGAGGCCTTCCAGATCGGTCTCGGCATTGACGGCGGGCCAGTTGCGCAACAGCGGGACGATGACCATCCGAGCATCCGTAGGGGTCTCCAGCCAGCCGTCGGGCCCGCGCAGGACACGGGCCTGAAACAACCTGCCGCGATCACTGGCAGCCAGTAGAGTGTTACCTTCAATCAGCAACCCTGACAGACCCCCAAAATTCTCATGGAATGGCAGATCCGATGTGTCCCATGCCACGACATGCGGTCCGGCCAGAACCGCAGGCCCCTCCACAGCCGACCCGAAAATCCAGACGATCCCCCGCACCGCAACGGGCACGCAGAGCCCTACGACAACGGCAGCCAACATGCCCGTCCATAGCCGCTTGAATGTCATGGTGTCTTTCCTTTGTCGAAAGTGACACCGTCGCAGGGAAGGAGGCTTTATTCCCCCATCTTGCCTGGTTCGGCATAGCGATAGGCATTCAGAACGGTGCCAAGCACATTGGTTTGTTGCGCAATCTCTTTCTCGCAGGTGTCGAACTGGCCATAGCGGGTCTTACTGGCACGCGCCACAATCAACGCGCAATCGACGTTCTTGAGAAAGGCGCGCGTGTCGTCGTTGACCAGCATTGAGGGCAGATCGAAAATCATGATGTCGGGTTTGTAACGTTTCTCGATATCGTCGAGGACCTCACCGGTCTCTTCGGCCAGCAACAATTGCGTCGGATCGGTGTCCGGGACCGTGGCCATGGAGAAGGCCACGTTATGGCCAAACCGCATTGCCTGATCCCCGAAATCGGTCTTTCCAGTCAGCACTTCGTTGATGCCATGGGCCGGCGTTACATTAAAGAAATCCGATATAGACGGGTGGCGTAGATCAAGATCCAGCACGATTGAGCGTAGATCGCTTTGCCGTCCCAGCCCCAGTGCCAGATTGCAGGCCATCGTCGTCTTTCCGGACCGGGGCATCGGCGACGTGATCGCGACCCTCTTCCACCCGTGCTCGCGCATCTGCAACAAGACCTTGGTTCGCAAAATATCAAAAGACGTCGCTTTAGCGCCTGCCACACGGGTATGAATACGGCGTTCTTCAAGCTGTTCTGCAGACACATCAAAAGCTGCCAGCTCCTCCCAGAGGTCTTCGACATCTTTGGCGCGTTTTGGCGTTTTAACAGGAGCGGCGACCGGATCCTGATCGAGGGCTTCCCCTTCACGGGTCTTTCGCGCTTTGTTCAACGCTGCCTGAAGTTTTTCCATTCTACGGTATCCTTATCCCAGCCCCAAGCGCGACAGCACTTTCTGGACGACGATATCCAGGGGCATGTAATTTGTGTCGATATACCATAGCGCCAATGGCGCCCCGATGATGACAATCAGGGTCGTCGTGATCAGCGCCAGCCGCCGCATTATGCGTCGCCCTCTGTTTTCCAGATAGGGGATTGTCATAATCGGCACGACGTTGAACCGGCTGGTCAGTTCGGCGGGTCTGCGAATGGATCGGTTGAGAGTTTCCAGCAGCATGAAGAACCCGGCCGCCAAGGCAACGCCGAACCCGGCACCCAATGCGGCGACCCGCGGCCGGTTAGGCCCGGACGGAGACTCCGGAATAATTGCATTCTCGATCACCGTGATCCGTCGCCCTTGGGCAGTGGTCTCGATCCTCTCGCTCATGCGGGCTTCGTTAAAGTTGGCGGCTGCGTCGTTATAGCGCTTTTCGATATTGTCATAATCACGCTGCAAGGCACTCAGCTGAATTTCGTTGCCGGAGCTGGTGCTGATCGCCACCAGCAATTCGTCGATCTCTTCTGACGTTCGGGCGATATCTGCTTGTAATGCAGTCGTCTGGCTTTCAATCTCGATCATGGTTGTATGGAACATTGCCTGTGCTGCCGTCAAAGGATCTGTATCGCTATCACCTTCTTGCGAAACCCCTGTTTGGTTCGTAACAACCGCTTGCAGCCGATCGACAACAGACTGCAGGCGGATAACGCGGGGGTTTTCTTCGGAATAAGTCGCCAGCGCAAGTTCGAGATCGGTTTGTGCCCCCAGTAACTGTTGTTCCTCGATCGTGCGGGACTGTGGCCCGTTATCTTGCGTGATCGTTCCGGTAGCTTCGAAAATGCGTTCGAAATCCTCGCGCTGCGTGATCGTGTTTGCAAGATCGCGTTCCAACGAGACCAGCCTTTCCTGCAACAGGGTCAGGCGGCTCAACCTGTAGGCTTGGTTCTCGGGCAGAGCCTGCGCGTTTTCACCTTTGAACGAGGTGATGCGCACGCTTTGTTCATCAAGCTGGACGCTCAGTCGATCAACTTCCTGCTCGAAAAACTCCAACGTGCTTTCCGCGCGACTCATTCGGAAATCCACATTGGCTTGCATTACGAGGGTGATGTACTCGTTGACTACATCGGAAACCACCTTGCCCGAGCGTCCGTCGAAACCGATTGTCATGACGATTGCCTGATTGCGCCCTGTGGACAGGCCAATAGTCGTGGCCGCCTGCATCCGTTCGTAAACGACGTCCGGGCTGATCTGGCGAATGTTTTCGAAGACGTTGTACTGGTTGGCAATGTCGATCAAATTGGCCCGCGTGCTGATCTGTTGTTGAATAATATCAAGCTGCTCTTCAGCACTCGTGCGGACCGTTGATGTCACCATGCTGTCGGGAATTTGTGGATCTTCCACCAGAAGGCGCGCGGTGGTCGAATAGGTTGTTGGCAACCGGATAGCCGTAAATGCCCCAAGAGCGGCACAAACCGTCACAAGCAACGCCATAATAGGCAACCGACGCAAGAACAGCTTCCAATAGAAATATAGATCAATATTCATTCTGCGGCCTTTTCGGGTATATCTACGCGGTTTGTCAGAAACAGGGGGGATGTGAAAGTTTGAATGATCACACCGTCATCAATCAGTTCCTTCACAATGCCAAGACTGACTCTTTTTCGGTCTGCACTGGCAGCATAAACAAGTGCCAAGTCGCTTATTTTATTAATAACTCTCGGTATACCTTGTGAATGTGACGCAATCAATGTGGCGGCAGTGGGTGAAATTTCCCGTCCCGTTCCGCCAACAGATTGAAGACGGTGCGCAATATATTGTCTGGTCGTTTTCAGATCGAGAGGTTCAATATGATAGGTCGCCGAAACGCGCTGCGCAAACTGGCGTAAATCGGGGCGCGCGATCATCTGGCGCAGTTCCGGCTGGCCTACAAGTATCAACTGTAACAGTTCATCCTTGCCGGAATTGATGTTGGTCAGCATACGCAACTCTTCGAGGGTGTCCACGCCAAGGTTCTGCGCCTCGTCGATGATCAGCACCACGCGCCGGCCTTCGCTGTATGTCTCGATCACAAAATCCTGGAACTGCTGGAACAAACTGACGTAATCGGCATCTGCTGGGTGTGTAACGTCAAGCGCATTGAGAACCCAGCGCAACAAATCATCGCGATTGCCCCGCGCATTCGAAATCAGCCCAACTTTCAGATCGCCGCCAATCTGACGCAGGATTGCTTGAATGAGCGTCGTCTTTCCGGTCCCGACCTCACCGGTGACGACCGTCAACGGTGCGCTGGTGGCAATACCATATTCAAGGACTGAAAATGCGCGCAGGTGCGCCCGGGTCCAGAACAGAAAATCCGGGTCCGGTGATAGCGAAAACGGTCTCTCCGAGAAGCCGAAATATTTGCAGTAAAGATCGGCACTCATACATGGCTCCACGTGAACGCCACTTGTGGCAGGTTTTCAGGCACAAGCAGTCAGTATTCCTAACAAAAAGCCCTGTTTTTGTGTTGTCGTGATGGCGTTAATGCGCCGAAGGTCGGGCTTTAACAAGATTAACCGCTGATTCGCCAATCAGACGCGGCAACTGTACGAAATCTCGCTCGATTGTGTCCATTTTCGAAACAAATCATACGGTCAGAGCGGAATGTGGCGTGTGTTTGAAAACTTCGATGCAACCTTTCGATGCAAACTTAGGGGGCAAGTAGCCAATAGAACCGGCTTTTACGTAGAATCGCCGTTTTCCAACGTCACTTATGGAACTCCTTACTTTGTACGCCAGTTAAATTTGTGTTAACAAGAAAGATGAGCGGCCCAAGTTTTCAAAAGGGCTGTTTCCCGAGTTGCTCTGTGGGCCATTAGGCTTTTCTGTTTTAGCTGTTTGTTTTACCTGGGGAGATGCGGCCGTTGCGGCTGACATATTTTAGATGACTTTTTATTCAACTGATTCACGCGTTCAAGACGACAGAGCGACGGCTATCCTCGTCACTCCCAAACTGCGCCCGTCACTCTATCGCAAGATCGGCAAGCGCGCCCTTGATCTGGTGCTGCTTCTGATGACGGCCCCTATCATGGTGCCCTTGATCGCCATTATGACGTTGGCAGTGCTGCTCACAGGGGCTACGCCTATTTATGTTCAGGAACGCGTGGGCCTGAACGGCAAAACATTCCGCATGTGGAAGCTGCGTACGATGCTCCCCAATGCCGAAGAACATTTGAAAAGCTATCTCGCAAAGAACCCGGAAGCGCGCGCCGAGTGGGACAGTAAGCAAAAGCTGCTTAATGATCCGCGGATCACACCGATCGGGTCGTTTTTGCGTAAAACGTCACTTGATGAGTTACCCCAGTTGCTCAATGTGCTGACCGGGTCCATGTCATTGGTCGGGCCACGCCCGATGATGCTGGACCAGAAAGAACAATACACAGGCACCGCTTACTATCGTCAGCGTCCCGGCATGACCGGCTTGTGGCAGATCTCAGACCGCAATTCCAGTAAATTTGTGGACAGGGTCCAGTTCGACGAAATCTATAGCCGTAAACTGTCGCTGAACGTGGACATCTACGTGATTCTGCGCACCGTTGTTGTCATGCTGCGCAGAACCGGCTGCTAGGCTGACCACGTTTGAGGCCCAAACCCTTTTTCTAAAAGCCTTCACACAAGACCTAGATCCCCACCGAGCCGTTCAATCGCGTCTTGACGGGGATCATTGTCGTGACCACAAGGCGACACCAAAACAAAAAAGCCGCCTGTCCTACAGTTTGTGGGTGACGCCACCCGCTTTTTTGGAGACACACGTTCTGAACAAAGGAAAAGAGTTCATTATGCACTACTTGAAAACGCTTTTGCTGGGTCTCACGATCAGCTTTTTGGCAACTGTTGCAACTGCCCAAAACGACTACCTAATTAGCTCGGGCGATACTCTTCAGATCGAGGTCTTTGAGGATTCTGATCTGAACCGCTCTGTTGTGGTCCTCAGCGATGGGCGCATCAGCTTTCCGTTTGCCGGCACTCTGCGTGTTTCCGGACGTTCCATAGGCGAAGTTCAGGCCTCGATTACGTCGGCAATCGCCTCGAATTTTGCCGCGCCGCCCACCGTGTTCGTTTCGGTTCAACCGGCACCGGTGATCCCAGGCGCTGCAGATGCGCCCGCACCCCCCCCGACGATTGAAATCTATTTCCTTGGCGAAGTCAGCAATCCTGGTATCAAATCTGTGGCTCCCGGTACGACCTTTTTGCAAGCTATGGCGCAGGCTGGCGAATTGACCAACTTTGCCGCCCTCAAACGTGTGCAACTGCGGCGCACCGATCGGACCGGTCAACCCCATGTCTTTACGATCAATTATCGTGCCATTCTTAATGGGGCTACGATGCGTAACAATGTCGTTCTGGAACCGGGCGACGTCATCATCGTACCTGAGCGGCGATTGTTCGAATAAATCATGAGTGTCAGGGGCAAAAAATGGGTGAGATCAGGGACGGCAGCCGTCGTTGTGATCGCTATATCAAGTCCTGCGTGGACCCAAGACAGCGGCGGGGTTAATGCAAACCTGTCTTTGTCCCAAGGCATCACATCATCCAGCCAAGACGGCACATTCGGACAGATGGAACTTGGCTTCGGTCTGTCCAGTGAAACCCGTGTTCAGAATCTCGATTTGCAAATCAGCGCAACCCTTGAAGAACAATTGGACAACGGATTCGCTACTGATTTTGTCGATCCGTCCCTGCGGCTGTCATACGGCATCCAGAACAATCAGAGCGCATTTAATCTCGATGCCCACTATAATCGGTCTGACGTCGATACCCTGGTCGACCTTGATGACGGCCTGACTGAAGTTCTGGTGCTTGATAGTGGTACGCGTGAACGTACGGGCGCTTCACTTGGGTATACCTTCGGGCGTGACGCGCGCTTTGGAGGCACATTCGACACGAGCTTTGACAGTATCACATATTCAGACACCACTGATGCCGGTCTTGTAGATAGTGACAGTGTGTCCGCCGATCTTAATCTGCGCTTTGAAATTACGCCACGGATTGCCGCCACGATGGGCTATAATTTCCGGGAGATCACCCGTTCCGGGGCCGGAGAAGACGTCCGCAGCACCGGGTTTAATCTGGGGGCGGATCTAACGGTGTCTCAAACACTGACCACTAATCTTTCTGTCGGCACCAGAACCTTTACGACCGAAACTGGCGGTATCACGGAAACAAGTGACGGCCTGACCTATGCGCTGAATGTGAGCCAGGCCCGACCAAACGGCGCGCTGACATTCAATCTGAATTCCGACCTGACGGAATCTGGGCGTCGAACCGATCTAAGTGTCGGTACTAACTTTGAGACCCGCAGCAGTGGTGATTTTTCAGCCAAAATCGGACTGACCGAAGGGGATGGTGGCGATTTCAATCCGCTATATGAGCTCAACTATAGTGACAGCCTGCGCCGCGGTTCGTATTCGATCTTTTTGCGTCAGAGCATTTCGACCACCGATTTGGGTCAGGATGCCCTGAACAGCCGCCTAGAATTAAATTATAATCAACCCTTAAGCGCCACGACAAACCTGCAATCCTCACTGGGCTATCAAACGACAAATGTACTGGGTGAGAATTCGGATACGGCGCGCCTTGATTTGAGCGTGGGCCTGTCGCGGGCCCTTACCGAAGATTGGGATTTGTCCACGCGTTATAGCTACATTGTAACGTCCGAAGAGGGGCTATCCGATGACACCGACAGTCGAATTTTCCTTGGGCTGGAGACCAATCTTGGATGGCGACCCTGACGCTTTCCTTCCTTCGTGGCAAAGGGATCTTACTTGCGATAACAACTATTTGCGTCGTAATAGAGGTCACTCTGACGCTTGCTGACTATGATCTGTTCGATGTCGCGCGCTTGCGCCAGACCGCATACGGCTACGGCAGTTTCTGGCCCGGGCTGCTGGGGAACTGGACCCCTAATTTCACAGGCCAGTCCATCACAATGTTTGTCACTTACGGGTTCTTACATGCCAGTCTGACGCACCTTGCCGTCAACATGATCACCCTTTGGTCTTTGGGCAGCGCCGTCATCGTTCGGGTTGGCGTGGGTGGTTTTGTGTTGCTTTACGCAGGATCAATCCTTGGTGGTAGTTTGGGCTATGCTCTTTTGGCATCGGGCGTGCAGCCGATGGTGGGGGCGTCTGGCGCGCTGTTCGGGCTGGCGGGTGGCCTGCTCGCATGGGGCTATCTGGATCGCTACACATTTCACGAAGGTCTATGGCCAATCACGCGCGCGGTCGGGTTGCTGATTGCTCTCAACGTCGTTCTGTGGTGGGCGATGGACGGGCAACTCGCTTGGCAAACCCATCTGGGCGGCTTCCTCACAGGGTGGTTCATGGCGTTTATCATTGATCCACGACCACGACAGCAAGATTAGGCCGCCCGCGTCAAGCTTTACTGTTCCTCAACCGCTTCGATCCGTTCAATTTCAGTGCGGGCGGTCTCAAACTGGGCACGTGTGTCGTCCGGCCCCGCAATCTCAAGCGCGCGCTTGAAAACCACCAGCGCGTCAGCCTCCCGATTCAGCCCTACATAAGTCATGGCAAGATGAAACTGGACCACCGGATCAGACGGCAGGCCTACTGCGGCAGGTTCCAGATATTCGAGTGCTTCTTCCAGATTACCCCGACGATACGCAATCCAACCATACGTGTCCTGAAACGAAGCAACATCTGTGCCACGCAGGCGACGTGCAATCGTATAGGCGCGATCGAGACTTTCGTCGTCCATCCGGTACGTGCTGAGCAAACTGGCCAGGTTGTTGGCTGCAATCGGGTGGTTCGGTTCGCGTTCGTAAATCAGCTCATAAAGTTCAATGGCACCATCAATATCGCCGCTCTGTTCGCTAAATCCTGCCTGTGCCCACAACAGGTTCAGCGCCTCTGGCAGAGCCGTCAGCCCTTCAGCCAGCATCGATTGAGCGCCCTCAATGTCGCCTTGGGCATATTTTACACGAATCATATTAATCCAAGCCTGTTCGAACTGCGGTTCGACATCAAGGATTGCACGGTAGTTTTCGATTGCCACGTCGTACTGGCCCGACGCCGACTGGATTGCAGCCAGCACAAACTGTCGCGACAAATCATCGGGGGCCTCTGCAACTAAATCTTGTGCAAATTCTAGCGCGCCGTCCGTGTCACCGCTGCCCAAGCGGGCCTGAATAACTGCAACCTGTGCGGACAATGCGCCCTCTCCAGCCTCGGCTGCATAATTTTCCAAAAGGGCGACAGCATTCTCCATCTGGCCCTGTGCCGCCAAACGCGACGCCTGCAAGGCGGCCGCAACTCCATCAGCCGCGGGATCCTCAAGGCGGCTTAACGTCTGTTCAACCTGTTGCGCGCGTCCCCAATCTTCCATTTGTAAATAAAGACGACCCAACTGCTGCAACACTTGCTGATTGTTCGGCTCAAGCCGCAACGCCGCAAGCAGGGCTTCTTCGGCGGGTAAATAGCGCTCCTCTTGGATCAACAATGCCGCATAACGCAAAGATTCCAGTGGCGCCGCGTTAGAAGCTTCCACCGCAAGGGCCAGGAATTCGCGCATGAGGTTGCGATCCCCGTTGCGGTCATAAGCCTGCGCCATCAAGGTCAGGGCCTGCGTGTCTTCGCTATCTTGCGCCAAAACCGAGCGTAATGCAGCAATAGCCTCATCAGTCTCATCGCCTTCAATCAACCATGCCGCTTTCATTCTCAGCGCATCTGGTTGGGTCGCATTGCCCTCCAACACGTTTTCAACACGGGCCCTTGCACCAACACTGTCGCCCGTTGAAAGCAACATCTGCGCCAGCACCACTTCAAACCGGGATGCATCGTCGGGTGCAAGGTCAGGCGTGTCGAGCAACGCTTCTATTTCAGCAATTCCTGCATCACGATCGCCGGCACCAAACAGCATGCCCGCTCGTATTGCTCGATAACTTGTCGGGTTCTCTTCGGTGGCGATCAAGGTTTCGATCTCTGCAATCGCCGCGTCATCGCCTTGGGTAGCTTGAACAAGCTGTACGACCGTGGTCAGCGCAGTCTCGCGGGCGTCCGCATCTTCGGCACTCTCAGCCATTTCACGCAAAAAAGCCTCAGCACTGTCGCTGTCACCAGTCCCCACATAGAACCGCAACAAGACAGTTGGCAAATCTGCGTCAGCAGGGAATTTTACCACCATTTCACGTAACAAAGCTTCGATTTCGGGGCCATCTTCAAGTTGCGCCAGAATGCCAAGCCGGATGTCGTATAGCCCCCGATCATCAGGGTCGATGGCCTGCGCAGCTGCGATTTCATCCAGCGCGTTGGAAAATTCACCATCGCGCATACTATTGTCTATAATGATCTGGCGCAGCGACATATTTTCAGGGTCAGTTTGCAAGCGTGTTTCTGCTGTGCGTGCTGCACCGCGACGGGCAGCCGTGTCGTCCGCATCGATCGCATCCGCATAGGCCAGATTGAGGGTGATGATTTCAACCGCCGGATCATCCGGGGCGAGTTCTTTTGCGCGTATCCCGTGGCGCCGCGCTTCTCCCCACGATTGGGTTTCAATGGCCATTTCAGCTAAAGCAATGCGGGCCGCTACATCATCGGCGTATTGTTCTGCTATCCGCAAATACTCACGATAGGCACCGAGGTTGTTCCCTTTATCGCGCAGCACACCCGCCAACGCGACACGCGCGTCGCTATGTTCCTCATTCAACTGCAATACATTGCGGAATTCGACTATAGCTCGGTCGACATCTCCTTCTTCAAGTAGCTGCAAACCGCTTTGATAATACGTTTCCGCGCGTTCTTCCGACGACTCGCAAGCCGCGAGACCCAAGACAAATCCGAACACCAAGAGGAGTTTCATCAGCGAAAATCGTATCATTAAATTTCTTCCAAATTTCCAAAAAACGTTTCACCAACGTTATCATTACAAAGGCGCATGTTGCAAAAAAAATCACGCATAACGTCGCACCAGACTGCCCTTTTTCACGCAGAAATGCACCCCCGAACCTCAGATCTAAACAATAGCTCCTTCACACAGCGATTGAGCTGAGGTGTGGAACAATCGCCGGCCTTTATGGCCCGCTGCTATTTGCCGCAACTGCGGTAGAGCTATGACTGAATCTGGTGTTTGAGGGATTTGAAGGTTGGCGGCGTATCTGGTTGATTTGTTGTTGTGAGACAGCAGCCCAACCAAAGGAGATACACCACCATGGAAACGACTAACATTGTTGATTTTGCGCGTCGAGACGGGATGACGGACGCGCTGACGGATTTGTTAAGAACAGGAGCCCAGCAATTGATCGCGACAGCAGTCGAGGCAGAGCTTGCCAGTTATCTGGCGCAATTTGCCGACTTGCGCACTGAGACAGGTCACGCAGCTGTGGTACGCAATGGGCATCATCCTGAGCGCCCATTCCAAACTGGCATTGGCCCTGTGAGCGTGCGCATTCCAAAGGTACGATCCAAGGACGGCCAGCCCGTGACATTCCGCTCGGCCCTGGTGCCACCCTATG
>JBLHTS010000001.1:0-44688 GCA_047627695.1 Yoonia sp. | reverse complement strand
GCGGCTGCGGCAAAGTCGGGATTGTTCAGCAAAAGCCAATCAAGTTTCAGGTTGGTTTGCCCCTCGCTGCTGCGCGCAAAGCTTTCCATTTCTTGAAACCCGATGACGTCCGCGTCGATGGCGTCGAACGCCAAAGCCATTGGCCCCTTGCGTCGCTCCCAATCGCCAAGCGACCAAGGTCCGGTGTCTTTGCCTAAAATGATGTAGTGGACGTTATAGGTGGCCACGCGCAGCGTACCTGCGGCCTGATCGACCAAAGGCTTATTGCCTGAATGGCGCACTGTTTGACACCCGATCAAAGCGACCAAGATGGCGCTGCTGATTTTTAAAAGGGTCATGAACATTGTGTAAGTAGCCCCTTACCGCCGCCCTTCACGCAGCCAAGCGCCTACGATCAGAATTGCTGCCAAAAGCAAGAACGCCCAAGCAGGCAGAAGCGGCGTGATGCTGATGTCGGCAGTCCGGTACGCGCCGCGCGGTGTGATGCCGATCCAGCCCCGCCCTGCGGCGGGACGACCCTCACGGATACTGCGGATGTTGATGTCGCCTGCCGAAATGGGCATCACTCCGCCGCGCTGCGTGTCGATCAAAGGCTGTAACGTCTCGGCGCTCGCATTGGTTTGTTCGAACTCGCGCGGGGCGGCGGGGCCAAGGGCGATCACGGCGGATTTGTCTGCGTCTTCCAGACGGTAAAGCCCAATTTCGGGGCCAGTCCAAAGCGCCTCAAACCGCCCGGGTGAGATTTCTTCGAGTGTCACACTTGTCGTAGATCCGTCAGGATGCGTGACTGTTACATTTCCTGTTTTTTCTTGTAGCGTGCGGCGAATGATCCGCATGGTCTGGCCTGTCGGTTCCACCCAAAGCGCTTCTTCTTCAAGCTCGGGCTCTTTCATCATCCAATGCGCCAGACGCCGCAACAGTTCCAACTGCGGCCCGCCGCCTTCATAGCCACGATCCCAAAGCCACGAATGATCGGACGCGAGCAATGACACGCGGCCCTCACCGATGCGGTTCAGGATCAAAAGCGGGCGGTCATCAAGGCCGGACATGACGGTCGTCGCGCCTTCTGGAACCAGCACGTCGACCAAGCGGAACCAGCGCCCCCATCCGGGACCGTCGCCGTCTGGATTGGGTGACAATGCATCAAGACCCTCGGTCACAGGATGTCGCTGCCCGATGTCGGTGATCTGCGGAACAAACCCTTCTTCAAACACACGTGCTGTCGGTGTACCCGGCAAGATCTGCCCCAATGGCGACCGATAAATGCTTTCGGCGGACCCGTATTCAGGGCCGGACGAGATCAACACGGCGCCGCCTTGTTCAACGTAAGAGCGGATATTATCGAGGTATGCGCTAGGCAGAATGCCGCGACGGCGGTAGCGGTCAAAGATAATCAGATCAAAGTCGTGGATCTTTTCCAAGAATAATTCGCGTGTTGGAAATGCGATCAAGGACAATTCGTTCACAGGTACGCCGTCTTGCTTTTCAGGGGGGCGCAGAATGGTGAAATGCACCAGATCGACAGCCGCATCGGATTTGAGAAGGTTGCGCCACGTCCGCTCTCCCGGGTGCGGTTCACCTGAAACCAAAAGAACTCGCAGGCGGTCACGCACACCGTTGATCTGCACCACGGCGGTGTTGTTGCGGTTCGTCAGTTCGCCATCTGCCACCGGGATCGTGAATTGCAGTACATTCATCCCACCATGCGGCAACTTAACCGGCAGGCCGATGTCTTGGCCGATAGGGACTTCGACCGTGATCGGAGGCTCGCCATCAATCGAAATCGAAAGTGGCACAGAAGTCGTGTCAGGCGCTGCCCCTTGGTCCTCGACACGCAATGTCAGGGCGACTTCTTCGCCAAGGATTGCAAATGCCGGGGCGTTGGACACGACCAAACGGCGGTCCCAATCGTCAGGCCGACCGGTCAGAATAGCATGCAGCGGCGCAGGTAAATCCGGTGCGCGTTCGATATCATGCAGACGCCCATCAGTGACAAGGATAATGCCGGCCACCCGCCCGCGGGGTTCGTCAGCGAGGGCTTGGGCCAGCGATGTCATCAGTGCCGTGCCTGCGTCGCCATCGCCATCGCCCAATGTCACAAGGCGAGTTTCGGTGTTGGGTAAGCGGTCCAACTCTGCTTCGATATTGGCAAGGGCTGACGCGTTCTGTGCGGGTCTACCGCCGATACGCTGACTGGCACTTTCATCGACGACCACAAGGACGATATCGCTCAGCGGTTCCCGGTCTTCTTGTTGCACGGCGGGATTGGCCAAGGCGATCAGCAAGACAAGCGCTGCAAGTCCGCGTAGCCACCAGCCCGCTAGCCTGCGCCAGACAGCGAGTGCGATGCCAAAGGCCGCCAAAGCCGCTACCACATAAAGCAGCGCAAGCGGGATCATCGGATCAAGAACAAGAGTACCTGTCATCATTGCCCCAACCGGTCCAACAGATCAGGCACATGGACCTGATCGGATTTATAATTGCCCGTCAGTACGTGCATGATCACATTCACACCAAAGCGCAGGGCAAATTCGCGTTGCCGTTCGCCAGACGTGCCGCGGCCTACGGGAAACATGCGCCGCCCGCTTTCGTCAACGGCCCAGGCACGCGCCCAATCGTTGCCGCCAATGATCACAGGCGTCACACCGTCATTAAGATTGCGAAACGGCATGCCGTCCACTTGGGGACCGGGCAGTGTGGCCTCTTCAACCCAAACATCGCGGCTGGCGTAGCGGCCGGGAAAGTCTTGCAGCAAGTAAAATGTCCGCGTTAGGACGTGATCAGACGGAATTGGCGCAATAGCCGGAATATCCAATGACCGCGCAATGGCTTGCAGTTTGCGCCCTTCGGGCGAGCTTGATCCGAACCGCGCCGTATCCGCGTCGCGGGTGTCGAACATGATCATGCCGCCTGTGCGCAGATAGCGGTTCAGCTTGGCATAAGCGTCGCGGCTAGGCAGGGGTTGATCGGTTGTGACAGGCCAGTAGAGGAACGGAAAAAACGCAAGTTCGTCGGTTTCCAAGTTTACGCCAACAGGCGTTTCTGGTTCGATCGAGGTGCGCCGGAACAGGGTTTGTGACAACCCTGATAGCCCCGCAAAAGCGATGTCATCGGTTTCGCGGTCACCTGTCAAAATATGGCCCAAGACGACTTCGGAAGTCGCACGCAAGGCAAAGTCATCAGCCGATTGCGCTTGTGCGTCGGGCGCCCAGAACAGGGCCAGTACCAATGCTGCGGCCACGTCCGCGCGCGGTCCGCGAAGGCGACCACCAATCGCCAGTGAAGCGATGACATCAACCAGCAGCAGCATGAGTGTCGCACTAAGCAGCCACCCTTTCAGCGCAGTTTCGCGGATGACTGACATACCTTCGACAGCGATCCTTGCAGGCCATTGTGCAACGCTAAGAGTGGTTTCGGGGCCAATGACGTTAACTGCAATCTGGCGGTCGCCGCCTGCATAAAGCCCGGGCAACAGATTTGGGCCAAGGTTGCCTTGCGCCAAAATTTCGCCCGCCACGCCGGAAAGGGCGCTGCCGTCTTCCAGTCTTCCGAATGCATCAAGAACCTTGTTGGGAAGCCATGTCGTGCCTTCCATCGCGCTTTCTTCCAACGCGGCGGGGCGGGTAGAGACGGCCAGACGTTCCAGCATTTGTACAAACAAACCTGACAGCGGCAATGTGGACCATTCCGCGTTGGCAGTGACATGGACCAACACCACTTGGCCTTCACCCATTAATTTGCGTGTGACCAAAGGTGTGCCGTCGGACAATTGCGCAATAACACGGTCCGCAAGTGCAGGATCAGGCTGCGCCATAACTTGGGATGTGACGGTGACGTCATTCGGTACAGGAAGGCCGAAAAATGGGCTGTCTTGGGTGAAGGGGGCAAGGGTCTTGGGTTCGCCCCAACTCATAGCACCCCCAACCGACCGTCCACCAGAGCGTAGGCGCACAGGCAAAAGCGGATCGTCCGTACTGCGCCCTTGGTCTGACGCGGCTAATCGGGGACCGGCAAAGCGCAGCAGCATGCCGCCCTTTTTAACCCAAGCGGCAATGGCATCAGCCTCTGCCAGGGTTGCCACATCCGCCAGAATGATCACGTCCGGGTTGGCCAACAAAATATCGTCTATGGCGCCGTTGATGATGTCTGCGGTTGGTTCCAATGCTTCGCGCAGGTAGTAAAGAGGGGACAACAGATCCAGCCCTTCGCGGTCATCGCGTCCGGCGATCAGGGCGACCTCACGCCGCCTTAGCGCGTCGTCGGTAAGGGTCACAGCGCCGGCAGAGCGGATGCCTGTGATCTCGAACCGTGTGATCCGGTTGCGCAGTTCGGGCGGTAGAACCATGGCGGTTTCAAACTCGGCTGCGCCGGCTTCGAACGTCAGCGGCACTGTGGCGAGTGCGCGTTCCACCCCAGCCGGATCAAGGCCAACCGCAGAAATTGTCGTCTCGAACGGGTTGCCAATGGGCGAGCGTACGGCTGATACGCGGACTTCGCCGCCCTCAAACCGCGCGGGGCGCAATCCTAAGGTTTGGCGCGGTGTTTGGAATACGGTTACGGCGCCACGGTCTTCGAGTGTTGCCAAAAGATCGGCGCGGCCTTCCCATTCAAGTCCGTCGGAAATCCAGTAGGTCTCGAACGCTCCATCGACAGTTCCGAACCAAGCGGCGGGGTGATCTGGTTGCCACGGTTTAGGCTGGATATTCGCCAGGCGGTTTTGCCAGTCGTTCGGTGCGGCAAAGGGCAATTCGCCGATAGGAAGGTCGTTAAGATTGACAACTGCGGTCCGGCGGTCGGCCAGTGCGGCTTCTGTTAGTAGGGTGTCCACACGGTCAATCCGCGATTGCCAGCTTCCCGCCCCTGCCCATGTGCCGTCTAGCGCGATCACAAGATCGTCAGATCCGTCGCGTGCATTTTGCGGGTTAAGTACTGGCCCTGCAAATCCGATGATTGCCGATGCGACAGCGATGGTGCGCAGCAAAAGCAACCACCAAGGGGTATGATCAGTTTGGTTTTCATCATCGGTGAGACCAAGCAACAGCGCGACCCCGGGAAACCGCCGCCGGATTGGTGCAGGGGGGACGGCGCGCAGCAAAATCCACAAGATCGGCAGCGCGATTAACCCTAGCAGCAGCCAAGGCGCGGTAAAGCCTATGGGACCTAGCGACCACATTAGGCGTAGCCCTTATGAGTATTTGGAACAAAGCGAGGTGGGGTTTTATAAGTCATGCGTGCCGCTCTAACGCGTTGTAGAGCCAGAGTAGCGCGTTTGTCGCACTTTGGCCCGTTTGGTGCGTTTGGAATTGCCAGCCCGTGATGCGAGCAAGGTGTTGCAGGCGGTCTTTGCGTGCGGCAAGTCGGTCCAGATAGCGGGATTTCAGATCGCTGGCTTTGAGCGTTTCGTGACGCAGCCCTCCAGACATGCTCTCGAACACCGTGCGCCCCTCAAAGGGAAATGCTTCTTCTTGGGGATCGAGGACTTGTAGCAACGCACCGCTAACACCGCGATCTGCGGCACGCAGCAACGCGTCTTCGATTGGTTGAAGGTCGCCTAGGAAATCACTGATGAACAAGGCGCGAGAATGCGGCAGCATGCCTTGCGATTCGGGCGCGCCATAGTCGGTGTCATCGTCTTGGGACAAGAGTTGCGCCATTTGCATTAGTTGTGCTTCGCCGCGACGGGGTGGCAGGCGCAGACCTGAAAGGCCGACCCTTTCACCGCCACGGATCAACAAAATCGCGCATGCCAGACCCAAAGTGCGTGCACGTTGCGCTTTGCTAGGCAGGTTGTCATCGGAACGGAATGTCATCGACGCGGCCTGATCCACCCAGAAGATAATCGATTGTGCGATCTGCCATTCCTTGTCTTGCACGAAATTCGCGTCAGACCGTGCAGAGCGTCGCCAATCGATGTTGCGCGCGGCGTCATGAGGTTGCGCGGGGCGGTATTGCCAGAACGTATCGCCTGTGCCCGCCCGTCTGCGCCCGTGGTCGCCCAGCAAAACAGTTGTCGACAAATGCTCTGCCTCTGCCAGCAGGGGCGGCAAATTTTCGGCAAGTGCTTCTGCCTGCGATCTGAGGGCAAGCGGTTCGGTCATGCAGCCGCCGCAACTGTGGTGACTTGATCGGCGACGGTGTTGATGACGTGGTAG
Source organism: Yoonia sp. (assembly GCA_047627695.1). Taxonomy (GTDB): domain Bacteria; phylum Pseudomonadota; class Alphaproteobacteria; order Rhodobacterales; family Rhodobacteraceae; genus Yoonia. The sequence goes on along the minus strand of JBLHTS010000001.1, from coordinate 38,536 downwards.
ATGCTTTCACCGCGTGCGCGGGCGGCAAAGGAAAGGGCCATGCGGTGTTCGAGAACCGGAACAGCCATTGCGCGCACGTCCTCGGCGCAAGGCGCAAGGCGCCCTTCAAGCAAAGCTTGCGCACGGACTGTCAGCATCAGCGCTTGTGCGGCACGTGGACCCGGGCCCCAACTTACGTTTTGGCGGACCAGATCAGGTGCGTTTTCGTCATCAGGTCGGCAAGCGCGAACCAGATCAAGGATCATTTCCACGATGTTTTCGCCGACTGGCATGCGGCGCAGCAAGTCTTGGGCGTCGAGTAGTTCTTGCGCGGTGAAAACTTGACTTGACTGCGCGTCGATCGCACCCGTTGTGGCGATCAGGATGTCTTTTTCAGTCGCGCGGTCAGGGTACGGGACATCAATTTGGACCAAGAAACGGTCAAGCTGTGCCTCTGGCAGCGGGTAAGTGCCTTCCTGTTCAATCGGGTTTTGCGTGGCGAGGACGTGGAATGGCACACCAAGGGGGCGGTGCGCGCCTGCAATGGTAACTTCTTTTTCCTGCATCGCCTGCAAAAGCGCTGATTGGGTGCGCGGGGATGCGCGGTTAATCTCGTCCGCCATTAAGAGCTGGCAAAAAACTGGACCTTCGATAAAGCGGAAATTGCGTTTACCATCGTCAGAGGTTTCCAAGACTTCCGATCCCAAAATATCCGCCGGCATTAAGTCCGGCGTGAACTGGATGCGATTGCCGTTCAGGCCCATCACGGTCGATAGCGTATCGACGAGTCGGGTCTTGCCAAGCCCCGGAAGACCAACCAACACAGCATGCCCGCCGCAGATCAACGCGGTCAGCGTCAGGTCCACAACACGCGGCTGGCCGATAAATCGGGCCGCGATACTTTCGCGGGCTTCACCCAGTTTTAGACCCAAAGTTTCGATTTGGGTGACAAGATCTGCGTCGTTGGCCATGACATTCCTCCGTATGAGCTATAGTCTGTATACGAACAGATAATCCCATCTCACCCAATGGCAAAAACAATGACCAGACAAAAGATTGTGACTCCTTCCGCTCAAAGCCTTGCTGAAAGCGCCCGTGCTGCCCAAAAAGGCGGTCTGCCGCCTGTCCATTTGTGGAATCCGCCGCATTGCGGTGACATCGACATGCGTATTGCACGCGACGGGACCTGGTTTTACATGGGGACTCCCATTGGCAGACCTGAGTTAGTGAAGCTGTTTTCGACCATCATACGCCGCGATGGTGACGATTATGTCTTGGTCACGCCGGTCGAAAAGGTCGGGATCACTGTCGATGATGCACCATTTGTGGCAGTTGATTTCAATAAGCGTGGCGATGGGCTTGAGTTTGAAACAAACGTCGGTGACCGGATGACGGCAGGACCTGATCATCCGATCCGCGTCGAGCGTGATCCCGAAACTGGCGAGCCGTCGCCTTATGTGTTGGTGCGCACAAACCTTGAGGCCTTGATAGATCGCAAGTCGTTTTACCGCTTGGTCGAGATTGGTGAACATGCGTCCCATAATGGTGCGCGTTGGTTCGGCGTGCACTCGCAGGACGTCTTCTTTCCGATTATTCCGTCTGCTGAATTGGAATAAGCCGACCTTTTTCATGCCAAACTGAATTCTTGTTGGAGATCCCAATGCCTAAATTCTGCGCCAACCTCACATGGCTGTTCACCGAGTTGCCGTTTCTTGAGCGCTTTGAGGCGGCCAAAGAGGCAGGTTTTGATGCCGTCGAGATTCTGTCGCCCTATGATGTGAACGCCCAGGACATCGTTAAACAACTGGCCAAGCATGACTTGGGTATGGTGCTTATCAACTGCCCGCCGCCGAACTACACTGGCGGCGAACAGGGCTTTGCAGCCGTTCCGGGCCTAGAGGCACGCTTTCGCACCGATTTTAAACGTGCTTTGCGCTATGCGCAGACGCTGGGTGCGCAGCATTTGCATATCATGTCGGGTGTGGCCGAGGGTGCCGCCGCTAAGGCTGCATTTATTGAAAACCTGCGCTGGGCGGCAGCAGAGGCACCAGACCAAAGCCTGACAATCGAGCCAATCAACAACGATACAATCCTCGGCTACTTCTTGAATGATTTTAACTTGGGCCGCGAAATTGTTACGCTGATTGATGCACCGAACTTGCGTCTACAGTTTGATACGTTTCATGCGGCCAAGATTACCGGCGATGTGCTGGGAACTTGGAACAAGATGCGCGACATCACCGCACATGTTCAAGTTGCCCAAATGCCAGATCGGTCAGAGCCAGACAAAGGGCAGATTGATTATCCTGCCTTTTTTGCGGGTCTTGACGCGCAAGGCTATGCGGGTTGGGTTGCGGGTGAATACAAACCGCGGACAACGACTATTGCGGGTGTTGCTTGGACCGCCAAAGGCTAGCACCCCACCGAATTGTCAGTCGCTAAGTCGCTTTGGTGTCCTATGTTCATGTGTGAAAACGGACAAAGGAATTCGAAGATGGACAGGCGCAGCTTTTTGGCAGGCAGTGGTGCGGCCCTTGCGACGCCTGCATTTGCGCAGGCAGACCCGTGGTCGGATATCGCAGACAGCGCACGCGCACTTGATCAATGCCACGCGCTGATCATCCGTCAATCTGGGCGCGACCTATTGTCAGAGGTGTTTCGCGGTCCATCGATCGGGCGGGCCGTGCCGGTCAAATCGGTGTCAAAAACAGTTGTGGCTGCATTGACTGGGGCAGCACTTGATCGCGGTGAAATCACTTCGTTGGACGCGAAGTTGGGCGAAGTGGCACCCCAGTTGATCCCGCGCGGGGCTGATCCGCGTGTTGCAGCGATCACTATTGCGCATTTGATCACTATGCAAGCAGGGCTAGAGCGTACTTCTGGAGCAAACTACGGTGGCTGGGTTAGTAGCAACAATTGGGTCGCGAATGCGCTGGGCCGCGCGTTTGTGGCAGAGCCGGGTTCGCGAATGCTGTATTCTAAGGGATCGTTTCATGTGCTGGGCGCAGTCTTGTCAGCAGTGTCGGGCGAATCCTTGCGTACTTTGGCGCGGTCGCGGATCGGGGAGCCTTTGGGGATCGAAATACCCAGTTGGACCCGTGATCCACAAGGGCGGTACTTGGGCGGGAACGAGATGTCTTTGACCTTGGAAGGCATGGTCCGTTTTGGCGAAATGTACCACCAGAACGGTGTGTTCGGTAGCGTGCAGGTTCTGAGTGCCGATTGGATAAAACGGTCGTTTCAAGTGCGCACCCGGTCGGCATTTTCGGGTCTGAACTACTGGTATGGTTGGTTTTTAGGTGCTGCGGATGGCGTGTCCTATGCGCCGGCACGCGGTTACGGAGGGCAGATCATTTGTGTGGCACCTTCGGTCGAGATGACTTTGGCCTTGACGTCGAATCCAACACGGCCTGCACGCAGTGGTGCGTATTTCGGTGATCTGAAGAACCTGATTGAACGACAGATATTGCCGACAGTACGGGCGCAAATGGGGTAAAATTGGATCACAATTCACCCTACATTCTGCGGCTATTGCGACAAATCCCGGGCCAACTGCATCAGCATAACCGCTTCGGCGCGTTGCCCGGAAACGTCAGGCCCAAGGTTTGCTTGTGCAAGCGCGATGACGCCATCATAGCCAGACTCTCCCAACGCTTTCGGGTCGCGCAGCAATTGTCCAAATCTTGATACTGCGGCAGAGAAATTTTCGTCAGTCTCTACAATGTCAGAATCGTATGTGAATGCATTGATTATTTCTGCGATTCGCACGTCGTTTTTTGCCGGAAAAACGCCCCGCAAAAGGGCCGCACGGATTGCCTCATAAGATGAGAAGGGAGCTGCATATCGTGCACTTGTTTCAGCCGCGCGGCTAGCCACTGGGGCATCATCTGCCGCACTCAATTGGGCGGGGGATGCGAACTCTGCGACCAGACCCTCTTGCTCGCTTTCGACGATTTTCGTGGCGGCAAACACAGGTGCGTTCAGTTGCGAAGGCTCTGGCGGTGCGACAAGAAACAATCCGGCCGAGACAAGCATGACAGACGCCATGACCGCCCCTTTTCCGACACCACTTTGCAGCCATGTCATCGTGCGCTGCCACCGACCACCGCCCGTCGTAGTGCGCGCCTGCTGAAGCGCCGCAAAGCTGTCCTGCGCCCGCGCCAAATTTACGGCCCGCCGTGCCGCATCAGGACGTGGCATGGCATCATCCATCAATAATTTCAGATGGTTGAGGTCATCACTCATATCTTAACCTCCTGTTCTTGCAGGACGCGCAACGCTTTCTTTGCCTCGGACACGCGCCAACTGATCGTTCCTTCAGAGACACCCAGCACGTCGCCCGCTTGAGCGTGGGTCATATCATCAAGCACCAGCGCCAGCGTGTTGCGTAGGTCGACTGGCAGGTGGCACATCGCCGCCGTCAACCAGTTCAGTTTTTCTGCCGTGTCCTGATTTACGGCTGTCCGATGGATTTCCCAATCACCCCAGCCAGTTGTTGCTTTGGCATATGTGGTCCGCTTGCGCCGTCGGTCGTGAGCGGCGTTTACGGCGACGCGGTACAGCCACGTCGTGACCTTGGCCCGCTGTTGGTAGCTGCCAAGTTTCGCAGGCAATGCGGCGCAAATATCTTGGGTCAAGTCTTCGGCTTCGGCCCGCGATCCTGTCAGGCGAAAGCAAAACTCAAAAAGCCGTTCATAGTGACGATCAAGCAAGCTTGCGAAGGCCGCGCCGTCGCCGGCAGCGGCCGCTTCGGCCAAGTCTTCGTCGCTTGTTGTCATACGCATTACGGTGATTGGACGCAGGCGAATGGTCAATCCTTGGTGGAAAGCTAAGATTTTTTTGATGGGGTAGGTGTGCGAGCCTAAGTCATGGTGCGTCGATGCACCGACAAAGGCCCGCGTATGGCGATTTTAGACGCTTGTGCAGATGTATTTCATTTCAAGGTAGTCATCGATGCCGTGGCTTGACCCTTCTCGTCCCAAACCGGACTGTTTGACGCCGCCAAACGGGGCCACTTCGGTTGAAATGATACCCGTATTCACGCCGACAATCCCGTACTCCAAGGCCTCGGCAACTTTCGTCACGCGGCTAAGGTCCTTGGCATAGAAATAGGACGCTAGACCAAAGATCGTATCGTTGGCTTGGGCGATCACGTCGTCTTCGTCCTCGAACATGAACAGTGGCGCGAAGGGGCCGAATGTCTCATCCTTGCTGACCAACATGTCTTTTGAAGCGTTGGTGACGATTGTTGGCTCAAAGAACTGACCGCCGTAAGCGTGCGGCTTTCCGCCTGTCAGGATCTTGCCGCCTTTGGCCAGCGCGTCATCAAGGTGTTCTTGCACCTTTTTTACGGCTGCAGGTTCAATCAGTGGTCCAAGGACCGTGCCATCTTTCAGGCCATCGCCGACCAATAGATTCTCGACCGCAACTTTTAGCTTGGCAGCAAAGGCATCATAGACGCCTTTTTGCACATAAATCCGGTTGGCACAGACGCACGTCTGTCCGTTGTTGCGGAATTTACAGGCGATTGCGCCAATCACGGCCTCATCAAGGTCGGCATCATCAAAGACAATAAATGGCGCGTTGCCGCCAAGCTCCATCGAGCATTTCATGACCTGATCCGCAGCTTGACGCAGCAAGATGCGACCCACTTCGGTCGAGCCTGTGAATGTCAGTTTGCGTACAATCGGGTTTTCGCAGAATTCTTTGCCGATCTCGGAAGCGGAGGTCGATGTGACAACCGAAAACAGCCCCTTGGGAACGCCTGCTTCTTCAGCAAGTATGGCCATTGCAAGTGCGGACAGCGGTGTCAGCGACGCAGGGCGGATCACAAAGGAACAGCCCGCTGCCAGTGCCGGTGCCACTTTGCGCGCGATCATTGCATTCGGGAAGTTCCAAGGCGTGATGCCTGCGGCGACGCCAATGGGTTGTTTGATCACGGTAATGCGTTTGTCAGCCATATGACCGGGAATGGTTTCGCCGTAGACGCGTTTTGCTTCTTCGGCGAACCATTCCACGAATGACGCGCCATAAGCGACTTCGCCGCGCGCTTCGGCCAGTGGCTTGCCTTGTTCTGCGGTCATGATGATCGCGAGGTCTTCTTGGTTTGCCATCAATAGATCAAACCACTTGCGCAGGATGTTCGCGCGCTCTTTAGCAGCACGGGCCGCCCATGGCTTTTGGGCCTTTTCGGCCGCTGCGATTGCTGCGGCAACCTCGGCACGGGTCAGGTCGGGGACTTGCGCGATTACGTCGCCTCGGGCGGGGTTCGTGACCGCAAAGGTTTTTCCGCTGGCCGCTTGCACCCATTCACCAGAGACAAAAGCAGCCTCGCAAAGCAAATCGGGCCTTGTGAGCATAGACTTCAAGTTCGTCGTTTGATCGAGCATGGTGGTCTCCTTATAAGATTGGCGCTATCTGAACGATCCAGGGGAGTGCCGTAAAGGGGGACATGATGGAATTCGACGATGCTTATGCAATTGCTGCGCATATTCCGGGGTCAGAGGTCTATCCCGACGCGTGGACGCAATCAGCCGCCGCCTTTCGCGCGGTGACCCGATGCGAGATTGACGTGCCTTATGGCGAAACGCCGCGGCAAAAGATGGATGTTTTCTATCCGTCGCACACCGCTAAGGGCTTTGTTGTGTTTGTTCACGGCGGCTATTGGCTAGGCTTTGACAAATCATTCTGGTCACATCTTGCCGCAGGGCCGCTGTCGCATGGTTGGGCGGTCGCGGTGCCATCATACGAGCTTTGCCCAGATGTCAACATCTCTGAAATCGGACGGCAGGTTGCCAAGGCAATTGCGTTTACCGCAGATCGAGTGGCAGGGCCGATCAGGCTGGTTGGGCATTCTGCGGGCGGGCATCTGGTGACTCGGGTCGTGGCTTTGCCTGACGCGACGGGTTGGCAAAAAAGGGTGCAGAAAATCGTTGCAATATCTCCTGTTGCCGACTTGGCACCGCTGATGCAGACCGCGATGAATTGCGACTTAAAGCTAACTAAAGCAGAGGCTTTGCGCGAAAGCCCCGTTCATCAACCTGCCCCTAACTTACCAGTCACGGTTTGGGTGGGTGCTGACGAACGGCCGGTGTTTATTGTACAAGCACATGCTCTGGCGCGGGCTTGGGACTGCAAAATCGTTGTCGCGCCCGATCGGCATCATTTTGACGTCATCGAAGGGATGGCAGATCAAAGCAGCGGTTTGCTTGATGAAATCATGCTTTAGCGCCAAATTCTTGTACTACTGTCTGTTTGAGGACGATTTCCGTGCATGAATGCCAAATAAATGCCTGTTTTGGTCCACATGCGGTAGATTGATCGCCACGCACATCATAATATGGTATCGATTGCCGAACGCGCTAATCGCGCAGTCTAAATGGTGTGAAGCAAATAATTTCTGTAAGAAGCGTAGTTTTGGTTTTGGCAGCGACGGCTTTGTTCGCTTGCGAACGCTCTGGTGACAACAACGATATTGTTGATGGCGGCATTGACGGCGGCTTTCTACGTGATGGCGTGGCGAACATAAGGATTGACCCAAATGGCTGCCAGCATTGGTATATTGACGATGGTATCGAAGGCTACGTGACGCCTCGTTTGAACCGCGAAGGCACACCGGTTTGTCAGGACACACGCGGTCAAGTGATGTTGAAAGACGGCACGATGGTCCCGGCAGAGCAAGAGCCGACTGCATAGGCCAAACAAACATAGCGTATTTGAGAAAGGCATCAGATAACTGACGCCTTTTTTTGTTAGCGTATCGGGTCAAACTGCGCATCTGTCATCGCGCAATCGCGCCGGACATCGCGGCCACAATCGCGGAATTCCAAGTCACGTGTCAGGCAAATCTGCGTCTCTTGGATATAGCCCGATTTGCAGGTGATCGTGATTTGATTGGCCGCAAGCGTTGGATTATCACGCAGTAAAGCCTCTTCGATCAAAGATGCGGGCAAAGTCACATTGCTTGTAAGCGTGCGAAAAACCTCTGGCCGCATGATTTTGTCATAGGCAATCCGCGACAACGCAAAGTAGTCCTCTGACGACAATCCACTGCACACGCCATGTTTGCGCCATTGATGCCAAGCCAGCCCCTAAGTGCCCATAATATCAACCATAGCGGCAGTATCGCCACGTGAAGGGGGGCGTAGCGTGGTGTTACAATTGGGCTGAAAAGCCACGCTCGTACTGTAGCCATAGGCCGTGCAGGATCCAGCCGAAATCCGCCTCCGGATCGCATTGGGGTGAATTGCGGCTATCACCGTCCAGCGCGCACCAATTTGCCGACCACGAAAGCGACATGACATAATAATCAAAGTCACCTGCGCGGTCTTGTGCAGCGGTTGGTGTGGCCTGCAAGCACAGTACAGCAAACAAGCGATACATTTTTCATCTTTCCTATCGGTTTGGCTGACACTATACAGTTGCCAAGTTCCCCGACAATGCGAACCCGGCTGCCAGTGCAGTCTGCCCAACTCAAGGGCGCGGGAAAGGCTTGTCTGATGATAAGATGGAGATAGAAGATGTCCGATAAACCGATCATGGCCAAAGCAACCGCTGTCTGGCTTTGCGACAACACGACGCTGACGTTCAAGCAAATCGCGAATTTTTGCGGTTTCCACGAATTGGAAGTGCAGGGTATCGCTGACGGCGATGTGGCGACAGGCGTCAAAGGCTTTGACCCGATTGCAAACAACCAGTTGACCCAAGAAGAGCTTGATAAAGCGGAAGCCGATCCGGCACACCAGCTGAAGCTTAAGTTCTATGCCGCCGCCGCAGGCGAAGAAAAGCGCCGCGGCCCGCGCTACACCCCCCTGTCCAAGCGTCAGGACCGCCCTGCGTCGATCTATTGGCTGGTCAAATTCCACCCGGAGCTAACAGACGGTCAGATTTCCAAGCTGGTTGGTACAACCAAGCCTACAATCCAAGCAATCCGCGAGCGGACCCATTGGAACATCAACAACATTGACCCGATTGATCCGGTGGCGCTTGGCTTGTGTAAGCAGTCCGAATTGGATGCAGCCGTACAAAAAGCCAACGCCAAAAAAGCGAAAGACGGTGAAGCAATGACCGATGACGAGCGTCGCAAGCTGGTCAGCACAGACCAGTCACTTGGCATGCCAGCAGAGCCAAAGATGCCTACCGCGATGGCCGGGTTGGAAACATTCAGCCTGTCAGACAGCGATGACGATGAAGAAGTAGAAGATAAGCGCGACGTAAAAGACGCTGAAAGCTTCTTTAACCTTCCTGACGACGACGATCAGGGCGATAACGACTAAAGCATTTCACGTTTCAATATTTAAGGGTGCTGCATTTTCGAAAGCAGCGCCCTTTTTCATTTGCGTCGTGCTGCAATGAACCGTGTCGATTTAGTCTTGCCGTGATAACCGGTTTCGACCAGTTCAAAGCCCGCCTTTATGAAAGCGGCTTCAAGTTGTTGCGCAGTAAAGATGCTGACATGCGGCGCTTTGCCGACCCACTGCATCACCTTGACCAGTGGGGCCATGGCAGAGCTCATATCGCGCAGGCAGGCCGTTTTCGTGATCAAGATACCACCGGGTTTGAGCAGGCTGTGAATATGAGCAAGCCCCGCATCCAGATCGTCCAACAAATGCAGTAGACTAAACGCGCAAACGGCGTCAAACAGCCCGCCGTCTATGGTTTTGGTTACTTCGGACTGCACAAAGCTGAGGTTTGTAAGGTCGGTCTTTTGCAGTTTCTCGTTGGCAATCGCGAGCATCCCGCCAGAGATGTCGGTGGCGGTCAACTGTCGTACAAAGGGCGCGAGCTTTAGCGCGGTGCTGCCCGTGCCACAGCCGATTTCATGCAGATGATCCTCGGCATGCAAAAAACTGCGGGTGCGGGTGAGCGTTTCCTCGTATCCGCCCATATCGGCGATTTTTGACGCGGCGTATTTATTTGCCGCTTTGTCCCAGAAGATGGCGCTGGCCATGGCTATAGTCCTTTGAGTGCGTGGAGGCGATCTGCCTGCTGCATTAGTTTTAACATATACGCATGTGATATATAAATTGCGAAAAATTGTCGATTTGGTATACATATTTGTATGAATTGGCAGGCGTTCTCTTTTGACTGGAACCAGATCAGGGCGTTCTTGGCGACGGCTGAAAAAGGCTCGCTGAGTGCTGCCGCATGTGCGCTCAATTCAACCCAGCCGACACTGGGGCGGCAAGTGAACGCCTTGGAAGCGGCGCTGCGCGTCACGCTCTTTGAACGTGCGGGACGGTCATTTGAAATGACATCGGCGGGACATGATTTGCTAGAGCATGTCCAAGCAATGGGTGACGCTGCCAGCCGGATTTCGATGGTCGCATCGGGCCAGTCGCAAGACGTTGCAGGCGGCGTGACAATCACAGCCAGCGAATTGATGGCAGCGGGTTTCTTGCCGCCAGTAATGCAAAGGCTGCGCCAACAGGCCCCGGGGATCGATATCGAAATTGTCGCCTCTGACCGCCTTGAAGAATTGACCCGTCGCGATGCGGACATCGCCATACGGCATGTCCGCCCAGACCAGCCCGATCTGATTGCACGGCAAATAAAGGATTTCAGCGCCGGTTTCTTTGCATCAACCGACTATATCCGCACCCATGGACGGCCTGTCACAACAGATGATTTGTCGGGTCACCTATTTTTAGGGCCGCGCGATACGAAGATGATGCTGGAAATTCTTGCGGGCTACGGCATCGCTATTCGCGAGGATCAGTTCAAACTGCGTTCTGACAGTGGTGTGGTCATGTGGGAAATGATGCGCGCGGGGCTTGGGATCGGGGTGCTGCCGGATAATCTTTGGCCACATACGGACGGGGTGGAGCCTGTGTTCTTGGATGTGCCCAAGATCACCTTTCCGGCTTGGCTGACCACCCACCGCGAGTTGCGTACAAGCCGCCGTATTCGGATCGTGTTTGATGCTTTGGCAGAGGCGCTTAAATCGCCTTCCGCGCATTTAACGCCGCTGTGATCGTCCCGTCGTCTAGGTAATCCAATTCACCGCCCACAGGCACACCCTGCGCAAGTGAAGTCACCGCAATGCCCGGCAGTTGGTCCGCAATATAATGCGCCGTGGTTTGCCCGTCGATTGTCGCTGCAAGTGCAAGAATAACCTCTGTCACATTTTCTGTCTTGATGCGGTCGATCAGCTTGGGAATGCGCAACTTGTCCGGCCCAACGGCATCAAGTGCCGACAGCGTGCCGCCTAAGACGTGATAACGGCCTTTGAAGACCTTGGCGCGCTCCATCGCCCAAAGATCGGCCACATCCACGACGACGGCAATCTGCCCTGTGTTGCGCTTTTCGGATGCGCAGATATCGCAGATGTCAGCCGTGCAGACGTTCCCGCAATTGAGGCATTCGCGCACCGTCGCACCTACTTGCTGCATAGCGTCAGCCAAAGGCAGCAGCACCAAGGACCGCTTCTTAATAAGATGCAAAACAGCCCGACGGGCCGATCGTGGCCCCAGCCCGGGCAGTTTCGCCATCAAGGCGATTAGGTTATCAAGGTCTTCGTTGCCGTTGCTCATCTTGTATTTAGAACGGCAAGTTCATGCCCGGCGGCAGACCTAGACCTTCGGTCATTTTGCCCATTTCTTCTTGCGCGCGCGCTGTGGCTCTAGACTGCGCGTCTTTGATTGCCGCAAGGATCAGGTCTTCGACAACTTCTTTGTCGTCACCGTTAAAGATGGACGGGTCGATATTCAGACCCTTCAATTCACCTTTGGCAGTTGCCGTCGCCTTTACAAGGCCCGCGCCACTGACGCCTTCGACCATGATATTATCAAGGTCGTCTTGCATCTGGGCCATCTTGCCCTGCATTTCCTGCGCCTGCTTCATCATCTTGGCCATATCGCCAAGCCCACCAAGTCCTTTGAGCATGCTGTCGTTCTCCCGTCATTCTTTTCCGCGCTGTCGCGGTGCTGTGTAGAGGACTACACCGATACATACCGCCACAGCAACTGCAATGAAAAGAGCAGAGCTGCCGACGCAGCCTTCTATCCGGCCGTCGTTCACGATGCCGTAGTTGCCTCCTGTTCCGGTCAGCAGAAAGGTTGCAAGGCTCCATCCGACAACGATTGCAACGCCGCCCCATTCGCGGTAAAATCACACTGCCAAAGCCGTTGCAAGAACAAGCAGCAGAACCAGCGGTGTTTGAAGCAGATGCAGCAGTTCGCCCAAGCCGGTCGTTGTTGTGCAGTCCTAGTTCGGGCGCAGGTCTTTGCAGACGTCTGCCCAAGCTGGGGCAGGAAAAACAAGCACTGCGGCCGTGATCAATCTTCGTCGAACGGGTCCCACTCCTCATCAACTTCAGGAAGGGCGTCGGTCAGTGCCTCAAGCGTCTTTTCAGCTTCGGTGCGAATTTCGGTGATTTTGGCCTTGGGAAAGGCGGCGATCACGGCTTGCACTAACGGGTGTTGTTCGGCCTCGTGACGGATCGCGTTTTCAGCAGCGTCGCGCGTTTCTGCAATCGTGGGCGCGTCACCCTTGGCCCAGCTGATGGCCCAGCGGTTACCAGTCCAAGCTTGCAAACGCGCACCAAGACGACCCATCAGGTCGGGTGCAGCGTCTTCAGTCGGGTTCACTTCGATCCGGCCAGGTTGATAGCTGACCAGCCGCAGGCCGGTCTCAACTTCAACCAGTAATTTCACGTCGCGGTGCCTGCGGATCAGCTCGACCACATCTTCGAACCGCGCATAGTGCTGAAGCGCCTCTGTCTGCAGCGCCACAGCCGCTTGCGCCCCAGATGCGCTTGGCCCGCTTGAACCCATATATGTCGGCGCTGGGGTGCTGGCTATCGCGGTTGTACTGCCATCTTGCGGCGCAGGGCGTCCACCTGATGGGCCGCTGGGTGGCGGTGTCGCGTCTTGTAGTTTGCGCACCAGCTCTTCGGGGCTGGGCAGATCTGCCACATGCGTCAAGCGGATCACGGCCATTTCGGCGGCCATCATGGCGTTAGGGGCCATTGCGACTTCTTCGAGTGCCTTGAGCAGCATTTGCCACATCCGTGACATCACACGCATCGGCAGATCGGCGGCCATTGCTTGGCCGCGTGTACGCTCGTCCGGGCTGACGGTCGGGTCTTCGGCCGTCTCAGGAGTGATTTTGATCACGCTGATCCAGTGACACACCTCTGCGAGATCGCGCAAAACGGCCACCGGATCGGCACCGTCAGCATATTGGCCAGACAGTTCGGTTAGGGCGGCGGCAGCTTCGCCTTTGAGGATCATATTGAATAGATCAAGGACCCGCCCGCGATCAGCAAGGCCAAGCATCGCACGCACTTGATCGGCCGATGTTTCGCCAGCGCCATGGCTGATCGCCTGATCCAGCAGGGATTGGGCATCACGCGCAGAACCTTCGGCAGCGCGGGTTATCAGCGCCAACGCCTCGTCCGTAATCTCAGCGCCTTCGGCAGCAGCGATCTTGCGCAGCAAGGCGATCTGCGTTTCAGGTTCAATGCGGCGCAAATCAAACCGCTGGCAGCGCGATAGTACCGTTACAGGAACTTGCCGAATTTCGGTTGTCGCAAAGATGAATTTTACATGCTCTGGCGGTTCTTCAAGCGTCTTCAACAGTGCGTTAAACGCGTTCTTGGACAGCATGTGAACTTCGTCGATAATATAGATCTTAAAGCGGGCAGAGGCCGCGCGGTAATGGACACTATCAATAATTTCACGAATATCGCCCACACCTGTGCGCGATGCGGCGTCCATTTCCATGACGTCCACATGACGCCCTTCCATGATTGCCACGCAATGTTCGCATTTCCCGCACGGTTCGGTCGTCGCGCCACTAGTGCCATCCAATCCGATGCAGTTCATGCCTTTGGCGATGATCCGCGCTGTCGTGGTTTTGCCGGTGCCGCGAATACCCGTCATGATGAAGGCTTGTGCAATCCGGTCGGCAGCAAACGCATTCTTGAGAGTGCGCACCATGGCGTCCTGCCCAACCATATCGGCGAAGGTTTCAGGCCGGTATTTACGGGCGAGCACTTGATAGGTTGGTTGATCGGTCATAGCGGCTTTCGCAAGGATTCGGTCGTGGCAATAGGTTATGCGGGTGATACTGATTGGTCCACCGGAATGCAGTGCATCTCAACTTAGGGCGGGCGGAGGATCATACGTGATTGAGTTTGCGATTTATAGCTTGTCCGTGGGTAGCGGTACTTTGGCATTGTCACCGATGCCGGGGCGCACGCGGCACTATGGGACAGATTGGCAGCATCTTTTGTCATGGAGGCCTGATCTGGTTCTGACTATGACAACCCAAGCCGAGCTGGACCGCAAAGGCGTAGGCACGCTTGGGTCTGATCTTGCCGATGGAGGGATTGCATGGCTGCATTTGCCTGTAGCTGATTTTGGCGTGCCAGAGGGGATGGATTGGGATGATGTTTGCCAGCGCGTTTTGGAAACGCTTGCCGGCAATGGTCGCGTCTTGGTGCATTGCCTTGGGGGCTGCGGACGTTCTGGAATGATGGTGTTGCGTGCGATGATTGCGGCGGGCGAATACCCTGACGCCGCACTTGTGCGGCTGCGTGGCATTCGCCCGTGCGCTGTTGAAACAGACGCACAGATGGATTGGGCGATGCAAGATGTCGGTCCTGCTTAGCGGCTTTTTTTCTGGATGGCTGCCCGATAGATTTTGCCTTGCTTGCGGCCCCGTTCGCGTGACTGCGCGATCGTCTGGGTCGCATGTTCGTTCTCGCGTTTAAGCTTTCTGAAACGCTCCAACCGGTCGGGGTCAATATCGCCGGACGCAATCCCTGCCTGCACCTTACAACCCGGCTCAGATTCGTGCTCGCAGTCGCGAAATTTACATTGCATGGCGCGTTCCGAAATTTCGGGAAAGGTTGCGTCGATCCCGAACGCGACTTCTGCCACGCCAAGCCCGCGCATACCGGGGGTGTCGATCAGCCAACCGCCTGTTTTCATGCGGTGCAGCGACCGACCTGTGGTCGTATGCCGCCCACGTGCATCGTCTTCGCGGATGTCTTGGGTCAGGGCATTGCCACCGGTCAAAGCATTCGCAACGGTCGTTTTGCCGACGCCAGAAGATCCGGCTAAAGCGACTGTTTGCCCTTTGCCACACCATAGGGCCAAAACCTCGGCAACATCATCGTTCTTGGCGTCGAAGGCGATCACTTCAAGGTTGCGCCCAAGCTGGCGGGCTTGGTCCACATAGCTGTCGGGATCGTCACATTGATCGGCTTTGGTCAGTAAGATAACAGGCGTGATCATCGCGTCATGCGCAAGGGTAAGGTAGCGCTCCAGGCGAGCAGGGTTGAAATCGTTGTTGCACGATGAGGTGATGAAAAGCGTATCAAGGTTTGCGGCGATCAGCTGCTTGTCACCCGTGTGATATTCGGTGCCGCGCGTCAGCTCTGTTTGGCGTTTAAAAACGCGGGTCAGGCGGTGTTGTTCTACCGCGCACAGCACCCAATCGCCTACGGCGACAGCGGCAGTCGTGATGCCGGGATCAAGGGTCATTTCAAGCGGACCGATGTCAGAAAAGCCAATAACGCGGTCGCGGTGAACGGTTGCAATGCGGGCAGGGGTAAGGGTTTCCAGCTCTTCGATTTCAAGTTGGGACATGTAAAATGGCGACCATCCAAGGTCGGCGCGGGTGAAATCTGTCAATGGATCGTCCTCGTCACAAAAGGGATATGCGCTGGCGGCCTGTGGCAGTCAGCGGGAACCGGAGGGGCGGGCGAAAGTTGCTTCAGCGCACCCGGACCGGGAGGGTATTTTTAGCGACAAACATAAACTTCCTCCTTTTTGTGTGGACATTGTTTCACCAGGTGGGACTCCGTCAAATTGCTATGCAATTTAACTCTGTCCCTTTCCTTTAATTTGCGATGCAAATTAAAGGTGAGAGGTTGACAACGACCCAAGCGGGGCTCGTTTTGGCTGCTTCCTTCCGGATCTGACCAGGTTGGCGAGGCGCTCGCCCGCGCCAACCTCTCAAAAGTCATATAAGACAGGAGCAGACGCTCTGCAAGGCGTCAGAAGGCCAAGCTGTAGGTTTCAAATCCATTCTTGCCAAGCCCATCATGGGTGATCGCGTGCGCGGCATGCTGAATGGCCTGCGATACAGTCTGGAACTGGGCATGCGGGCCCACAATTGCACTGAAACGCCACACAGGATAGCTTGCATCCGCGATCAAGGCACGCTTTTGCAGTGATCCAATTAATATATCGCGGAGTTTGTCTTGCGTCTTCCACACAAGATCCGCTTGTGGGATCGGCGCAAAACCACCGCCACCGCTTGCCCGAAAACTATTGGTCGCCACAATGAAAACATCGTCAGCAGCCACGGCGCGCCCATTGAGGGCAATATGCCGAATACGACTGGCAGAGGGCGTAATCTCTCTGCCCCAGAAGTCAAAGCGGGCGGGTTGCGTCAAATCAATTTCGTAAGTCAGCCCTTAAATTGCATCGCAGTTATAGTCAGCACTTTGAGGGTTTAGCAAATCCTGACGGAGCGTGCCTGGGCTGATCTGGTTGTAGTGTCCGGCTGCACGTTCAAGCCAATCCTTAATCTGTGCACCGCTGCGTTGCACTGCACAAAGCGTATCGGCATAGAGAAAGATGGCGGCAGCTTCGCGCAGGGTTATCTGCCCATTAGGAATGTTGATAAAATGACCCAAACCATTGCGTCCACCAAACTGAAACGGTGAAACAGCGGCAAGGATCGGTGTGCCGCGCAAATTCGCGGGTAACGCATCCTACATCGCCTGGGCTAAAAGCTGTATGCTTAGATCAGGCTGGATCGTCGCAAAGTAGTTTGCGATCAGTACCGCAGTCTTCGCAATAGGTTTTCGAATATGTGTCAGCGTGGCGGTATGGGCCTTTGTCGCCAGTAGTTCGATTCCGCGTCGATACGCGCTTTTATGGCGCATTGCATTCTTTGGTTTTTGAAGTCGCGCGGACTGATCCTGCTCGGTCCACCCTACCGATTTCCACGCCAGATCAAGGTTAATCATACCAAGCGATGTGCTGTAAAATCCGGCCATCACCGCTGGTTTTGTGCAAGGCGTTCCTGCATTTGGGTCGACTTGCGCTGTAGCGGGGCGTTGGGGAACTGCTCGTGAGTGCGGCCGACAAGCAAGGCATGCAAGCCGTCAACGGATGCCAATGGCACGGCAGCCCTCTCCAAGAACGGGCTTTCATCGGCTTCGCCTATGCCGGAATGACACAGGGCGACCACCACATCTGCCCCAGCTGCTTGGATCTGGGGCACGACACGTCTTGCTGCCTTCATGATGTCGTCGACCCCAATATGGTTAGTCAAAGATGTGGAATCCCGATCTGCGATTTGTGGCGGGGCAAATCCGGTGACGCCAATTTTGATGGAGCAAATCACTCCGTCATCACACGCAGATCGCGCGCAAGGATGCGAAACGACGAGGCCAAAGCCGGTTCATCGAAGCAGCGGATATTCGCACTGACAACATGCGCGCGAAGGCGGCCAAGCGCGCGACACAAGAAAGGTACGCCATAGTCAAATTCTTGATTTCCGCGTGTAATCGCATCATAGCGCAAACAATTCATCGCCGCGATCATCGTGTGGGTTTCTTCTGCGTTCGATGTTGCGGCCAGTGTGTCAGCTAATGGGTTTCCCGGCAGAAAATCGCCGTTGTCAAACAGCAGAGTCGCGTCAGTGTTTTCGGTCCCTAATTCCTCGATCGTATCCACGAGACTGGCCAACCCAAGGCGATCATCGCGTTGGTCCACAAAATAATCACAGCCCAATAGATGCATATGCAAGTCCGTTGTCTGCAAAATGTGAAGCCGTCCTAGTAGGTGGTGAAAGTCACGCTTCACAATGCAACCTTAGCGGGAATTTCTCCAAGACACTGCGGCAGTTGTGCGGAAAAAATTGCACTTGGCAAGCGGTCGTGGCATCTGGACGAAATGAAAATTGCAGAAACAGTGACCTTTGGCGGATCGAGCCTGAACCGTGCAGCAGAATTGCGTGGGCAGGCCAATAAGCTTGAAGCGCAAACAAGCGCGCGCGCGATACTGATGTGGCGGGGCAAGCCTATGATTGCGGGCGATGTTCTGGTCCGCGTGCCTTTCGAGCATCCCGTAATGGCGGACGCGACAAATGACCGCGTCTTTCTTGGCTTGGAAGACGATGCACCGACATTTGCTGCTGACCTTGCAGGTTGGACACCAACCGATCTTGATGAAGCCACACTTAGTGGATTTCATGATCCTTCTGAGCAAGAACACCCTGCATTGGAAGGCGGCAGATTTGCCGAATTACGGGCGATCATGACACGCCTGTCGACACGCGACGCTGAACTTGCAGCGACGGCAAAGGCGGTGATGGGCTGGCATTTGTCGCACCGCTTTTGCGCGCGCTGCGGGACCGAAAGCAGCTTTGCAATGGCTGGTTGGCAGCGCGACTGTGCAGCTTGTGGCGGGCATCACTTTCCGCGCACCGATCCGGTTGTCATAATGTTAATCACCCACGGCAACTCCGTGCTTCTTGGTCGCTCGCCGGGATGGCCAGAGAACATGTATTCGCTTCTGGCCGGTTTTGTTGAACCGGGCGAGACTATCGAAGCGGCCGTGCGCCGCGAGGTTTTTGAAGAAGCTGGCGTGCGTGTCGGTCAAGTGACTTATCTGTCCAGCCAACCGTGGCCGTTTCCGGCATCCTTGATGTTTGGCTGCGCAGGCGAGGCAGAAGATACCGCGCTGACGATAGATCCTGTTGAAATCGAGGATGCTTTGTGGGTTACTCGTGAAAACATCGCGTTGGCTTTCACAGGAAATCATCCTAAACTTCTTCCAGCACGGAAAGGGTCGATTGCACATTTCTTGCTTGAGGCATGGTTGTCTGATCGGCTGCATTAAACGTCTTTTGGGAACGATCTGAATGAAATTCAGCACACGCGAAGATATCGAGGCGCCAATCGATTATGTATTTTCACAGATCAGCGACTTTGCAGCCTTTGAACGGCGTGCAATGCGTCAAGGTGCCGAAGTGGCGCGCAGACCTGATGATGTGGTGCCGCAAGGTACAATTTGGGATATCAAACAATTTTCGCAGCCGCGACCGCAAGGCCGAGGCAACACTAACTGTTTTGGATCAGCCGCAAGCTTTAACAATCGACAGTGCATCTGACGGTCTGAACGCCTCAACAGAGATCGAACTGATCGCGTTATCCCAAACCCGCACACGCGTTTTGGTCAGTTTTGATCTGCGCGCAAAAACGTTGACCGCACACCTTTTGGTGCAATCGTTAAAGCTTGCAAAGACCAAGGTGACCAAGCGCTTCAATGGCCGCGTCTTGGATTTTGCTGAAGAAATCGAAGACCGCTACCGTCGCGACGCTTAGTTGGCTTTTTCGTGACGCCGTGCAGCGGCCGGATAAACGCCCATGACATGCAGGTGGTCAGTGAAATAACCCAACTCCTCGAGTGCTAATTGCACATTGGCGTCGTCGGGATGCCCTTCGATCTCGGAATAGAACTGTGTCGCGGTGAATTCGCCGTCGACCATATAGCTTTCCAGCTTGGTCATGTTCACGCTATTGGTCGCAAAGCCACCCATTGCCTTGTAGAGGGCAGCAGGGATGTTGCGGACCCGAAATACAAAGCTGGTCATCATGCCGAATTCCCCACGTCGCGTATAGTCGGGGTCGCGGGCCATGATCAAAAAACGAGTTGTGTTGCGGGCGTGATCTTCGATGTGGCGCGCAAGGACTTTGAGCCCGTAGATGTCAGCGGCTAGTTCGGACGCAAGCGCCGCCCTGCCCAGATCATTCCCAGTAGCCACTTCGCGTGCAGCACGGGCATTATCCGAACTGGTCCGCCCGACGATGTCATGTTCGCGAAGGAAACGCCCGCACTGCGGCAAAATGACAGGGTGTCCATGTGCCTCTTTGATGTCGCTTAGCTGTGCTTCTGGTTTGCCCAACAAATTGACATGCACGCGCACAAAGGTTTCATCGACAATATGCAGACCACTTTCGGGCAAAAGCGAATGAACGTCCGCTACCCGTCCATAAGTCGAATTCTCTACCGCAATCATGCCTATATCAGCCTTACCACTGCGCACAGCATCGATTGCGGATTCGAAAGTGCCACAAGGCAGGGGTTCGAAATCGGGGCGTGCAGTGATACAGGCTTCGTGACCGTAAGCACCCAATTCGCCTTGAAATGCGATTTTCTGGGACATGATTGTGACCTCCTTGCGCTTCCCCGACAAAAAAAGGGGTGTTAGAACGCGGCAGTATACCTTGCAACTCGGTGTGGGAAGCGGATAGATAACCGCAAATATTTGAACGGAATGGAACGCGACATGTTCGACACAATGACGACGACCAAAGTGATTGGTGCACTTTGTGGTACTTTTCTTGTCTATTTGCTGGGCGCATGGCTGGCGGAAGAAGTTTATCATTCAGGCGGCCACTACGGTGAGCAGGCCTATGTGATCGAAGTCGAAGGTGCCGAAGGCGAAGCTGAAGAAGATGTCGTTGAGCTTGATTTTGCAGTTGTTATGGCATCCGCAAGTGCGACCGACGGCGAGACCTTGTGGCGCGGTTGTCGCTCTTGCCACGCACTTGAATCGGGACAGCATGGCACAGGCCCTGCGCTTTACGGCGTCGTGAACCGCCCCGTGCAATTTTATGCTGACTTCAACTATTCTGGCGCATTGGCCGAAGTTGTGGACGTCTGGACCCCAGAGAACCTGAATGGTTTCCTTGAAAACCCACGTGGTTACGCACCTGGCACAGCGATGGGCTATAACGGGATGCGCAGTGTCGAAGACCGCGCGAACTTGATTGCTTATCTGGCAACCATCGGCGGCTAGACCACACCGCATTGGATAAATCAAAGGCCGCTTCTTCCGAGCGGCCTTTTTTCTTGCATGTCTTGTACGTCACACGGGCAGATCACGGAAACTCAACTTGAAAGTTTGCCAAACTGTCCTTTTAGTTCATTTACGATGGTATGAGACCAAACACGGAGAGAATGATGCAAAATCGCCCCAAGGCCCAAGCTATTTCCGCACAACGTGTTGCCCGTGACCGCGTGGCGAAACACTGGCTGCTCGGGTCTGTCATCAGCATTGCAGCACTGTGGGCGGGAACAGAGGCATTTGCCGACGCCCATGACGCGGTCATTCAAAGCCATGGCTATGCGAATTTTGGTGAATTGAAATACGGTCCCAATGAAATACTAGACTATGTGAACCCGGACGCGCAAAAAGGCGGCGAGTTTTCACAGTGGGCGCAAGGCACATTCGACAGCTTTAACTTATCCACCCGCAAAGGTGTTCCCGCGGCCCTATCCACCATCGGATATGAAAGCATTTTGACTTCTACCGCTGATGACCCCTATGGCGCCTATTGCTACCTGTGCGAGACGATCGAGTACCCGGAAAGCCGCGATTGGGTGATTTTCAACCTGCGCGATGACGTCAAATTCTGGGACGGAAGCACCATGACCGCCGAGGATATCAAATTCACTTTCGAGCTATACTTGGAGCAAGGTATCACAGAGTACCGTAGTGTCTATTCGCAGTTCATCGAAAGCGTCGAGGTTCTGGATGACTTTAAAATTAGATTCAACTTTACCGAAAGCGCGCCGCGCCGTGATGTTGTGACTTGGGTTGGCGGCACATCGGCCTTTTCCAAAGCTTGGTTCGAGTCCACTGAAACTCGGCTTGACGAAGCCTCTGACGCGCCGTTTATGGCGACGGGCCCTTACCGTTTGGATACCGTCGATATCGGTCGCCAGATCATTTATCGCTACGATCCCAATTGGTGGGGGGCTGATCTGCCGATCAACCAAGGCCGCAATAATTTCGAGACGATCCGCGTTGAATATTTTGCCGATAGCAGTGCGGCATTCGAGGGCTTTAAATCCGGCGTTTATACGTTCCGCGATGAAAACAGTTCTTTGCAGTGGGCGACGGGTTACGACTTCCCTGCGCGCGAACAGGGCTGGGTAACGGTTGAAGAATTGCCAGACGGGTCAATCGGTACGGGCCAAGGGTTTGTGTTCAACCTCAACAAAGAAAAGTTCCAAGACCCGTTGGTCCGCGAAGCGTTGACCTTGATGGTGAACTTTGAATGGATGAACGAAACGCTGTTTTACGGCCTCTACGAGCGTCCTGAATCTTTCTGGGATAACTCTGACCTAAAAGCCGTTGGTGTGCCTTCTACTGAAGAGCTGGCGATCTTACAGCCATTGGTCGACGATGGGTTGCTTGATGCCTCTATCTTGACCGCCGGAGCTACGATCCCACCGGTATCCGCCACAGCAGAGCGTCCACTGGATCGCACAAACTTGCGCGCTGCCTCTGCTTTGCTGAAAGAGGCGGGGTGGATCGCAGGCGATGACGGACTGCGGCGCAAAGACGGCGAAGTGCTTTCTGTGGTCTTTCTTGAACGTTCACCGCAGTTCGACCGCATCATCAACCCAATCGTCGAAAACTTGAAACGACTGGGCGTGGATGCGGCTTTAGAGCGGGTTGATACGGCGCAATTCGTTGAACGTAGCCGCGCTGGTTCGTTTGACATCATCAATGCGTCGCTGGGCCAAGACTATGAACCGGGCCAGCAATTGTCACAGTTCTTTGGCTCAGAGGCCGCCGAGGACAGCTCGCGCAACCCGATGCGCCTTAAATTGCCGGCCGCTGACCGTCTGATCCGCGAGATTGTCGAAGCTGAGACGCTAGAGGACCTGACCATTCGCACCCGCGCATTGGACCGTGTGTTACGGGCCGAACGGTTCTGGATTCCGCAATGGCAAAAGGGCGTTCATACCGTGGCATATTTTAACATGTTCAGGTTCAAAGAAGTGCCGCCACTGGCATTGTCGCCAATTGATAATTGGTGGTTTGACGCAGATGCAGCGGCGGCTTTAACAGCTGCCGGCGCGTTCCAGTAAGGCGCTGTAAGTGGGTGCATATATCCTAAGGCGACTGCTGCTTGTGATACCCACATTATTGGGCATCATGATCATCAACTTCGCCCTGACCCAATTCGTTCCTGGCGGGCCAATTGAACAAATTCTGGCCGAGATGGAAGGTCGCGGTGATGTCTTTGAAGGCATCTCTGGCAGCGGAAGTGAGTTGGTTGATACGGGCGATAGCGACTATATTGGTGGGCGCGGTTTGCCTGCTGATTTTATCGCCGATCTTGAGCGCGAGTTCGGGTTTGACAAACCCCCGCTCGAGCGGTTCCTGACAATGATGTGGAACTACATGCGCCTTGATTTTGGCGAAAGCTACTTCCGTTCGATCAGCGTGTTTGATCTGGTGCTGGAAAAAATGCCCGTGTCGATCACCTTGGGTCTTTGGTCGACGTTGATCGCCTACCTGATCTCGATTCCGCTGGGTATAAAAAAGGCCGTGCGCGACGGCACACCGTTTGATACGTGGACCTCTGGCGCGATCATTGTGGGTTATGCGATTCCGGGCTTTTTGTTTGCGATCCTGCTGATCGTTTTGTTCGCAGGCGGGTCCTACTGGCGCCTGTTCCCCTTGCGCGGCTTAACTTCTGCCAACTTTGAAGAACTTAGCATGATCGGCAAGGTTCTGGACTACTTCTGGCACATCACGCTGCCTGTGTTGGCGTCCACGATTTCGGCCTTTGCGACGCTGACCTTGCTGACCAAGAACAGCTTTCTGGATGAGATAAAAAAGCAATATGTGATGACAGCCCGCGCCAAGGGTCTGTCTGAAAGACGCGTGCTTTATGGGCATGTGTTTCGAAACGGGATGCTGATCGTGATTTCCGGCTTTCCGGCCTTGTTCATCGGCGTGTTCTTTGGCGGATCGCTGATTATCGAAACACTCTTCTCGCTTGACGGGTTGGGACGGTTGGGGTTCGAGGCCGCAGTGGCCCGTGATTATCCGGTCGTGTTCGGCACTTTATTCGCATTTTCGTTGATCGGGCTGGTCGTGGGTATCTTGACGGACTTGACCTATGTTCTCATTGACCCTCGCATTGATTTCGAGGCACGCGGCTGATGGCGAAACGTCCCTTCCTGTCCCCGCTCAACCGGCGGCGCGTGCGCAATTTCAAGCGTAACCGGCGGGCTTTGTGGTCGCTCGTTATTTTCAGCGTGCTATTTGGCCTATCCCTAATGGCCGAGTTCGTCGCCAACGATAAACCCATCGCGGTCAGTTATCGCGGCGAGCTTTATATGCCGATCTTCAACTTCTATTCGGAACAGGACTTCGGCGGCGATTTCCCGACCGAAGCAGGCTATGGCGAGGTCGAGGTTGATTGCCTGATTGTCACAGGCGGATTGCAGGACTGCTTTGATACCCCGGATGTGTTTATTGCGGCTGTTGCCGCAGGCGAGACGCTGGACGGTGATTTTCAAGAAGGCTGGATGCTTTGGCCCGTTATTCCCTATTCCTACAACACCATTGTGGATGTCGGCGGTGTGGCCCCATCGCCACCAAGTGCAGAGAATTTGTTAGGCACGGATGATACCAAACGCGATGTACTGGCGCGCGTCATTTACGGATTTCGATTGTCGGTGACCTTTGCGCTGACAGTGACCGTGGCTGCATCCATCATCGGGATCATGGCGGGTGCTGTGCAGGGGTATTTTGGCGGTTGGACTGACCTGATATTCCAGCGATTTATTGAGATTTGGACGGGGATGCCGTCGCTTTACGTGATTATCATTGTCTTCGCGATCTTGGGGCGAAGTTACTGGCTCCTTGTGTTCCTCACAGTGCTGTTCGGATGGCCCGCCCTCGTCGGGGTGGTCAGGGCAGAGTTCCTGCGCGCCCGCAATTTGGAATACGTCCGTGCGGCCAAGGCGCTGGGCGTCCGCGACCGCACGATCATGTTCCGCCATATGCTGCCCAACGCAATGGTCGCCACCGTGACGATGCTGCCGTTCTTGGTGACGGGCGCGATTGGCGGATTGGCGTCGCTTGATTTTCTAGGCTTCGGTCTGCCGTCTTCGGCCCCGTCGCTGGGCGAGATGACATTGCAAGCCAAGCAGAACTTGCAAGCGCCATGGTTGGGTTTCACCGCCTTCTTTACCTTTGCGATTATGTTGTCGCTGTTGGTGTTCATCTTTGAAGGGGTCCGCGACGCCTTTGATCCGCGCAAGACGTTTGTCGCGGACGGGAATGTGACTGTGGATGATGCTGCATTTGCGGCCGCCAAAACAAAGGCAGCCGAACAATGACCGAAGTCGTTCTTGACGTCACCGAACTGCGGGTGGCCTTTCGCCAAGACGGCGGGATGAGCCATGCCGTGCGCGGCGTGTCTTTTCAGGTCCATAAAGGTGAAACCGTCGCAATTGTCGGCGAAAGCGGGTCTGGTAAATCGGTGACCGCGCTGTCCACAGTGCAATTGCTGGGCGACAGCGCCGTGATGGCAGGGTCGATCACCTATAACGGCCAAGAAATGGTTGGCGCAGGTGACGCCGCGCTGCGCCGCGTGCGCGGCAATGACATCAGCTTTATTTTCCAAGAGCCGATGACATCGCTGAACCCGTTGCACACCATTGAAAAGCAATTAGCTGAAAGTATCGAACTGCATCAAGGTCTGCGTGGTGCCGCTGTGCGAGCCCGCGTTATTGTATTGCTTGAACGGGTTGGAATTCGCGACGCAGAAAGCCGGATGGGGTCTTATCCGCATCAGTTATCCGGTGGACAGCGACAACGCGTGATGATCGCGATGGCGCTGGCGAACGGGCCGGAACTGCTGATTGCGGACGAACCGACAACAGCTCTTGATGTGACCATTCAGGCGCAAATTTTGGATCTGCTTGCGGTCCTGAAACGCGATGAGGGCATGTCGATGCTGTTCATCACCCATGACCTGACGATTGTGCGCAAAATTGCGGACCGGGTCTGTGTGATGAAAGACGGCGAGATTGTTGAAACGGGTCCAACGGCCGAACTTTTCGCGAACCCGCAGCACCCCTATACGCAAATGCTGCTTGCCGCCGAATCGACCGGCGGGCCCGTGCCAGTGCCGGATGACGCACCGGTTGTTCTGGAAACGGACGGTGCCAAAATCTGGTTCCCCATCCAGCGCGGACTATTGAGACGGACAGTGGGTTACGTGAAGGCTGTGAATGACGCTACCTTGACCGTGCGCGCAGGCGAGACGCTGGGCGTTGTCGGCGAAAGTGGGTCGGGCAAAACGACGCTTGCGCTAGCGGTTATGCGACTGATCCGGTCAGAAGGGCGGATTGTGTTTCAGGGCACCGATATTCACCGCCTGAACCAACGCCAGATGCGGCCCTTGCGCAGCGACATGCAGATTGTGTTCCAAGATCCTTACGGCTCGCTTAGCCCGCGTATGACTGTGGCCGAGATCATCTCTGAGGGGCTTGGCGTGCATGGCGTTGAACCGGGCCGTGACAGGCGCGATATGGTGGCCGAAATCATGGGCGAGGTTGGGCTTGATCCAGAACTGATGGACCGCTACCCGCACGAATTTTCCGGTGGGCAGCGTCAGCGCATCGCAATTGCGCGGGCGATGATTTTGCGGCCAAAATTGTTGATCTTGGACGAACCGACATCGGCTTTGGATATGACGGTACAGGTTCAAATCGTACAGCTTTTGCGCGATCTGCAGCAGAAATATGCTTTGGCATATCTGTTTATCAGCCATGACCTGAAAGTCGTGCGCGCGCTGTCACACAAGGTGATGGTGATGAAACAAGGCGATGTGGTTGAAGCAGGCGACGCGAACGCAATTTTTGATGCGCCAAAGTCCGATTATACACGCGCTTTGATGGCAGCAGCCTTTGCAGGCGACGTGGTTTAAGACTAGCCTTCTGACCCTATCATAAAGCACATAGTCCCACGCGCTTGCAGGCGCCGGCAGGCCAGATCAGCGCCTTCACGGGTCAAACCCATAAAGTTCGCGTCAAATCCGCCTGCACGCTGGGTCACACGGCGAAGTGCGCCGTCAAGCGTGCTCATCTCGTTCAGGGCGACCTGCAGCAATACACGCTCTGCGTTATAGCGGGTGTTATAGCGACCGACGTTGACACCCCAATGACGCCCGCCTGATGTTGAAATGCGTGTGACAACTTCTGGTCCTGTCTCGACGATTTCGTCAGATGGTGGTGCAGCAGCTGCAACAATTGTTTCTTCGATTGCAGGACGCACCATGGGTGTGACTGCCGGCACCACGGTCGCGACTTGCGTCACATGTGGTTCTTCGAGGATTGGCCCAAGCGCCTCGGTAAGGGCGGCATCAACCGCATCGGCGACAACCGTGTTGATGATAGCGGTATCGAGTGCTGCAACCACGACCTCCTGGGCTGGGGTTGGGGTCGTGGTTGCAGGGGGTCGTGCGATTGGACGCCCGCTTGTGGCGACAAGGCCGCTTACACGGATTGTTTTTCCGGGGTTGCCGGTAGCCTCGGAACTGCTGAGCATTGCTTCTGGTGGTGTTGGTTCCTGAATGGTCACGCGTGACGGTGCCCGGTTAAAGCCCATATCCATCAACTCTGTGATCCGTGTATTGCGTGCGGCAGTGGACGAGCCACCAAAAACGGTTGCAATCACACGTTCCTGACCGCGCTGGGCAGAGGCCACAAGGTTAAACCCTGCAGCACTTGTGTAGCCTGTTTTGATGCCGTCACCGCCTTCGTAGCTGTCAAGCCAGCGGCGGTTGGTATGACGGACAGTCGCAATGCCGGCGTCTGCTGAACGGCGCGAGAATAGGTTATAATATTGTGGGAAGTCATAGATCACGTGGCGACCCAAGACAGTCATGTCGCGTGCGGTCGACAAATGGCCAGACTGCGTCAGACCATGTGCATTGCGGAAGGTCGTGCTGTTCATGCCCATCGCACTTGCGGTGCGGTTCATGCGCGTCGCGAATGCCTCTTCAGAGCCTGAAATTGCTTCGCCGATCGCGGTTGCCGCGTCATTGGCCGATTTGACCGCCGCCGCGCGGAGCAAAAAGCGCAGGGGAATGGTCTGACCGGAGCGTAGTCCTAGTTTTGACGGCGGCTCGGATGCCGCGTTCCGGCTGATTGTAACTGGAGTATCAAGTGTGATTTCGCCGCGTTCAATGGCTTGGAATGCCACATACAGCGTCATCATCTTGGTCAACGAAGCAGGATGCAATCGGGTGTCGGCGTTGCGCGAATGCAGCACCTCTCCGGTGCGTGCATCCATCACCATCGCAGCATAAGGGGCTGCAGTTGCACCGATAGGTGCAAGCATCATTGATATCATAACGATACATAGAAATAGCCCGTTAAGGGCCCATTGTCCCAGCCGACTTTTCACGTCGCGTGCCTCATTTTCTGCCTCAGTGACCCCGAATTTTTCCGGTGGTCTTATTATTATTTCGTAACGCTAGCACAGGTCATCTTTTCCGAAAATACCCTAATTTCAAAGACTTTCAGGGTGAGTATCATCCAAAAATACTATATCTAGCGGTTGCGGCGCGGCTAGCTACCAGATAGCCTGTTTTTGTGCCCGGCGGTGGTGTTTAGCTTTATCAAACCTTGGGGTTTTCATAAGCGATATGTGCCTTATATATAACGCCAATGACAGAAGGCGGATCAATGCTGGCTAAGTTTTACATGATGGCGGACAAGAAGGATGATGGCGAAGGCGACGTTGGCGTCGTCCTTGAGACGAAGCCAAAGACGAAACGGCCGCCGATGTATAAGGTTATGATCTTAAATGATGATTTTACGCCGATGGAATTTGTTGTGCATGTGCTTGAACGCTTTTTCGGGCTATCGCACGGGCAATCTTTTGAGTTGATGTTGACGGTACACAAAAAGGGTCTCGCGGTTGTGGGCGTGTTCAGCCATGAAGTCGCTGAAACCAAAGTGGCTCAGGTCATGGATTTTGCGCAACGCCACCAGCACCCGCTCCAATGCACAATGGAGAAAGAATAGCGGTTCGCCGCTATTCGCCGCCCTTATGGCCCAATCCCGCCTTTCCACTGCCATCGAAGATGGTTTGCTTGCGCTGCCAGAAGGCCGCATCGCGTTGATGCGCCCTGACGCGACCTATGATGTGACGCCCTTGACGCGGGATGCCGTGCAAATCGTACATGGGTATTACCCCGATGTCGCGGCTTGGCAGGGTGCGGGGTATCCCACGACGCAGACCCAGACCAAAACGACGACAGCCATCGTTGTTGTGCCGCGTGCCAAAGCACTTGCCCGCGCTATGGTCGCTGATGCCTGCAAACATGCGGATTTTGTGGTTGTCGACGGGCAGAAGACGGACGGTGTTGATAGCCTGTTCAAGGCGTGCCGCAAGGCATTGGGCAACTTGCCGTCGATCACCAAAGCGCACGGGCGCATTTTTTGGTTTGCAGCGACAGATGTTTTTTCGGACTGGACTGCCCCTGAGCCTGTCAAAGGATCGCATGGCTATTTCACAACTGCCGGCGTTTTTTCAGATGGTGCAGTCGATGCAGGTTCATTGCTTTTAGCCAATGCTTTGCCGCCAAAGCTGCCTGCGCGTATGGCAGATCTTGGGGCTGGTTGGGGTTACCTTGCCGGACCAATTTTGGCGCGCGACGGTGTCAAATCGCTTGATCTGATTGAGGCAGAGGCGCTTTCTTTGAACTGTGCCCGCCTTAACGTCTCCGATCCGCGTGTTACGTTTCATTGGGCTGACGCGATCGCATTTGATGGTGCAACCTATGAGGGGATCGTGATGAACCCGCCGTTTCATGTGGGCCGATCACCTGATGCGTCGCTTGGGCGGGCATTCATTCAGGCGGCCGTGCGACTGCTTGTTCCGCATGGCAAACTCTGGATGGTGGCAAATCGCCATTTGCCTTATGAAGACACTCTGTCAGAATGTTTCCGCAACGTCGAAGTGATCGGTGGCAACGGTGCGTTTAAACTGTTTCACGCCAATCGGCCAAAACGCTAATCAGCCCAAGGAACGTCCTTATGTCATTTTCGATTACTGGAAAGACTGCGATTGTCACAGGTGCCGCCAACGGTGTCGGTCTTGCGATCGGGCGTCATTTTATCGAGATGGGTGCGAATGTCGTCTTTGCCGATATGGATGAAAAGGAACTGCTTCGCCAAATGGGCGAAGATGCAGACAAAGAAGAAAACGTGCGCGTTTTTGCTGGTGACCTGCGCAAGAAGCTGACGATTACCAATCTTTTATCAACGACGATTGATGCCTTCGAGCGTGTGGACATCTTGGTCAATGCATCACGTCAAGTGATGACAACGGACCCGCTGGACCCTGAAGATACATCTGTCGAAGAATTGTTGCAGCAAAATACGCTAACGGCGATGCGGGTCAGCCAAGCGGTCGCGCGACGCATGATCAAGCAAGCTGACGGTGCGACCGGTGGGAGCCTTGGGTCAATCGTGAACATCAGTTCGATTGCGGCACGCCGGACGCATCCAGATTTGTTGGCCTATTCGGTCAGTTCGGCGGCATTGGACCAAATGACGCGCTCGATGGCGGTGGCGTTGGCGCCGCACGGGATACGCATCAACGCTGTAGCATTTGGTAGCGTGATGAGCGCGAGCCTGAAGGGGGCGCTAAAGGACCATGACGAAGTGCGCGAGGCCATTGTCGACGGCACACCGCTTCACCGGATCGCAAGCCCGAGCGAGGTGTCAGATGCTGTGCAGTATCTGGCCTCTGATGCATCGGCCTTTGTGACGGGGCAGATTATTACTGTCGACGGGGGTCGGACTTTGATCGACCCAGCGGCAGTATCCGCGCATTAATTAGCTGGGATGTATTGCGATACACTGCGCCACCGCCTGATTTGTACCAGTTTGTGATTGCGCGAGGCGTTCTTGCAAAGATGCCAGTTTGGCTTGCTCCGCATTCAGATCAATAGCGACAGGGGTCGAGGTGTTGATGGTGTTTGTCTCTTCACATGAAAACAAGAACCTTGTTCCGTCTTCGTTGTGTCCACGGCAGGTGCCGCGCACAGTCCGGACCTGTTGATGCTGCTCAAGCGCGTAGCCACGCGATATATTACCACGGGTTTGATTGACTAAGGCATTCAGGACGCGGGTATCACGTGTCACATCATTGATGCATTGCTCGCGCGGGGTGGCACAGGCTGCCAAAGCAACAAGTGGAAGCATCAAGAAAGCAGTGCGCATGGCATTCTCCGGTTTTGATCTGGATCATCGTAAAGCGATCAGTAAGGTGCGTAAAAGTGAAAACGTGGTGATATACAATATCAAGAAATAGGAACGACGCATGTCAGACGGTTTTGAGGCGGAAAAAAAGACAGCATCAGCATGGTTTCGCACCCTGCGCGACGAAATCGTCGCAGCATTCGAAGGCTTAGAAGACAGCCAAGCAGGGGATGCGCCCGCCGGACGGTTTGAGGTAAGCGAGACGACGCGCACGTCCGACGATGGTACTGACGCGGGCGGTGGCGTGATGTCGGTTATGCGCGGAGGTTGCGTCTTTGAAAAGGTCGGTGTGAATATCTCGACCGTTTATGGCCAGTTGGGTGATGCGGCCCAAAAGGCGATGGCCGCGCGCGGTGTGCCCGGCATGGCCGAAGATCCTCGGTTCTGGGCCTCTGGCATCTCATTGGTGGCCCACATGCAAAACCCGCATGCGCCAGCGGTCCACATGAACACCCGCATGTTCTGGACGCCCCATGCGTGGTGGTTCGGTGGTGGGTCGGACCTGAACCCTTGCATCGAATATGCAGAAGACACCGCACATTTTCATGCGACTCAAAAAACCCATCTCGATCCACATGGCGAGGATCATTATCCCAGGCTTAAGGCTTGGGCGGACGAGTATTTCTATATCCCGCACCGTAATCGTGCTAGGGGCGTTGGGGGCATCTTTATGGATGATTACTGCACGGGTAATTGGCGCAAGGATTTCGAGTTGACCCAAGACATCGGCCGAGCGTTTTTGCCTGCCTATGTGCCGTTGGTCGAAAAGCGTCGGAACACACCGTGGAGCGATGCAGACAAGGACACGCAATTGATCCATCGCGGGCTATATGCCGAATACAACCTAGTCTATGATCGCGGCACAAAGTTTGGTCTGACCACAGGCCATGACGCGAACGCGGTTCTTATGAGCCTGCCACCACTGGCGAAATGGGTCTGACCTAATCGACCTTGATAAAGAGCGTCCCGACGATGTCGCGGTTGCTGATTATGTCTGTGTTTGTCTGGACGATTGTTGGTTGTGCGGGGTTTGTCTGGACGGTTCTCGGCAACAGCCGTCCTGCAGCCGTTTGTTCCATCATGAACTCGACACCGATAGGGGGCGCCGAAGGCCCGATAACGCGCGCGATCAATGTGTAGGTGTAAGGTGGGGCGACGCGACAATCGCTTTTGCTGCCCGCATCGGGCGCAGACCTTCTGGAAAGGACGTGCCGGATCGTGCGCCCAATGCGCTGATTTCGGATGGGTTTGCGGGGATCAAGAGTAGCCACGCGCAAAGAAATAGCAGTCCAGCCCGCACGATTGCGCGAAAGCTGTGAAAAACCAGCCGAAATGTAAGCCGTATATGCAAGCGTAGGCTCCTTTCATTGAAAGGAGCCTACCTTAATTCATCGTAAAATCTACGCCCCGCGCACAGTGTCGATCATCAACTGCACATTCGCAGGGTCTGCATCAGGCGTGATGCCATGGCCAAGGTTGAAGATGTGTGGCCCTTTGGAAAACGCATCAACGATCCGGCGTGTCTCTGACACCAATGTGTCGCCACCCGTCACCATATGCGAAGACTTGAGGTTGCCCTGCACACAGCCATCCTTTTGTACGTTCTCTGCCGCCCAAACCGCGTCCACACCGTCATCCAATGCGATACAATCAGCGCCAATGGCCGCATGCATGCCGATGTTGCGTTTGCCCGCACCACGCGGGAAGGCGATGATCGGAATGCCGGGGTGCTTTTCTTTCAAAGCAGCCGTGATGCGCTGCATCGGCTTGACCGAAAATTCGACAAAGTCATCATCCTGCAAAGACCCTGCCCAGCTATCGAACAGCTTAACGCATTCTGCTCCTGCTTCGATCTGCATTGATAGATAGTCGATTGTGCCTTCGGTGATCC
Organism: Yoonia sp.; assembly: GCA_047627695.1. Classification (GTDB taxonomy): domain Bacteria; phylum Pseudomonadota; class Alphaproteobacteria; order Rhodobacterales; family Rhodobacteraceae; genus Yoonia. The sequence continues at coordinate 5,542 of JBLHTS010000001.1, read as the reverse complement.
GGTTCATGATCCCTTCAAACACAGGGCGGTTTTCGGCCTTCAGCGCATGTGCGGGGGCTTGATCCGGCGTGCCTTGGCCTGCGATCATATAGGTCGCAACGGTCCAGGGCGCACCTGCAAAGCCGATCAAAGTCGTTTCCTTTGGCAATTCACGCGACAGGATTTTCACCGTCTCGTAAATCGGGTTCAGCGTGTCGTGGATGGCATCAAGCGGTTTCAGTTGCGCCAATTCATCTGCCGTCGTGATTGTGGACAACCGTGGCCCTTCGCCAGTGACAAACCAAAGGTCCGCACCCAATGCCTGAGGTAACAGCAAAATATCTGCGAAAAGAATGGCGGCATCAAAGCCGTAGCGGCGGATCGGTTGCAAGGTGACTTCTGCCGCCAGTTCGGGATTATAGCAAAGCGACAGGAAATCACCGGCCTGCGCACGGGTGGCTTTGTATTCAGGCAAATACCGCCCCGCTTGACGCATCATCCAAATCGGAGGTGTCGGTAAAGTTTCGCCTGCGAGGGCCCGAATAATGGTTTTTTGCAGCGCCATAAGTTGTCCTTTTTTGCAGGTCCTGTGGTCCCAATTGCAGCTGATGTTGTCAAGGGAGTTGTCAGGCTAGGTTGACACGTTTAACACCCAGTTAATGAATGTTTTAATGCCGACACCCGCCTCACCTTTCAACATTGGAACCCGTGGTTCGCCGCTTGCCCTTGCGCAAGCGCACGAGACGCGGTCGCGGCTGATGGCAGCGTTTGATTTGCCCCAAGATGCCTTTGCGATCTGCGTGATCAAGGTCATGGGCGACGCCATTCAGGACCTCCCTTTGAAAGAGATTGGCGGCAAAGGCTTGTTCACACGCGAGATTGAAGAAGCCTTGCTTGATGGGTCCATCGACATCGCGGTGCATTCGATGAAGGACATGCCTGTCGATCAACCGGGCGGGTTGTTGATCGATACATATCTGCCGCGCGAAGATGTGCGCGATGCGTTTGTGTCGCTAAATGCCAAAAGTCTGGATGATCTGGCCCAAGGCGCCACAGTCGGTACATCGTCGCTACGCCGTCGCTCTCAGCTACTGGCAAAGCGTCCTGATCTGAACATCGTGGAATTTCGCGGCAACGTGCAGACACGGCTGAAGAAACTGGGTGACGGCGTGGCCGAAGCGACGTTTCTGGCCATGGCCGGCCTGAACCGTTTGGGCATGAACGATGTGCCGCGCACTGCCGTGGCCCCTGAAGATATGTTGCCTGCGGTGGCCCAAGGTGCGATTGGCATTGAACGGCGCGGCAATGACAGCCGTGCCGCTGCAATGCTAGAGGCGATCCATGACGGCCCAACCGGTCAACGGTTAGCGGCCGAGCGCACGTTTTTGGCGCATCTGGATGGGTCATGCGAAACGCCGATTGGCAGCTTGGCCGAACTTGACGGAAAAAGCATGCGTCTGCGCGGGGAAATCCTGCGCACAGACGGGACTGAAGTTTACAACGACGACGTCAGTGGCGCGATCGAAGATGGTCCAGAAATGGGCCGCGCTATGGCTGCGAAACTGCTTTCTCAAGCCGGACCAAACTTCTTCTAAAATCAGCGCGCGGGGATCACCTTGCCCGGGTTCAGGATGTTGTTGGGATCAAGTGCCGCCTTGATGGCGCGCATTGCGTCGAGTGCTACAGGGTCTTTGCGGCGCTTCATAGTTTCCAGTTTTGAAACGCCGATCCCGTGCTCTGCGCTGAACGATCCGCCAAGCTCTTGCACGACATCTTCGACCGCTTCGACCAAGGCGTCCATGACGGTAGGGTCATTGCGGCTGATATAGCTGGTGTGGTGGATGTTGCCGTCGCCTAAGTGCGCCACGATGACTTCGCTGGCGTCTGGATCAATCGCTTTGATGCGGGGTGTCAGCATTGCCTCGAAAGCGGCGATTTTATCAAGCGGCAAGGCCACGTCAGTATTCACGAACACGCCGCCGAAAAAGGCAACTTCGCCTGCGTCTTCGCGGCGTTTCCAGATTGCGCGGCGTTGGGTTTCGTTCTGCGCAATGACAGCATCCAGAACAGTGCCTTCTTCCATCATCTGCCCAAGGGTTTCTTCTAACGCACTGACAACAGGCATGCTGCCGTCAGTGTTAGGCACTGCATCGCGAGCCATCGTTGCGGCGACTTCAATCATGATATTCACGTCATATGCGGCATCAAATGGTGGCTGTATATCCGTAAAAAGCTGGCGGTGTTTGTCGATATAGCTGCGTGGCATATACTCGAACGCCTCGACGCCGCCGCCAGTTTCATCTTGCAGGCGGTGCAGTAGCGTCAGCGCGTCTGCCAAGGTCGGCACAGCGACCATGGCGGTAGCGTAGGCTTGCGGTTTAGGGCACAATTTCAGAACCGCTGCGGTGATAATCCCCAGCGTGCCTTCGGCCCCGATCACTAGATTGCGCAGATCAAGACCGGAATTGTCTTTGTGCAGCGCGCTCATCAAATTCATGATGCGACCATCGGCCATGACGACCTCTAGCCCAAGGCACAGGCCACGCGTGCTGCCATAGCGCACAACGTTGGACCCACCTGCATTCGTGGATAGCAAGCCTCCGATCATCGCAGATCCACGCGCGCCCAAGGTCAGTGGAAAGATCAGGGTATGGGCTTCTGCTGCATCGTGAAGGTTGGAAAGAATGACCCCTGCACCGACGGTCGCTGTGCGGGCGGTCGCGTTGATGTCGGTGATCTCATTCAGGCGTTCGACGGACAGCATCAGCGCGTCTTGCGCCAACGTGGCCCCGGTCAAGCCGGTGCGACCAGAGGCTGGAACGACCGGCGTTTTGGTCTCGTTCGCGATCTTCAGAATGGCCGCGACTTCGGCCGTATTGGCGGGGCGCAAAACGGCCAGCGGGGTAGAGGTATAGGCGCCGGTCCAATCCTTGCCATAAGGCGCGGCATCGCTGCCAGTCAGCACGTGGGCTGCGCCGATAGCGGCGGTGATTTGGGAGAGAACGGTCATGGTGCCTCGTATACTTGTTGATGCACGCTAGCGCGAAATTTATGGTTGGGAAAGATGCGCCGTTCCTAGCTGGAACGGTCATATTTTTGCAGCACATAGGTTGTGCAGCCTTCATCGTAGGGGGATTCGATCCCTCGCAGGGTCATGCCAACACGTTCCATGACGCGGTGAGAGGCGATGTTGGCAGGATTGGCGACAGCGATGACATATGCGGCACCGATCACGTCGAATGCATAATCGGCGGCGGCTTTTCCAGCTTCGGTGGCATAGCCTTGCCCTGTTGCTGCAGTCGTCAAACGCCACCCGATTTCAAGGTCTGTAGCCGCCTTGTTGGCAACGTTTTGCACGCAGGCAGCCCCAATCACGCTGTCCGTTTCGCGCGCGATGATTGCCCACCAGCTATAGCCAAGTCGTTGCCAGCGTTCGCGAACCCGCGCGATGGCGGCGAGTGTTCTGTCGATGGGTTCGGGGGTGCCATTGGCCAAGTATTCCATCACCTGCGGTTCATTATTGATCGCTTTGAGGGCGGGCGCATGATGCACCGCAAAAGGCACAAGCTGCAGCCGAGGTGTTGTGATGTTAGCGGAGTTGAAGATATCGGTCATAGGAACCAGTTTTGCATGGGTCGGGGCGGAACGAAAGCACTGCCCGGCTGGCGTGAATAACGCCCGAAGCGTGGCTTTGGGCAGCGAAATCGCTGTTAATAATCGACGTGGGGAAAAGTGGTGGTGGCGTGGGGGAGACTTGAACTCCCGACCTATCGATTATGAGTCGATCGCTCTAACCAACTGAGCTACCGCGCCTAACCACGAGCGTCCGATTACGCAATGGGGGCAGGGGTGTCAAACCGAAACTGACGGTAAGGTGGGTTTAAACCCACCTTACTTTAGTCATAGCGCAGTTCTGTCGCTTTTCCGCGAAAAATAAAGTACGATAGCACAGTGTACGCCATGATCGTCGGCAACACGACGCAAGCGCCAATCAGGATAATAAACAGGCTTTCCGGCGCGCTTGCCGCTTCATAGATCGTTATCTGTTCAGGGACGACATATGGATAAAAGCTATATGCCATCCCGCCAAAAGCCATCACCCACAATGCTGTCGCTGCCGCAAACGGCAACCAAGACCAGCGATCGTCAGAAAATGGCATTCTTTGCAGCATCGCCCATAGCCAATAGACGATCAGCACAGATAGGATCGGGAGTGGCGCAAGATACAATGCTTCTGGCCAATTGAACCATTTGTCAAAAATCCGCGTGCTCGCAAAGGGCGTCGCAAGCGAGACCGCGCCAATGCCCAACACAAGCCCCCAGATGCCGCCTCTTGCCCATGCAACGGCCTTTACTTGCAATGTGTGCGCAGTTTTGTGGATGATCCAAGTGGCCCCGATAAAACTGTAGCACATAGTCAAGAATACAGCAGTCAGCATCCCGAATGCAAAGTTGACCCAAGTCCATTCCAACCCCATGACATACATGCCCAACATGAAACCTTGGCTAAGCGAGGTCATTAGCGAGCCTATGAAGAACGCATTGTTCCACAGTCGTTTATGCGGGGCTGGTGCTTTGGCACGAAACTCGAGCGCCACGCCTCGCAGGATCAGGCCGATCAGCATGATCGCAACGGGCAGATAGAGTGCTGTCAGAATTGTTCCGTGCGCCGATGGGAACGCCACCAGCAGCAAGCCAACTGCAAGAACAAGCCATGTTTCATTGGCGTCCCAAAACGGGCCAATGGACGCGATCATGCGGTCTTTTTCGTCATCTTCCGCGAACGGGGAAAGCACGCCGACACCTAGGTCGAACCCATCCAAGATCACGTAGATCAGGATTGATGCGCCCATAAGTCCCGCAAAGACGAAGGGCAGCCAAATAGTTGGATCACCAAAATAGTTCATTGTACCTACTCCGCTGGCATGGCGCGGGGGCCAGCCGCTGGCGTTGGTGCGATCTGAGTTCCGATCTCTTCACCGCGTGCTGCCTTGCGGGCAAGGTAGAAGATCACAAAGATGTAGGCAGACAATAGAGCCGCATAGACAATCAGATAGGCAATCAATGTCGACAGAACCAAAGGCGCAGGTACATCAGCGACCGCTTCTTCGGTTGTCATCGCGCTGTGGACCAACCAAGGCTGGCGCCCGAACTCTGTTGTGTACCAGCCCGCTAGAGTGGCGAGCCAACCGCTAAAGCTCATCCCGACAAGGGCATAGAGCATCGGTTTGGGCAGTCCTTCAACACCGCGCTTGCGGCGCAAGATCAGATAGGTCGCCGACCAGCTCACCAACAGCATCAACAAACCTGTGCCGACCATCACGCGGAAGGACCAGAACACAGGATTCACGCGCGGGTGCAGGATTTCACCGTCTTCGGTGACAAAGTCATTCAGGCCTTGGACTTCGCCGTTCCAGTCGTGGGTCAGGATGAAGGACGCGAGTTTCGGAATCCCGATCTCAAACTTGTTCTAGCGGGCCTCTTCGTCAGGGATTGCGAACAAGATCAACGGCACGCCTGTGCCGGTTTCCCAATTGCCTTCCATGGCGGCCACTTTGGCGGG